>NZ_JAMYNR010000004.1:0-340913 GCF_040319155.1 Mesorhizobium sp. M0954 | reverse complement strand
GGTTCTACGACCGGCGCGACCTTGCCGAGGTCAAACGCGACCTGGCGCAGTGGATCGCCAAATGGCAGGCCAAATACCCGAAGCTGGTCAACTGGGTGGAAGATAACATCGAGGAGACGCTGAGCTTCTATCGGCTGCCGCTAGCTCACCACAAGCACATGAAGTCGACGAACATGCTGGAGCGGCTGAACCAGGAGATCAAGCGGCGCACCCTGGTCGTTCGCATCTTCCCCAACCCGCGGAGCTGTCTGCGGCTGGTTCGGGCATTGGCGGTGGAGATCCACGAGAACTGGCTCGAGGCGACCCGCTATCTCAACATGGATCATCTGCGCGAGCACAAGAAGGAGAGCCTGAGGGCCTTGGCCGCCTGAGCACCGTCATGTGTCCGCCGCTCCGCTAAACACGGGGGCTGCGCGGCGGACACGCCGACGTCACCGCAATGCCACGCCATTTTGCAGAACTTGACGCACACAACTGCAATGGAGCCAGTGAACTCAAAAGATGGCGACGTCTTCATATGTTCAGTAAGCGACTTCCACACATGGTCCGACATACCGTCATCAGATGACTCGGGATTCGTCGCAGCTAACAAGGCCAGGAAATTTGATATCCAAGAATTTGCCGATCACTTCATTGTAACCAGCAAATCGGGCACGTTCAAACCATCGTCAACGAAATACGATATCTTCCGACGAAACGTATATCAGATCGCTGCATTTGACAGCACGACATTTATGCTCGACACCTTCGTTATGAGGACAGCAAATATTGAAGGTCCTCCGACCAAGGCGCGGGTCACGCTACAAACTCCAACATATCTGAACACGTGGTATTTGGACTGCACCTTGCAGAATTGATGCCCGCAGAACCGATGGCTATTCGCGTTCAGGTTTTGCAGTCCATCAGCTAAATCTCTGACGTGCGAAGTCACTAGGATCATTCAATCCTTTTCCGGCTCGTCGAATGAATGAATCCCGGCCGACTCATTGCCGAGGCGCTCAAACACGTCTAGCGCCCGCTCTGAAACAACAAGCGTGTGGTTCGAAGCCATGCCGAAGTCATCATGTCCTGGCTGCCCATGGATCTTCATCCAGACGAAGGTTGGAAGTTCTGTTTCTGGCTGCAGCCGATGAAACAACTCCGAAGCAGTAACCTCGACGTCGGCAAACGTCGCCCCTGAAACTCGCATCTTCAGCAGCTCCAGCTCGGCTTCTTTGGTGACAAGATAACAGGGAAAACTCCTTATCAGGACATCACCTATCCAAACGTCAATCTCGTAGTGAAGTTTGTGCACAATCGGCGGGTGAACGCGGTTATCGAGAACCGTATTTTTGCCAAAATCACCAGCAACAAATGGCTCTACATAATAATAATCCATTTTTCACCTATATTTTCCGACAGGCGGCACGAAATGATGGCCATATTTCTTATCCATCATTGTAGAATGATCCAGAATCTGCTGCTCCGTTGGATACGGGTACTTTTCATAGAATTTGTCATTTTCGCCCCTAATGATAACAAGATGCAGAATATCGTTTAAATCCTTAGGGATCCCGCGGAGATTTTCTATCGAATTGATCTTTTTCTTCGATAGGAAATTTAGAAGCCTCTTAAGTAATTGCTGCTCAGCCGGATGATGAATTACTACATCCTCGATGTTCACGTCGGGGTTCGCCTGAGCATACGCTTTCCGATAATTATTTGTAGTCGCCTCGCCAAATTTTGCACCGGGATGCTCTACGCGACTAGGGTCTCTGGCAAACAGCTCGCTCGCCACTGCGGCGATCATCTCGCGGTCCAATTTTGACTTCCGAGGCGAACGGGTCGTCTGGTGTCCGCCTTGCACGGGGCTGGGCGTCGTAACGCCAGAGAGGGCGTTGGAGTCAGCGATCGGAAGTTCTCCAGCGGCATCAAGCGACGTCCTGGGTAGTTTGGTGAAATCCTCCGGCTGTGCATTCGCCGGCATGGCTGGCGCAGTGCCTTCGCCAGCACCTAGCTTCTCAAGCTGACCGGGAGCAACCTTGGAACTTGGTGCGGCTTCCAGACTGCCTATGGATCGTTCTGCATGCCCTGCCGCCCCGGAACCGACCAACTCAATTGCTTGCGGGATTCCTTTCTCGGCAACAGCGGCTCGACCAAACGCGGGCGACGGTATCGACCAGCCCAATGCGTCAGATCCCTGATGCATCATCAGATTTTCGTCGCGGTTCGACGGCTCGTAGTAGGCATCCTTGTAATCTGGAGGGCTGATCGTTCCTCCGGCCATGCCGTAGGCAACCCAATCATTTACATTGGCCAGGGCGATCCCCGCATTGGCAACTACCTTGCCAAGGGCTTTCCCCTCTGATGCCAACACCAAAAGCGTCGAAGGGGCCTTGTAGCCAGACTCAACCGGTATAATCCAGGCCAGATCGGCATCCGCCAGTTGCCGGGCCACGCCTGCTCGAGCGGCAGGGCCGGACGTTCCGGCAAGCAGCGTGCTTACTTTCGCGTTTATGTCCTGCTGGTACATGCTCGCGCTGTCATAATTGTCGGAGAGATCACGGATAATGGACAGCGGCACGGGCTGAGGGTTCTCAATACCCAAATGTTCTTGCGCGGCGACCGACATGGCTATCGCTTTGTCATAGGCGTCCTTGTCATAGCCGTTTGGATCCTCAAGCCCGCCGCCGATCACGGCTTTCCAGGCGGCATCGACATTGGGAAACACCTCCCTGACGTAGCCTCCGGCATCGGTTCGCCTGTGGTTCATGACCAGCCCTACCGCGGCAGCGGTCGCCTGACGGCGCGTCTGGTCTTCCTGCGTACCGTTCGACCCGGAATCGGGGTCGCGTAGCGCCGCATGGATCGCTTGGTTCGGCATGGTGCGCATCCCGAAAACCTGCCCACCGACATCGGCTCGCCAGTCGAAATCTCGGAAGCGTTTGTCGCCCTTGTCGAGCCCATAGGCGATCCTGAAGGCGTCCCGGCCAGGCATCTTGCCGGAATAAGCGCCAGTCCGTGCGATGGCGTCCGGCGCGTTCTGCTCGGCGAGACCGATGTTGGTGCGAAGCTCAACCTGCTGAGCAGTGTTGGCCGCCTGCGCCTGTCGGATCAGCGCTGCCTGTTCCTGTTGCGGAAGGTCGTCCCTGAACGCCTGCGCCACCCTTTCATCAGGCGTCTGCTTGCCGACGCGGTCACCCTTCGCTGCCGCCGCATTGGGCGCACCAAAGGCGCTGGAGCCACCCAGGGCCGCGGCGGTGTCGTCCTTGGTTCGGCTTCCAGCCTGCGCAGCACCCAACATCTCGGCAGCCCGCTTCGGATCCTGGGCGATCATCGCTTGAACCAGCGCCTTGGCCGTATTGCTGCGCCAGGCGACTTCCGCCGCTTGTCGGGCAAGCGGGTTGCGGAGTTTGGCGATCAGGTCAAAGCCGTTCTGCCGGATCGCCTCGAAGTTCTCGGTGTCCTTCGGGTTGCTTTGCGCGATGGCACTGGTTGAGATGTTATCGACCTTGGTCCACTCGGCCTGCTCATATTCGTCGCGCCGCTGAAGCTGCCTCGCAGCCATGCGTAGTGAGCCGGCCTCGCGCATGGCCTCCTTCTGCCTGGCGAAAGCGGTGCGCTGACTCTCGGGTATTTTCGGCAAGGCGTCGTCGAACAGCGTGTCGAACAGGCCAGGCTTGGTGACGAGGCCGGTGCGCGGATCGACCTGGCCGTACATCGTGTCATGCAGGCCTCCGCCATCGGCCGGCGCATTCGCCACCACCTCGTCTTCCGCCTGCGCGATCTGGCCGTTGAACCGACGCCGCGCGAGTTCAGCGTCGAACGCTTCCTGCTGCTGCTTCTGCTGCTGATAGCGCTCTGCGACCGCAGAGAGCTCGTCGCCAAAACCCTGCATCGCCCTGCCGATCGGCGACCCTTCGGGATAGGAGAGCACATTGCCGGTATCGAGCCGGCGCTGAGCAAGCTGGAGAGGTATAGTCGCCATTTAATATTCCTTGCCCAAGGAGCCCGCAGACTCGAACTGCCGAAGATCACCGCGCGGTCGGGCGCCGCACCGGCGATCCGGCCGGGTCCTGCCGCCTTCGTCGGGTCATGAATTTTGGAGAGGTCGCCAATGAGGAATTGGCCGACATTAATGATGCTCAAAGCCGACGGGCGTCGGCTAAACGGGGATTGGCCGCGGCAACCTATGGTGATCCTGCTGTGAACTGGCCGAGGTCGCCGGAATGATCGGCCGGAGCGGGCCGTGACCCCTGCAAGGCCGGCGCTCCTAAGCCCCTACGCCTCCGCCCTCGCCGCCTTCTCCAGTGCCGCCAGTTGCGCCTCGTCCAGCGTCAAAAACCCCATAATATGCTGCACCACTTCGGCCCGCGCGTTGCTCAGCGCGCTGTGCAGCTCGAAGCCGTTCGGCGTCTTGGTCTTGGCCAGCCACTCGCCATAGGATGGGCGGCGGTAATAGCCGGTTGCGGCCGCCAGGTCGGCCAGCACCATTTCGCCGTCCTGGCCCGAGAACACCCTGAGATAGGCCTTGGCCAGGGCATCCCGCGCCTTGGCCGGGCCGCCGGCCTGGCTGGAATGGGCGAAGCGTTTTTGGCTCATGCGCCCTGCCCGCCCGAAGCATCTTGCACATCCTGCGGCATCAGCCCGCCGAGCCCATCGAGCAGGCCGCTGTCGCGCGCCTGCACTGCCGCCGGCACGGCATCCCTGGCGACCTTGCCGGCGGCAGCCATCGCCGCCATGCCGGCCTGTTCAGCTTGAGCCTTGGCTCTGGCATCGCGGATGCCGGCCACCTCGTCCTGGCGGCGAAAAATGCGCTGCGGGCTGCGGCCGGCGCCCTGAACGATCTTCAGCGCCTCGTCGCCGTCGATATTGTCCATCACGCCGGGGTCGAACTGCGCCATCTGCATGGCCGTGGTGACAACCTGGGTGGTGTCGCGCGCCTCGGCCGAACGGCGCAGCACGTCGAGCGGACCGGTGAAGGTCGGCCGCAGCGCCTTGCCGGCAAGGCTCGCCGGCGGCAGGAAGCGGCTATCTTCCTCGTAAAGTCCCTTGTCCTCGAGAATGCCCAGCTCGCGGTCGAGATTAGAGGCAAAGCCGGCCTGGATGATCGAACCGGACGGCCCGAGCAGCGCGCCCTTCTCCTCCTGCCGGATCAAGGCTTCGGTCGCCGTCATCTGCGGGTTCTGTACCAGCGTCTGGAACAGATTGACGAACATCATGTCGCGGATCTCCTCGGCCCGGCTGTCGGCATAATTGAACGCATAGGTCGGGTTCTGGCCGGTGGCGATCGGCGCGATCAGCGGCCGGCCGGCATCGTCGATCAGCCCGGGATAGTTCTCGCCGGGATTGAGCACCGGCACATAGTCTAGCCTTGCCTTGGAGGCCGTCGCCGGATCGGTGATCTGCTGCAGCGCGCGCAGGCCGGAGCGCCGCACGGCGTTCTCCTCGCGCACCGTCGTCAGCGCCTCGATGGTCGGCGAGATGCCGTACGGATCGCCCTCGTAGCGGCGCCAGTTGAAGCACGACACCGGGAACGAGCGAAAACCGCTTTCCCTGACGACCGCCTCCTCGTCCTCGATGACGTGATAGGAAGCGAACGCCGTATCGAGATACTGGTAGGAGCCACTCAAGCTGTACATCTTGCGCTCGTCGCGCGGCTGGATGCACTGGATCAGCGAGATCTTCGTCTCGCATTTGGCGGGGTCGTCGACCAGGATTTTGATCCGCGCCGGCAGTCTGTCATAGCCGAGCAGTTGCGCGGCCTGTCTTGCCGTGCGCTCGTAGCGGCGGTGGAAAATGTCGACCTGGCCCCAGCGGTTGCGCGAGAGATAGCCCTCGACCACCGGGATCGAGGCATAGCGGATCAGCGTGCCGCCAAAACCTTCCTCGGCATAGAGATAGGCCGGGCCGTAGCGCACGACATTGCGCAGGCAGGCCTGCGTTGCCGGCACGAAGTTCGAATTGGCGGAGTAGCGCAGCGAGAAAAGGAAATCGCGCAGCGCTTCCGCCCATTCCTTTTCCTCGTCGGTCTCCTCGTCGTTGATGGCCGCGGTCGACAACCCATGCCATTTCTCCGACTGCGGAATGATCAGGCTTTCCAGCCCGGCGGCCAGCCGGTTGGCGGCCGAGTTGATGGTGTTGGCGTAGACACGCGCACCGCGCCGCTCCTGCCGCTCGGCCTGCGAGTCCGTGCCCGCGTGGCGGCGGCCGCTCCACATGTCGGGAGCATCGGGATCGCAGAATTCGGACACCGCCTCCCAGACATGCTCGTATTGGCTGCGCTCGCTCTCCAGTTCAGCCTGTCGCGATAGAATATCGCGAGCACGGGAATCGCTCATGGTCAGCCTCGCTTGATGGATGAATGGGAAAAGAAAGATGGCGGGACGTCGAAACTGCCAATCTCCCCACTTGAGGGGGAGATGTCCGGTAGGACAGATGGGGTCGTCTCGCGTGGATCGGCGACCCCCTCTGTCGCCTTCGGCGACATCTCCCCCTCAAGGGGGGAGATCGGCAGCGCCTTATTCCGCCGGCGTCGTCTCCAGCGCGGCTTTGCGCCCAAAGCGCTGCACCACGAAACGGCCCATCTTCTGGCCGGGCACTTCGATCAGCGTATAGGTGATCCAGGACAGCAGGCACACCACCGGCAAGACGACGACAGTGACGACCGCGAAGCGCAGCGGCGACGACAATTCGTGACCGAACTGGGTGATGACCAGAGCCGCCACCGGCTGGAGAACCAGCAGATGGATCAAATAGATGCTGAAGGAAAGCTCACCCATCAAATGAAAGAACCTGTTGGCGAGCGTCATGGCGATCTTTCTGGCCACGATGCCCGCCATTCCCGGCAGCATCCGGTAGAGAACCAGGGCAAAGAACCCCAGGACGAGCGCTTCGCGCATCAACAGCTTGCCCAGCCCATAGCCGCCGCCGAAGGGCAGCGCCGCCAGCAGCATGGCCAGTGCCAGATGCACGAAGGGCCGCTTCTGCCTTTGATGGACGACACCCGCCAGCAGCATCCCGCACAGGAAAATCTGCATCTTCAACGGCAGGAACGACGGCATCGGAAAATGCACCGACAACTGCCCCATCAAGAACACCATCGCGCTGCCGATCGCGGCGGTCAGGATGGCCGCCCATAGCCAGTCAAGCCTGCGCACCAGCAGCATGATGGCCGGAAACAGCGCGTAGAACTGCATCTCCAAGCCCAGGCTCCAGTCGGGCAGCGGCGTGCGATAGGCGAAATTCGGCACCAGGCCGAACAGGAACAGCAGATGGGCGCCGATATTCTTCAGGCCGCTGTCGAGATAACGCTCGGGCGCCTGCGGCGACCTCAGCAGGAACTCGTCGATGACCATTCTCGACCCGTAGAGATAGGGGCCAAGCGCCAGGGCAACGAACAGCATGACGTAGAACAGCGGCGCTATCCTGAAGTAGCGGCGGGTCCAGAATTTCAGCCAGGTTTCCGGCCTTTGCCAGGGCTCGTTGTCCTGGCGCAGCTGGTAATGGAACACCATCAGGAAGCCGGACAGCATGATGAACAGATCGACGCCGAGGTCCGGTTCGCCAAGAATAGGAATCTGCCAGCCGGTCAACAACAAGCAGTGCCCGATGAGTACCCAGATCGCGGCGAGCGCCCGAAGCCCGTCCAGGCACTCGATGCGCGATGACCCGGCTTCTGTCATGCCGAACTCCTCGATGGCCATGTTGCAATGCAGCATGGCGGCTGAGGGAGGAATGTCAACCGTGCGGAAGGAACACGATTTGCGCTCGGTTGTTACGGAAAAGGCGGAACATCTGAGGGCAATTGTAGAGGCATGCACTTGAACACCCGGGGCGCGAAGGATCGCGGCTTACGCGATCCCGGCAGGCAAGCTCCCGTCTACCTCTTCTTCACCAACCGCGCGTGCCGGCGCCAGTACCACCAAGCCAGCACCCGGTTGCGGAACACTCTTCTCATGGCGCCCATGTCACACCCCCAGCAGCACGCGGCGCTGGCCGGTGAGCTCACTGGGCGACAAATCGGTCTTCACGGTTCCGGCGGTGCCATCATTGGCCGCAAGCTGGGCCCGCAAGGCGGCTTCGCGCGCCTGCACGTCCTTATCGGCAATGGTCGGTGTCGGCGGCAACGGCTTCAGCGCCGGCGGCTTTTGAAAAAGGCACATGGTTTTCTCCAAAGTGAGAGGCTCTTGTCCAGTCGTAGAGCAGAAAATCCTCGCCGTTCCGGCCATAGCCCGGCAGGCGGCAGCGTTGCGTCGCGCCCAGCCGGGCAAGCCAGCGCAGCGCTAGTTGATTGGCCGCCAAGGCGCGGGCCTCGACACGCCAGGCGCCGCGCGCGGCAACTTCAGGCCCGAGCACGGCCTGAAAGAATTCCGTAATCCCAGGGACGCAGCGCCTCATGCGGCGCGTGCCCCAGCTCCAGGCGATCCACAGCCCGCTGCGCTGCTCGGCAGCGCCGAAGCCGGCCTCCGGATTGCCGTCGAGCTCGGCGACATAGGCAAACCCCTGCAGCGCCGTCAACGCCAGCAGCGCCGGCGACCAGTGGTCGAACTGGCAATCGATCTCGGCGCGGTCCTCGAGCCGGAGGTTGGCAGCGATGTAGGAGAGGTCGCGCAAAGTGGCGGGAATGATGCGGAGGATCATGTTGGGTCACTTCCGGCACGCTGCGAAGCGGAGAGCCCTAGAGCGGTTCCTGATTTGACGGAATCGAAGGGGATTCCGGATCAGTCGGTTTTGTGATTCAAGATGCTGGCTGGAGTGGAGGCCAGCATCGGATGACGCGACCTCTTTCGGATGATCTTCGCGAACGTGTTGTAGCGGCGGTTTTGGGTGGCGAGAGCCGCCGGTCGGCCGCGAAACGGTTCGGCATTTCGGTTTCGGCGGCGGTGAAGTTGTTGCAGCGCCATCGGGCGACTGGCTCGGTTGCGCCTGGCAAGATGGGCGGACATCGCAAGAGGGTGCTGGAGCCGCACCGTGCCTTCATCGAGGCGCGTGTGCGTGAGACGCCGCATCTGACACTGCATGGTCTGAAGGATGAGTTGGCCGCACGCGGGGTCAAGGTCTCGCACAACGCGGTCTGGATGTTCTTGAGGCGCGAGGGCCTGAGCTTCAAAAAAAACGCTGTTCGCCCTTGAGCAGGCGCGCGCTGATATTGCCCGCAGGCGTCAGCGATGGCGCTCTTGGCAGGCCGGCCTCGATCCGCAGCATCTGGTCTTCATCGACGAGACCTGGATCAAGACCAACATGGCTCCGCTGCGCGGTTGGGGGCCGAAGGGCGAGCGGCTGCGCGGCTTGGCCCCGCACGGCCACTGGCGCACGCTGACCTTCCTCGGCGCGCTGCGCTGCGATAGGCTCGCGGCACCTTGCGTCTTCGACGGGCCAATCAACGGCCAATGCTTCCGCGCCTATGTCGAGCAGCAGCTCATCACCGTGCTGAAACCCGGCGACATCGTCGTCATGGATAATCTGGGAAGTCACAAGTCGGCGGCCATCAGGCAGATGATCAAGGCGGCCGGCGCCAGGCTTTGGTACCTACCGCCCTACTCCCCAGACCTCAATCCGATCGAGCGGCCTTTGCCAAAATCAAATACTGGATGCGCCAAGCTCAGAAACGTACCGTCGAGGACACTTGGCGCCACATCGGCCACCTCGTTGAAACGATCGAGGCAACCGAATGCAACAACTACTTCGCAAACGCCGGCTACGCTTCCATCAAAACGTGAAAGGCTCTAGGGAAACGAGGCGCCAAGCTAGATTGACTCTCTTTGCCGTCTGGATTTCCTTGGCCTGTGACTTGTGGATGTACCTATGGGAACAAGCGCATGACTTGTAGTAACTGCGCGCCGATCGAGGAGACCCGTACGATCTTTAGCACCGGTCGTCTCGCGGCGGCGATCACGATGGCCAAAGAGGCCATACGCGACGGTATTCTGCAGGAAGTACCGGGTGGTCCTATGTCGAGTGTCATCCCGTTTTCGGATCTCAACCCGGATGGACCATGGGACGATCTGCTTCGTTACCGCTTTCGGTGCACGACCTGCGCACAGGTTTTCTTGCTCTCCGCAGAGACCTATCATGGCAGCGGCGGCGAATGGGCTAAGGAGCCCGGCTAAGCTTTTCGGCACTTCCTCACCGAAACGCCCCCAGCGGATCGCTCTGCCCAGCCTTCCGCCGCGCGGCCTTGAACATCGCCGGGTCGACCTGCGCCTCCCTCAGCATCATCACGCCGTAGCGGGTCGCGGCCATCAGATCGTGGCGCAGCTTCACCACTTGGCCGTCCCTGCGATGATAGAGACGGAACTCCTCGAACCAGGGCAAAAGCGTCGAAACCATCTTGAAGCGGCTTGATTGCATGCGGCCAAGCATCGGCCCGACCGCCACCGAACCGCCGGCGAACTGCGCGCGGGTGCCAAGCCTCTACTTGTAAGCCACTGCTGCGCTTGCAGGTCCCGCCAACGGAATAATCTCGCAGCGACTAAACCCTGCCTCTTTGCACCACTCGGTGAACTGGGCGCCGGTGAAGTCAAACGCCTCGCCAAATTCGATCAGCATGTTCAGCGACATCATGAGACCGAAGCCGTTTTGCCTGCGTTCGTCGTCGATGATGTTCTCGATGGCGACCAGCGCGCCACCGGTCGGCAATGCACGGTAGGCCTTGGCGATCAGCATTTTCTTGTTCTCGAGATTCCAGTCGTGAAGGATCATTCCCATCGTGATGATGTCCGCCTTGGGGAATTCGTCCGCGAAAAAGTCGATCGTCTCGGCGATGACCCGGCCGCCGAGATTGCGCTCCCTCAAGCGCCGTTCGGCGATCGGCTGCACATCGGCGAGATCGCACGTCCGGCATTGCATATGCGGATGCCGCGCCGCGACGATGGCCGAAAGCTGCCCGGTTGCGCCGCCTATATCGGCCAGCGTCTTATATTTGGAAAAGTCGAATTTCTCGGCAAACGCCGTGAAATTGCCCATGGAGATGCCGCTCATCGCGTCCATGAACTGCTCCAGGCGCGCCGGGTCCGCATAGAGCTCGCCGAACATCGACTTGCCTGTCTCCTTGATCTCGTTTTGAGGCTTTCCGGTTTGCAATGCCGGTGTGAGATCGCCCCAGAACCGATACAGTCGTGCGTTCGCCATCTCAAGGATTCCACCGATGTATTGGGGGCTCCGCTTGACCAGGAACAGCGCGGTCGATGGCGTATTGCCGTATTTGCCGGTTTCACCGGCGCCGTCCCTCTGCAGCAATCCGAGCGCGACGAGGGTGTCGAGAAAATCATACGTTGCGCGCGGATGCAGCCCCATCGCGCCTTGCAGTTCGAGGCCCGTTTTGGGGCCGTCCGCAAGCAGCGAGAAGAGTCCCAGTTCCACGGCGCTCAACAATGTCTTGGCTGGCCAGAACCCAAAGCCAATTTGCAGTATGTGGTCTGGAGAAATTCCGTCTTGCATCTGAGCCTCCCCTATCGGCGAACGCCCCCGTGAGGCCACGCCGATGCGTCCCTTGAGCGGGATCATTCGATGCTACACCACGTCCACGGACGTTCACTACAGTTTTCCAATCGGAGCCGGAGCGCATTGCCTCCCTCCCGATTTTCCTCACCGAAACGCCCCCAGCGGATCGGCCTGCCCGGCCTTGCGCCGCGCGGCCTTGAACACCGCCGGGTCGACCTGCGCCTCCCTCAGCATCATCACGCCGTAGCGGGTCGCCGCCATCAAATCGTCGCGCAGCTTCACCACCTGGCCGTCCCTGCGGTGATAGAGCCGGAACTCCTCGAACCACGGCAAAAGCGTCGCAAACACCTTGAAGCGGCCTGAATGCATGCGGTCGAGCATCTCCATCAGCCCGGCTTCGACCGAGACCGAACCGTCGGCGAACTGCGCATGGCTGGCGAGCATGTTCAGCCCGTGTGCGGAATATTGCTTCGCCAGTGCGGTGCCGGCACCTTCCAGCGTCTCGCGGCGGCCGTCGCGCGGCCATGCCCAAGGCAGCCATTCGCCCCATGGTTTCAAGGTCAGCGCCTGCATGGCGGGCGTCTGCTGCGAAGCCCGGCAGGCCTTTGTGACATAGACGACATCGGCCTCCGTATCCCAGGCGAGCTCGACCGCCGCCGAGGGATGGTCCCAGCCGAAATCGAGGGCCCCGAGCCGCGGCCAATAGCGCGGCAGCGGGAACGGCTCGCAGGCGATCAGCTCCTCGGCCACCGGAAAGATGCGGCCGGAGCCGAGCACCGGAATGCCCTTGGCCCGCGCCTCACGCTCATGCGCCGGATAGGCGGCAATGATCTCGGCGCGCTGCTGCGGCGTATAATGCCCGGCATCGTCGATGGTCATGAAGGTGACGTGGCGGGTCATTGTGCGCCCTCGCGGCATTGAATCGTGGTGGCAGGCGCTGGACGTATGGTGCTGTTTGACAAAGAACTTTCCGATGGCGGGACAGCGCCCCTCTCTGTCCTGCCGGACATCTCCCCCACAAGGGGGGAGATCGGATGCCACTCCAGCTTTCGCCAACCTCCAACGTCGACTGCAAAGCGCGGCCGGTGAAATTGCCAATCTCCCCCCTCGTGGGGGAGATGTCCGGCAGGACAGAGGGGGGCGCGAAGGAACGCAACGGATGAGAAGAGCGAATGCTTCTTTCCTGAACTTGCCTCACCCCCTCCCCATCCCTCCCACCTCCCCCGCAGACAAGAACAGCAGCACCACATCGCTCATGCCGAGCAGCGGCGTGAAGGTGACGATGGTGATGCCGCCGGTGGCGTTGGTGCGGGTCAGCCCTTCGGAATAGATGTCGAGCGGCGGTTCCTCGTCGAACCAGACGCCGTGCAGTGTTTCGCCCTGCCATTTCTCGCGGCCCTTCTCGTAGCTCTTGAACGACAGCACCGATTCGCCGGCCTGGACGTCGCCGCCGCCGCCCCAGCGCACCACGACGCTGTCGAGCGCGCCCGGCGCCCGCCCCGCCATCGTGCTGACGAGGGCGTCGGCCGGGATCATGCCGGTGCCCCAGGCCGCCTGCTGCTGCGGCGGGCCGATCAGGATGCGCTGCGGGTTGTCGCGCGTGCTTTCGCCGGTGACGCCGGCCGCCCACATCCGAACCGGACAATCGAAAACCTTGCCTTGCCACCAATCTGGATAGCGGCCGGTGAGATGCATCGCCCACTCGGCGCCGCCGGCCCTGGTCTTGCCGAGCTGGTTGCCGGCCATGAACAGGCGCTCGCGATTGGTAGCTCCAGCGGCGTGGAACTCGGCCTGCCGGGGATAGGGCCGATAGGCGGCAAGCTGGTTAGTGCGGCGCCTGCGGTCCAGCTCCGCCAGCAGGCTGAGATATTCCGTCCTTGCCGCCCGGCTCTGCGAGGCCTTTTGCGAAGCCCGGCTTCTCGAGGAACGGCCTAAGGACGGCTTCGAGGCCGCGGATGCGCTGCCTGATTTCGTCATCGCTCAATGCATCCAGATTGTTGATGTTGACACTAATATCCTTGGGCAGCACCGACAGCACGAGCTTCAGATACTGATCGGGCTTTTCGGCGCGCACCTCGGCGATGACGCCGGCGCCATGGGCGCGAAAATCAGCGCGGATCGCTTCGAGAAAGCCGTCAGCCAGCGTCTTCTTCGGCCGCCTGGTTCGGCTGCCGGGTGCTTGATCGTGCGGCTGCGGATCGCCGGTAGAAGGAGCCTTGGCCATGCCCTACTCCGCCGTCCCGGCGGACATCGGCTTCTTGTTGCCTGGCCGCACGATGCGCCTGCGCGGCCTGGCCTTCTTGCCGGCGCGTGCCGACTTCGGCTTCCGCGGCTGGCTTGCGGGTTTCGCATCAGTCGTCGTGCCGGGCTTCATCGCAGCGGCGTCAGGCAAGGCGTTCAGCCTTGCCCTGAGAATTGCCACCGCGTTGCCGTCGAGTGCTTCCGACGGGAAGCCGAAGCCGCCGACCGCATCGACGGTACCGCCGCGCACCATGCCGATCCGCACGCCGGCGGCGACCTGCTCGAAGCGGCCATGGCGTGCGTAGGGTGCGGCGCCGGCAAACTCGCCAATGGCGCTGACGACCTCGCGGCCGTCATCGTCGGTGATGATGGTGGCGTAACGGTTGGACATGGGGATGTTCTCTGAAGTGGGCGCACGGGCGCGTTGGGAAATCTATGGACGATAGGTGATTGCGGACCGGGATAGTCGGTCGCGTTCATTCGCGCCGACATACCTCGGCAGCACACGCAACATTCGGTCGAACAGGAGCCCGAAATGAAAAACCCGCCTCGACGGGCGGGTCGTTGGAGCCAATTAGCACCATACCGAAATTAGTAGCATAGCTGCCGGCACAAAGCAAGAACAAAATGTGGCGCGGCGGCAGAAAAATGCGCTGCCGACCTCGCATCCCCGTCGGTGAACGGATGGAAAGAGGGGCGAAAAAGGCGGGGCATTGCGTGAGACTTGCGTTGATGGGATGGTGGTTGCGCTTGAGGGGAACGCGTCATGGGCAATGTCACCAGTCACTACGGCAGCGAGGGCAGCGACGGCATCGTCGATCGCATATTGGCCGCGATCCCGGACGCCGACCCGGCCGGCAAACTCGCGGCCGCGCAACTCTATCCGTTCGATCAGTTCCATGGCCGCGAGCTGACCGCCACGCAGGAGCATGCGGCCCGTCTTGCTCCTTCGCCGACAGATCGAATCCTGGATATCGGCAGCGGCATTGGCGGGCCGGCAAGGTTTCTGGCCTCGGCCTATGGCTGCGAGGTCGACGGCATCGACCTGACACCAGCCTTTGTCGCCGCGTCGAGCCGACTGACCGCACTCAGCGGACTGGCAGACAAAGTTCGCTTCCATCAGGCCGACGCAACGAAACTGCCTTTTGGCGACAGCACCTTCGATGCGGCGATCTGCTTCTATGTGGGCATGAACATCGAGAACAAAGCCTCGGTCATCGACGAGGCCTGGCGCGTGCTGAAACCGCGAGGCAGGCTGATCTGGACCGAAGCCGTGCTCGCCGGCGGCGAGCCCTACTATCCCATGCCCTGGGCGGTTTCTGCGGCGACCAGCCACCTCGCCGATCGGGAAAAATTGAAAACCCTGTTTGTCGATGCCGGATTTCGCATCGACGAAATCGTCGACGAAACCGGCGAACATGTTGAGCTGGCGCTGAAGAGAGCCAATTCCGGCATCGTGCCCTCGCCGGCGCAGCAGCAGGCAAATGAAGTCGTCATGGGCGCGGAATTCCTGCAGCGCCGCCGCAACTACATCCGAAGCCTGAGTGACGGAAAACTCGCGTCGCTCGCCGTGATCGTCTCCAAACCGGCCTGAAACAAAAAAACCGCCTCGGCGGGCGGGTCGTTGGAGCCAATTGGCACCATACCCAGATTAGTAGCATAGCTGCCGGCACAAAGCAAGAACAAAATGTGGCGCGCGGCGGCAGAAAAATGCGAATTCCGTTCAGCGCCTCGCCTTGTCCGCCTCCCGATTGACCTTCCAAGAAGACCGCTAGGCTGCATTCCTTCGCGCCCCCCTCTGTCCCGCCGGACATCTCCCCCACTTGGGGGGAAATCGGCTTTCGCGCCGGCTTTCGCCAATCTCCAACGTTGCAGGAAGAGCGCAGCGCCGAAACCGCCAATCTCCCCACTTGAGGGGGAGATGGCCGGCAGGCCAGAGGGGGTACTGTCCCGAGCGCTGTCCCGCCGACTTCACAGCCGGCAACACAAGCAACGTTCGATCGAAAAGAAGCCTGAAAAACAAAAACCCGCCTCGGCGGGCGGGTCGTTGGAGCCAATTGGCACCATACCCAAATTAGTAGCATAGCTGCCGGCACAAAGCAAGAACAAAATGTGGCGCGGCGACAAAAAACCGAATTTCTCTTCGGCGCCTCGCGTTACCCGCCAGCCACTTTGTGGGCGCGAACGCAGCGTCGGCAATTGGCGCTTCCTCCATTTGCCGAGGCATCTCACCGGCCGACGAGCAGCCGCAGCCGCGGATCAGAACAGGCATTCGCGCGTTTGAACCCCAGCCAATGGGAGCAAAAGCCATGAACGTCGCCAATCTGCAACTCGAAGGCCTGCTGATGGCCATCGCATCGATCAATCAGGTCCTGGTCCGCAAGGGCGTGGTCTCCGTCGAAGAGATAGACATCGCCTTGCGCAAGGCCGAAGCCAGCGAGACCAACGAGGAAAGGTCCGAAGGCATGTCGGCGTCGAGCCGCGATGCCGTCAACTTCCCGATCCGGTTGCTGGAGTTGGCCAATCAATGTCAGCCGGAGACGGACATGCCGTCCTTCTCGAAACTGGCGCGCATGGTCGGTCAGATCAAGGAATCTTACAACGACCAGATGTGACGCGGCGACCGAGGATGACCGCCGCAGCAAGCTTGGCATCACCCCCTGCCAAGCCTCAGCGCCAGGACGCGGCCCGGCCCGTGCACGGCGGCAAACAGCAGCCCGGCCAGGAAGGTAAAGTGATCGACGAAGAAGCCGAACTCCGCCTGGTTGCCGGCCCAGTGCGACGGCCCGTGGAAGGCGAAGCCGAGGAACAGCACATAGGCGCCGGCGACGAGTGCTGCCCATGAGAAGAAGGCGCCAGTCAGGAAACATAGAACGAGGACGACCTCGAGCAGGGCTGCGCACCAGGCCAGGAACAGCGGGAACGGAAATCCAGCCGCCGCGATATAGCCGGCGGTGGCGCCGATATCGATGAATTTGAAGATCACGGCCATCAGGAAGACGGCGGCGAAGATCAGGCGGGCGATAAGGATTGCCGCGGTCTGCCACGGCGACTGAACGGTTGATTGAGCGGTTTCCAAGGTCATGATGTCCTCCCAAGAGTTACGGTGGTTGTGCCCCAAGGACGCACCACCAGCCGCAAGCCCGACATCATCCCCCGAAAAACCTGAGAGATACAAGCGCCGGCACCAAAGTGGCGCCTTCCCTTCTCCCCTTGTGGGAGAAGGTGTCGCCGAAGGCGACGGATGAGGGGTGCTCCAGCTTGGCGCCGGCGGCACTCCGTCCAACACCCCTCATCCGTCTCGGCGCTGCGCGCCGATCCACCTTCTCCCACAAGGGGAGAAGAAAGGTTGCGCTACCCCAACTTGACCCCCGGCTTGCTGATCGGCTCGCGTACCGTTCCATACTGGCTGCCCCAGCGGTCGGTCATCGCCCAGCGTATGTCCCAGAGTTCCGGGAAGAAGCGGTGGCGGGCGCCGGCTTCCAGCAATTCGACCGGCCGGCCCTTCAGCGATTTCGCGCCGAGGCCGATCGTGCGGTGGATGAGATAGAGGTGGTTGGCACGGAATTTCTGGAACAGCTCGTCGAACTCGATCAGCGCTTCGGCAACGACATAGCTGTCGCCGTGATCGTAGCCGGTATCGTAGACATCCTCGACCGAAAGGCCGCGGTCGTCGAGGTACGACGCCTTGAAGGCCCGCCACAGATCGGGCGGCAGGCGCAACAGCTGCTTGAAACCTGGCGATTCCTGGCCGCTGCCATTGCCGAGTTGCAGCCGGATCTGCTGGTATTCCTTGGGCGACATGGTTTCGAGCAGGTCGAGCTGCGCCGTCATCAGCCGCATCAGCCGGTGCACGCGCCCCATCAGTGTGACGATGCGATGCGTGTCCTGCTTTTCCAGGAAATCAACGACATCGACCAGCGTATAGGCGATGAGCTTCATCCACAGCTCCTCGACCTGATGAACGATCTGGAACTGCAGCTCGTCGGCATTCACCATCTCGGCCAGCGGCTTCTGGCAGGCCAGCAGCCTGTCGCATTTGAGGTAGACGCCATAGTCGCGCATCTCAGGCGTTTCGATGCGGGCATAATAATCCTGCTTGTCCATGGCCATGCTCCTTGCCGCGGCCGTTGGGCCGCAGGCGCTTGTTGGATCCCGTTCCCGAGTCTAATCGCTTTCTTGCCGAACATTGTCCCTTTCTGTTATTCGATTAGCGCAAAATGAAGGACAAACACTGCGTCTGAAGCGGATAGGAAGAACGAATGATGCTGGATGCGGTCGACCGGAAGATCATAGCTGCGCTCGAACGCGAGGCCCGCATCTCCTTTGCCGCGCTCGCCGACGAGGTCGGCTTGAGCAAGACGCCGTGCTGGAAGCGGGTCAAGACGCTTGAGGACGCCGGCGTCATCCGCGGCTACTCGACCCTGATCGACCCAGCCAAGCTCGGCTTCGGCATCGAAGCCTTCATCCAGGTGTCGATCGATTTCGAACTGTCGGACGCCTTCGAGGCGGCGGTCAAAAAGCATCCGCTGATCCGCCGCTGCCACGCCACGACAGGCGAGGCCGATTATCTCCTGCAGATCGTCACCGTCGACATGATGGCGCTCGACAGGATGCTGCGCGAGGAGCTCAGCCGGCTGCCCGGCGTGCGGCGCACCATCACCTCGATGGCGATGCGCGAGATCAAGGGCGGCATCTCGTTCGCCAATGCCGTCGGGCATGCGCAGACCAAGCGATAGTCAGGCCCTGGTCATCAATTCGCGTCCCAGCCGCTTCGGTTGCTCGGCGCGCAGAACCACATTTGTCGTCACCGTGCCGTACCGGCCGATGCTGTCGACGATGCTTTCAAGATCGGGCGGTGACGGGACCACGACCTTGACCAGAAAACAATCCTCGCCGGTCACCCGCAGCACCTCGACCACCTCCGGCAATTGGGCGAACTTCTTCAGGCAGGCCTGGATATGCTCATGCGTGGTGCGCAGGCGGATGACCGCCATGGTGCCGAGCCCGAGCGCTGCCGAATTGATCACCGCCTTGTAACCGGTGATGACGCCGCGCTCCTCCAGCCGCTTCACCCGTTCCGAGGTGGCGGGCTGGGACAGTCCGACGCGGCGGCCAAGCTCGGAGATGCCGATGCGGCCATCCTCCTGCATGATCTCAATGATCGCCAGATCGGTGGGGTCGAGCCTTGGCCGATAATCGCCGTTCCGCATGATCGCCCTTTAATCCATCGGATTTCGTCGCTGCTTTCCGATGATCTCTCATTCCGCCACCTGGGAGAAGACCTAGAATTGCACGCGCTGCATCAGGAAAGAAGGGCTTCGCATGACCGACTTCATCATTGTGCCGGGCATCGGCGGATCGGGCGAAGCCCACTGGCAGACACGTTGGCAGCAGGCAAACCCGGCGATGCGGCGGTTCAACCCGGCGAGTTGGGACGCGCCGAACCTCGACGACTGGGTGGCTGCGCTGGAAACCGCTGTATGCCAGGCAAGGACACCGCCGGTGCTCGTCGCCCATAGCCTCGGCTGTCTGCTCGTCGTACACTGGCAGCGGATCTCCCCCCGCTCTATCGGCGGCGCGTTGCTGGTCGCGGTTCCGGACCCTGCGTCGCCGGCCTTCCCCTCCTCCGCCCGGGCCTTCGCCGACGCACCGCAACAACGGCTTCGCTTTCCGTCGCTGATTGTCGCCAGCACCAACGATCCCTACGGCTCGCTGGACTATGCCAGGGCGAAATCCGAGCGATGGGGCAGCGATCTCCATATCGCCGGACCGCTTCGCCACATCAATGGCGACAGCGGGCTCGGCGACTGGCCGGCGGGAATGGAGCTGCTGACAGCTTTTCTAGGTCAAACGCAAGCAATCGCCCGAGGCGCCGTGCTTCAGCCGTAACCGCACCAGGACGGCTATCGCGCCGCCGCCCTGATCTGGTTTGCGCCGCGCCTCAGTTCGATGCTGCGGCAGGCGTGCTGAGTTCGAGGAACGGTACGGTCGAGCCCGGGATCATCGACTTCGGCAATTCGCCGTTCCATCTCTCCGCCTTGGTCAGTTCGACCAGCAGCGGATTGTTGGCGATTGCGGCGGCGCGAGCCTTGATGGCGCCCGCGGTCGCATCGCCTTCGACCCTGGTCTTGTAGGCGCTGGCCTCGGCTTCGGCCTTGACGCTGTCGGCGCGGCCCTTGGCCTGGGTGACGGCGATATCGGCCTTGATCTTTTCCTGCTGCAGGTTCTGTTCCTGCTTCTGCACCTCGACCTGCGCCGTCATCCTGGCTTCGACCGCCTGCTCGTAGGCATCGGAGAAGTCGATGTTCTCGACCTGCACGCTGTCGATCATCACCGGGCCGTCGGTTACCGCCGCGATGGCCTCGGCGACGTCCTTGTTGAACTTCGCCCGGTTCTGGATAACCGACACCGCGTCGTACTGGCCGAACACCGTCTTGATCTCCTGCGGTGCTTTCCTGGCAATGACGCGGTCGGCCAGTGCCTCGATCGATCCATAATTGGTGTAGACGTTGCTGACTTCGGCGGCCGGCACGTGGAAATTGACGGTGACGCGCATGTCGGCCGGTTGCTGGTCGCGCGAATAGGCCTGCATGGCCGGCAGGCCGCTGCAATCGTTCTGGTTCTCGCAGCCCCATTTGAGCACCTGCTGGCGCAGGCTGATCTTCTCGACACGCTGTAACCACGGCAGCTTGAAATGCAGTCCGGGATCAACGACCGAACTCAGCGCTCCGTTGGTCAAAAGCACGCCGCGGTCGCCCTGATCGATCGTGTACCAGGATCCAAACAGCGCAAAGACGCCGAGCGCCACGATGACGAGTGCGATCAGGCCGGAACCGATCGACCCCGATGCCATCCCCGGCTTGCCCTGCGGACGGCTTGAATTGCCTTGCGTTTCGGTCATCACCCCACCCCAACCTGATTGCCCGTGCTGCTTTTGCCCACAATAGTGGCGGCATTGCAATCCTCTGGATATGGAAAGACCTTCGGGGCAGCCGGCCGGACCGGCGGGTGGTTCAGGGTGGCCAGCCGATTTCCCCTGCAGCCGCGGCTGCGGGCTGGGACGCGTTGCCTGGCGTCTGCTTCTGCCGTCCGGCATCGGTTCTGCGCTTCGGGCAATCCTCGTAGTCGTGGTCGCAGATTGCGAAGGCTTGCGCACCGGCAAGGTCGATTTCGCCACGGAACCGCTGCCGCCGCATGAAAGTTATCTGCTCATTGCAACGGGAGCACAGGACATGGCCGACGACCCGAACCGCTACGAGACCGGAGCGAGGAAATATCCGGCAAAGACGAGCCGCGACGCGGCCGACGAATTTTCGCAGGATGCGGCCGGCAACAAGCCACCTCCCGGCGGCATGGGATTGACTAGGCCGGCTGACGATTTCGACGACAGGACCCTGCATTCGGAGGGCCAGAACCCGCCGCGCGCAGCGATCCGGCCAGACGGCAAGGCCACCGCCAAGAAGCCCGGCAAGGACGCAAGACGATGAACGTCGCCAATCTCCAGCTCGAAGGATTGATGATGGCGATCGCGGCCGTCAACAACGCGCTGGTCCACAAGGGCCTGCTGTCGGTCGACGAGGTCGACATGGCGTTGCGCCGGGCCGAGGCGGCGATGACCAGCGAGGAGCGTCTCTATGAAGACATGTCGCCATCCAACCGCGACGCCGTCTGCTTTCCGCTCAGGCTGCTGCAGGCGGCCAACAATGCCCAGGGTGAAACCGGCGTACCGTCCTTTGCCGAACTGGCCAGGATGGTCGGCCGGACCAAGGAGCCCTATAACGACCAGATGTGATGGAGGACGCCATGGCCGACGACAAATCCAAGACCAAGCAGGATCGCAAACTGGTCTCAGGCGAAGAGCCTTACGAGGTCGCTGCCTTTGCCCGCAAATACGGCATACCGCAAAGCGAGGCCGCGACCATCATCAAGCGTTACGGCCCCTCGAGGAGGAAGCTCGACGCGCACATGGCGAGCCGCAACGCCTGATCCAACTCTGGCGGCGGCCGCCGTTCACGCCGGAAGCGTCCCTGCCCTGCTGCCTTGTCGAGAGCATCGGCACCGTCAGCCGTGACCTGTCGGGTTCGCCCTTGTGGGGATTCAACGCCTGGTTTTGACAGCCGCGGAATACGCTCGCGGCGCAACAACTCATTTACCTCGACGCTGTACCAGTCCGATGAGCAAAGCCGGGGGGTCGGATGCAGGAACAATTATTGCGCTACGAATGTGTCATGGAGCCGAACGGCCGATGGATGGTGTGGGACATCGTTCACGATCTGCCGGCGCAATTTTCGCAAATCGCGCTGATCGGCCTGAGCCGTCGTGAAGCGGTTTCGCTCTGCCGGCTGCTCAACGAGACGAGCCGTTCCGAGACGCGGCAGAGCCGGGCCTCCTGAGAAGCATGCTCTCAGGCCTGCCCAAGCGCGAGGGGATCTACATGCGATCGACAATATTCGGTCTGGTCCTGCTGCTGCCGGCCGCCGCCCTGGCAGAACCGATCGAGACGCAGAAGATCATCACGGCGGCGACCGGCGACTGGAACAGCGACGGCGCCGCCGATCTGGCGATGATCGTGGAGACCGAGCCCGGCCATCCCATGGACATGTATTTTTTCCTCAAGGATCGCGATGGCGATTTTCTAAAACCTGCCGGGGTCGTGCATGAACAGATTTACGGCGAATGGAAGGATTATGACCGGCCGGGCCCCGCCACATCCGACACCGAGCCCGAACTCACCGCGCTCCCCAACGGTTCGATCAAGCTCTATGTTCCGGCGATGGAGATCGGCAGCGAGCGGACCAACAAGACGCTGACGCTCGCCTGGCGCAACGGCACGTTCGTCGTCGCCGGTTTTGCCTACGATTATTGGGATTACATGGACGACAATGTTGCCGGCGACTGCGACTACAATGTGCTGACCGGCAAGGGCAAAAGCAGCAAGAAGCTGGCGGACGGCAGCACCAGGCAAGCGACCGTATCGGTCGAAGGCAAGGTCATCGCATTCGCGGAATGGACCCCGGGCACTGGCTTCAGCGCTTGCGGAGAGTGAGAGGTTTCGGTTGCCTCACTGCAGCGGCGGCTTCCACAGCAGGCTGTTGCGATCGGCGGACTTGACGCGCAGCCAGGTTTCGCGGCCATCGCGCAGCACCCGGAGCGGGATCTCGGCACCCGCCGGGCCGCTCTTCCAAAGCTTGCGATAAAAATCGGCAAGCCCATCGACCGCCGTGTCGCGGACATCCGAGATGACATCGCCTTGGCGAAGGCCCGCCTGGGCGGCTGGACCGCCCTCGGCGACGCTCATCACCACGACCTTGCCGTCGCTCTCGGCCGAGAAGGCGCCGAGCCACGGCCGCGGCGGCCTGGCGACCTGCCCGCGCGTCAGCAGATCGTCGAGGATGGGCGGCAGAAGATCGATCGGCACCACCATGTTGATGTCGGCGACCTCGCCGTTGCGGCTCATCTGCAGGCGCAGTGAACCGATGCCGAGCAGCCTGCCATCCGCGCCGATGAGGCCGGCGCCGCCCCATGAGGGGTGAGCCGGCGCCGTGAAGATCGCCTCGTCGAGCAGATATTCCCAATAGCCGGCGAATTCCTGCTTGGTGACGATCCGCGCCCGCACGGAGCGGCCGACGCCGTCGGCGAGCACGACGGGATCGCCAATCTTGGCCCTGGACGCATCGCCGAGCGCAATGGCGGGCAGCCCGAGCGGCGCCAGCGCCTGCACCAGGCCGAAGCCCGACTCCTGGTCGTAGGCGAGCGCATGGGCGGGAACCACGCGCCCGTCCTGGTCGGCCAGCCAGACCTCCTCGGCCTCGGTGATGAGATAGCCGATGGTGAGTACCAGCCCGTCGCCGCGGATGACCACGCCACTGCCCTCGCGGCGGGTGCCAAGTGTATTTGCCGTGAAGGCGTCCTCTGGCACGGTGGCGCGGACGGCCACGATGGATCGCAAAAGGGGTTCGATATTCATGCTTTGGTTCCTGGCAATGTTCGCAGCTGATATGGGCTATAGGTATGGCGCAGGTGATCAGGCGCAAGAGGTGGCGCCGGCTTTGGCGTGGACCGGCGCCGCGCCGTTCGCGCCGGGGTTTTGCAACAGCGCCGGCAGCCCTATCTGTACCTACGGCTATCCCAAGCTGCCCTATGCAAAGTTCCTCCGCCATTGCCCACGTTGATATCTGATATCCTCCCAACCCAACCCTTCCAAAGGCCTCCCAAATGAACGACTACGCAACGGACCAATACACGCCGCCAAAAGTCTGGACCTGGAACAAGGCAAATGGCGGCGCTTTCGCCAGCATCAACCGGCCGATCGCCGGCCCGACGCACGACAAGAAACTGCCGGTCGGCAAGCATCCGCTGCAGCTTTATTCGCTGGCGACACCGAACGGCGTCAAGGTGACGATCATGCTGGAGGAACTTCTGGCGCTCGGCCACAGCGGCGCCGAATACGACGCCTGGCTTATCAGGATCAACGACGGCGACCAGTTCGGCAGCGGCTTCGTCGAGGTCAACCCCAACTCGAAGATCCCGGCCATGATGGATCGCAGTGGGAAAAAGCCGGTCCGCATCTTCGAATCCGGCTCGATCCTGCTCTACCTCGCCGAAAAATTCGGCGAATTCCTGCCGACGGAGCAGCCGGCTCGCGCCGAGACCCTGTCATGGCTGTTCTGGCAGATGGGCTCGGCGCCCTATCTCGGTGGCGGCTTCGGCCATTTCTACGCCTATGCGCCGACGAAGATCGAATATGCCATCGACCGCTTCGCCATGGAAACCAAGCGGCAGATGGACGTGCTCGACCGACGCCTCGCCGAAAGCGAGTATTTAGGCGGCAGCGACTATACGATTGCCGACATTGCGGTGTGGCCCTGGTATGGCGGGCTGGCCAAGGGCCGTATGTATGACGATTCCGGCGAGTTCCTTCAGGTGGAGCAGTACAAGAACGTGCAGCGCTGGGCCGACGCCATCGACGCGCGGCCGGCGGTCAAGCGCGGCCGCATGGTCAACCGCACCTTCGGCGAGCCTTCGATGCAACTGCACGAGCGCCATGACGCCAGCGATTTCGAGACCAGGACGCAAGACAAGCTCGCGGCGGCCAAAAGCTAAGCGGACGACTGAAACTGCTGATCTCCCCCCACAATGGGCAGGGCTATTGCAGATGGAAAGCCGAGGCTTTCGCTCTACGATGGACCCCCACCCCTAACCCCTCCCCACAAGGGGGAGGGAGACTTCCGTTGGCGCTGACCTCGGCAAATTGCCTGCCTTTCGGCGCCAAAAGGGGAAGTAAGGGCGCGCGGCAGCATTCCCTCCCCCTTGTGGGGAGGGTTAGGGTGGGGGTCCATCTTCGTAAGAATCCAAATGCGATTGCCCCGCCACAAGGGGGGAGATCGGGAGCTTCGGCCGACTGCTCAAGCTCGCCTTCACCGCCGCCATCCACAGCCGGTCGATGTTGGCCAGGAATTTCTCGTCGAGCTTTTCGAGGTGCTTCCAGTACATGCCGTCCTCGAAGAAATAGCCGAGTTCCTTCTCGATCCTGTCGGCCTCCTCCGCCTGATCGAGCCGCAGGCCGGCAAGCATCTCGGCCTTCATTTCCGAAAGCCGCGAGGAAGAAAGCGCGCCGACTTCATCGAGCGTCAGCCGCGGGAAGACCAGCCGGCTGCGCGGCAGGTCGGATAGGTTGACGCACAGGCAGCCGCGCCGAAGCGCATGGATGAGCAGGCGGGCCGACTTCGCCTCGAGGTTGCGCAGGGTGACGTCGTTGCGCAGCGGATCGGCGCGGCCGACGCCGTAAAAATGCGTGTTGCCGGGCTGGTCGTAAATCATGTCGCAGCCAAGGAATGCCAGCACGTCCGGCTTCTGACTGTGGATCGTCCAGTAGGCCGCCGTCATCGACATGGTGCCCCCGGCATAGACGAAGCCGCCAAAGCTGTTTTGCGCCGGCACGTAATGCGAGGCGCTGAAGATCTGCGCCTGCTGCAGGGGACCGCCTTGCGGCATCCGCTCCGCCGGGAAATCGCCGGCATGGACGAGGAAATCCCAGTCCGGCCGCACGCGCCAGGCGTTGTTGATGGCGACGATCTTGCCGAAGGCCTGCTTGGGCCAGGCGGCGCAGCGCACCACATCGGGGGCGCTGCCGATCAGCAAGATCACGTTTGGCGTTCCGTCGATCACCACAACCCTCTCGACCGGCCGAAATGCATCCCGATGCCGCCCGGTTGAACGGCTTTATAGCCTCAACCGCCCATCGAAAACACCAGCCGGATTTAGGCTGCGTCAACGAAAGGGAGCTTGCCAGCCGGTTGTAAAATGCGGACTTAGGCACAGTCGTACAAGCAGCAGGCAGGTTTTCCCGCTAGCCCAAAAACGACGATATGAGTTGGGCGATATATATTAGTTGGCTAAACTAGCGGAACGTCCAACGCACATTCCCAGAACCGAACATGTCCTGTCTAGACCATGATATCTATATGGGACATTACTGCATAAGCTGAATGCGACCTCGACGGTTCGGCGGCACAGCCCTCAGACGCCGCGGCTTTGCCGCCGCGCCTTTCGCCCCGGATCCGTAGATCAACCGGACGACGAACAGGAAATATCCAACCTGCATGACGATCAAGGTCAAGATCGTCCAGGCCAGCGTCTTCCAGATTGAACCCGTCGCAAAGTAAGTCGAGATCGCCACGATGGACGATGTGGTGGTCAGCCCCACCAGGAACTGTGGAAAGTTCATGACTTTTCTGCGCCGCCCCGAAACTCGCAACAGCCGGGACGAACTCCCCTAACCCATTACCCCGGGGCAACGTTTTCACTATTTTAGCAATTGCGCAAGCACCAAATAGAACAGCAGTTAACGCATGCTTCCGTGATCAAGGGCTGCATGTCAGGTCACCAAGGTGGGCTGGCTTGGACAGCGGCTGCGCGTCCCCTACTCCCCAGCAACCTCCCTATACGCCCTCACCGCCCCATCAAGCCCACGTATTCGCCACGTCTCCCCTTCGCGCGCCTCGAGATAGGACGGGCCGAGCGGGACTTTCCCTCCGCCGTCCGGCAGGTCCAGCACGTAGACGGGATTGCAGATGCCCGACAGGCGCGCACGCAAGGCGCTGACCAGCGCCTGGCCCTCGGCGATCGTGGTGCGCCGGTGCGCCATGCCGCGCACGAGATCGCCGTGGTGCAGGTAATAGGGTTTGACGCCAAGGCGATACATCAGCTCGCGGCACAGCTCTTCCAGCACCTCGACCGTATCGTTCACGCCTTTCAGCAGAACGCTCTGGTTCAGCAGCACGAAGCCGCCCTGCCGCAACGTGCGGCAGGCCCGCTCGGTCGCCTCCGTGATTTCGCGTGGATGGTTGAAATGGGTGACGACAGTAACCATCAGCCGGCCCTGCAAGGCTTGAATCAACCCGCCGGTGACGCGCGACGGCAGCGCGACGGGTACGCGAGTGTGGATGCGCAACAGCCGCACATGCTGGATCGCCTCGACACGGGCGCGGATTTCCGCCAGCGCCCTGTCCGGCAGCGACAGCGGGTCGCCGCCGGTCAGGATCACCTCGCGGATTTCCGGATGGGCCGCGATATAGGCGAAGGCCGGCTCCAGCGCCTCGCGCGAAAAACCCCGGCCGATCGAGGTCAGCTGCTCCTTGCGAAAGCAGAACCGGCAATAGACCGCGCATTGATAGGTCGGGAACAACAGAACCCGGTCGGCATGTCGATGCGTCAATCTAGGCACGGGACTGAAGGCGTGGTCGGCGATCGGATCGTCGAGTTCGCCCTCCTGCTCTGCCAGTTCGTCGGGCGACGGGATGACCTGAAGCCGTATCGGATCGGCGGGGTCGTTCCAGTCGATCAGGTCGAGATAGGCCTTGGGAATGCGAACCTTGTGGCGCGTGGCCGCGGCTTTGGCCGCCGCCCGCTCGGCTGGCGACAGCAGCAGCGAATCCAGATCGCCTACCTGCCGCACGCCCTCGCGAACATCGTCCCGCCATGCGGCATCCGCCTCGCGAGCGCGCCGGTCATCGGCTGCCACGCCGGCCGCATCGACCGCCATGCTGGCGTCGGGGATGTCGGGATGTGAGGTCATCGCAGGCTCCTTGAATTTCGGGCCGGGGTACAGCATTGAAGCCAGGACTTGAAGGCAATAAGCGGTGTTTGGCCGGATTGGAGGGCGCGGCAGGAAGCCACAACCGGCCATGGTCAGAACAATCGTCCAACATCGCTGACGCAAAACATTAGCTTGCTCTTATATTAGCTTGAGCGTATACACATAAACGGCCGGTGATCTACCCCCCAACCGGTTAGGCTCGGCGCCAGTTCCCTCCCTACCCCTCAGGTCAACGACGCCGGGCCGCCCGGTCGCCCGCGGTCGAGACCGGATCGTCGACCTCTTCGATGTCGATCATGCCCCCTGCTCAAGCAGCACCCAGCTGAACATGCCAGCTGAACACATCGGCGATGCCCGCGTCTCTCGGCCTTCCCGTCGCCGGCCGCGGTCGCTAGTCTCGGATTGTGAAAAAGCTGGAGAACAGCGTATGGCGAACGACTTGTCGCCAAGGCTTTTGGAGATCGTCAATGCGCTGCCTTTGCGGCAGGGCATGCGAGTGCTGGAGATCGGCTGCGGACCGGGTGCTGCAGCGCGCGAGATCGCGCGCCGGATCGGCGGCGGGCACGTGCTGGCGATCGACCGCTCGGCCAAGGCCATCGCGCAGGCCGGGGCCGCCTCGCGCGCCGAGATTGCGGCAGGCCGGCTGAGCCTTCGCCAGATCGCCATCGAGGATTTCGAGTTGGAGGCCGATGAGAAGCACTTCGACATTGCCGTTGCGGTGCGCGTCGGCGCGCTGGACGGGCGTCATCCCGAAGCAGGAAAAATTGCCCTGCGACGGCTCAAGGCGGCGTTGACCGCGCAAGGCCGGCTGTTCATCGACGGCGGCGATCCGCTGCGCGAAATTGCGATACATGGCTGAGCACCTCGTGCTTGGCCCCCGGAATCGAGCGTCTACGTGACCGTGCGCGGCAGAGCCGGCCTCAGCTCCGCAACCCCGGCGCCTCCTGCCCGGTGCGCTCGACATATTCGGTATAGCCGCCGCCATAGGTGTGGATGCCCTCGGGCGTCAGTTCCAGCACCCGGTTCGACAGCGCCGCCAGGAAATGGCGGTCGTGCGAGACGAACAGCATGGTTCCCTCGTACTGCGACAGTGCCGTGATCAGCATCTCCTTGGTGGCGATGTCGAGGTGGTTGGTCGGCTCGTCCAGCACCAGCAAATTGGGCGGATCGAACAACATCAGCGCCATCACCAGCCGCGCCTTCTCGCCGCCCGACAGCACGCGGCATTTCTTCTCGATCTCGTCGCCGGAAAAGCCGAAGCAGCCGGCCAGCGCCCTGAGCGGCGCCTGGCCGGCCTGCGGAAACGCATCTTCCAGCGTCTGGAACACGGTGCGCTCGCCCTCCAGCACTTCCATGGCGTGCTGGGCGAAATAGCCCATCTTGACGCTGGGCCCGCGCGCCACCGTGCCATTGTCCGGCTCGGAAGCGCCAGCGACCAGCTTCAGCAGCGTCGACTTGCCGGCGCCGTTGACGCCCATGATGCACCAGCGCTCGCGGCGGCGCACCTGAAAATCCAATCCCTCGTAGATCGAGCGGCTGCCATAGCCCTTGTGCACGTTCTTCAGCGTCACCACGTCCTCGCCGCAGCGCGGCGCCGGCTGGAAGTCGAACGATACCTTCTGGCGGCGC
Source organism: Mesorhizobium sp. M0954 (assembly GCF_040319155.1). Taxonomy (NCBI): domain Bacteria; kingdom Pseudomonadati; phylum Pseudomonadota; class Alphaproteobacteria; order Hyphomicrobiales; family Phyllobacteriaceae; genus Mesorhizobium; species Mesorhizobium sp. M0954. The sequence continues at coordinate 311,518 of NZ_JAMYNR010000004.1, read as the reverse complement.
TTGGGCGGCTCGACCCGGTCGATCTTGTCCAGCTTCTTCACCCGGCTCTGTACCTGGGCAGCATGCGAGGCACGCGCCTTGAAGCGCTCGATGAAGGCGATCTCCTTGGCCAGCATCGCCTGCTGGCGCTCGAACTGCGCCTGCTGCTGCCGGTCGGCAATCGCCCGCTGCTGCTGGTAGAATTCGTAGTTGCCGGAGTAAGCGGTCAGCGAACCGCCGTCGATCTCGACCACCTTGTTGACGATGCGGTTCATGAACTCGCGGTCGTGCGAGGTCATCAGCAGCGCGCCGTCATAGTTCTTCAGGAACTGCTCCAGCCAGATCAGGCTTTCCAGGTCGAGATGGTTGCTCGGCTCGTCGAGCAGCATGGCGTCGGGCCGCATCAAAAGGATCCTGGCCAGTGCCACGCGCATTTTCCAGCCGCCGGACAGCTTGCCGACGTCGCCGTCCATCATCTCCTGGCTGAAGCCGAGGCCGTCCAGCACCTCGCGCGCCCGGCCATCCAGCGCGTAGCCGTCGAGCTCCTCGAAGCGGTGCTGCGCCTCGCCGTAGCGGGCGATGATCTCGTCCATCTGGTCGGCCTGGTCAGGGTCGCCCATGGCGTGCTCGAGCTCGCGCATCTCGGCCGCCACTTCGCTGACCGGTCCGGCGCCGTCCATCACTTCGGCCACCGCACTGCGGCCTTCCATGTCGCCGACATCCTGGCTGAAATAGCCGATGGTGACGCCGCGATCGACCGAGACCTGGCCTTCGTCGGGCTGCTCCTCGCCGTTGATCATGCGAAACAGCGTCGTCTTGCCGGCGCCGTTAGGCCCGACCAGCCCGACCTTCTCGCCCTTCTGCAACGCGGCGGAGGCTTCGATGAAGACGATCTGCCTGCCGTTCTGCTTGCTGATGCTTTCGAGACGAATCATGGTTTTCCGGGGAAGGCCAAAGGAGAGTTCCTGCGCCAATACGCGATAGACCGCGCCGGCGGAAGCCCGCAGTAGTGAGGCGCCCCGCGCCAAATTGTCTGAACCCGCCAGTTGCTTCCCGGCTGGATCAGGCTTTGACGGCGTAGGGATGAGCCGGCGGATCAGCTATCGGTCAGGGCTTTTGTCGTCGCCAGCTTGACCCCGGCGGCGGCAAATGCCGCATTGTGCCGGGCGATGATCTCCGCGGCGGTCTCGCTGGCCGCGTCGAGCGTGCTGTGGGCGTCGGAAACCACGGTGACGCCCAGGCCCGCTGCAAAGGCGCCCTTCACCGTGGCCGCCACGCAGAAATCGGTCTGCGCGCCGATCAGAACGACCTCGCCGGCGCCCTGCCCGGCCACCCATTCTGCAAGGGCGGCATTGCTGAACGCATCGCCGACACACTTGGCGAAAGTCGGCTCGTCCTCGGCCTGGCCGAGCGCCGGCCACACCGGCCAGCCCGGCTCACCCGGCGCCAGAGGATCGCCCTGCGGCCCGTCATGCCTGATGAAGGCGACTTTGCGCCCGCTGCGCCGCGCCCATTCGATCAGCGCGCGGGTGCGGGCAACGATGCCGTCGGCATCATGGATCGGCGGTTCGGCAACACCGTCGAACATGCCGGTCTGAAGATCGATCACGATGAGCGGCACGGTGGCCGCGGGGCTGGTCTCTGACATGGCCGCGAACATAGCGTTGGTGGTAGGCGGGTCAAGTATACGCGCCGAAGCCGACGCTGGAGCTGCCGATCTCCCCCCACCAGCGCAGGGCTATGGCAGATGGAAAGCCGAGACTTTCGCTCTACGATGGACCCCCACCCCTAACCCCTCCCCACAAGGGGGAGGGAGACTTCCGTTGGCGCTGACCTCGGCAAATTGCCTGCCTTTCGGCGCCAAAGGGGAAGTAAGGGCGCGCGGCAGCATTCCCTCCCCCTTGTAGGGAGGGTTAGGGTGGGGGTCCATCTTCGCAAGAATCCAAATGCGGTTGCCCAGCGCAACAGTGGGGGTGTCCAAGCCCCGGCGACGAAATTGGATATCCCGCAATCAATCCGGCGCCCCGGCGAAAAGCACCATCCTATCGGCGCCGCCAGCCGGCCAGTCCCTGATGCTGCGGTCGTAGCCGCCGGTCAGCACCGTGCCGCCCGCGGCAAAGGCAACCGCATAGATCGGGCCGGACTGGCTGTCGAACATGGCGAGCTGGTTGCCGGTCTGCCGGCGGTGAAACTGAGGCCGTTCGGCACCTCGCGAGCACGCCTCGCCCAGCGCCAGATACGCCTCGATGAAGCAAGCCGTGCCGATCACGATCATGAGGGCTGCAAGCAGCCTGTCAGCAAACCTGTTCATCTATCCGCTCTGCAATGATGGCGCTCGGCGCCTGGCTGTCGGTGATGGCTCAAGTCCACCCCAGCCCTTCGGCAGCAGCCGCAGGCATCGCCGCGTTTGCCGGGAGGCCGGTCGTGCGCTAGATCGCTGGCAGAGGCTAACGCGAGGCCAGCAATGGACGATTGGAAGCTACCTTGGGGCGGCGGTTGCCTGTGCGCCGGAATACGCTTTCGCATCAGCGCCCCGCCCTTGCTGACGATGGCGTGTCACTGCACCGGCTGCCAGAAGCTGAGCGCCAGCGCGTATTCCCTGACCATCGCCGTGCCCAGCGACGGTTTCGCCGTCACCCAGGGCGAGCCGGTGGTCGGCGGCCTGCACGGCCCGCACCGGCAGCTCTATTGCCCGCATTGCAAGAACTGGATGTTCACGCGCCCGCATGGCCTGGACTTTTTCGTCAACGTTCGTGCGACCATGCTGGACCAGCACCAATGGTACGTGCCTTTCGTCGAAGTCTTCACTTCGGAAAAGCTGCCCTGGGCTTCGACCGCCGCTAGCCACAGTTTCGCTACGCAGCCCGACCTCGAGGGATACGCCCCTCTGATCGAGGCGTTCGCCCGCGAAGCGGCGCGGCCAACTTGACTGGTTGCCGCCCGGAAAGGCGGCGCCAGCCTCCGTGCCTCACTTCAACTCCACCCAGACCGGCGCATGATCGCTGGCGCCGGTCTCGCCGCGCACGTCGCGGTCGATGCCCGCCGCTACCAGCCGGCGCGACAGCTTCTTGCTGAGCAAGATATGGTCGAGGCGCAGGCCGGCATCGCGCGGCCAGCGGTTGCGGCGATAGTCCCAGAATGTGTAGAGCGTCTCGTTCGGGTGCTTCTTGCGCAGCGCGTCAAGCCAGCCCTGGTCGAGCAGCCGCTGGAACGATGCGCGGCTTTCCGGCTGGACCAGCGCGTTGTCGTCATAGGAGCGGGTCGGGTAGATGTCGCGCGGCTCGGGCACGATGTTGTAGTCGCCGGCCAGCACCACTGGCAGGTCGGTGTCGAGCAACTGTGCCGCATGCGCCTCCAGCCTTTCGTGCCAGTTGAGCTTGTACTGGAATTTCGGGCCGGGCTGCGGATTGCCGTTCGGCGCGTAGAGGCAGGCGACGACGATGCCGTTGACCGCCGCTTCGATGTAGCGCGCCTGCTGGTCGCTATCGTCGCCGGGCAGCGCCTCGCGGGTCAGAACGGGTTCTGCGCCACGCGAAAGGATGGCGACGCCGTTCCAGGTCGGCTGCCCGACCCAAACCGCGCCGTAGCCGGCCGCCGCCAGCGCAGTGCGCGGAAACTGCGTCTGTCTCGCCTTGAGCTCCTGCAGGCAGGCGATGTCGGGTTTGGCGGCAGCCAGCCATGCGAGCAGGTTCGGCAGCCGGCTGTTGATGTTGTTGACGTTGAAGGTGGCGATCTTCATCGGCCTGCTTCAGCGCACGATGCGTTCGGTCCACGCCTTCACCGCATCAGCGAGCGTCTTCAGATGATCGGCGGTGGAGAAGCCGGAGATGTTTTTGCGCGGCTTCAGATCATGGTCGCCGTCTTCCAGCCAGAAGATCTCGATTGCATCGGACAAAGCATAGGTCGCGACCTCGTCTTTGGTCCCGAACTCGTCGCGCGTGCCCTGGAAGATCACTGTCGGCGTCTTGAGATCGGCCAGGTGCTTTGTCCGAAGCTGCGTCGGTTTGTCAGGCGGATGGAAGGGATAGCCGAGACAAAGCAGCCCTGAAATCTCGCCCTTCGAAAACATCTCGTCGGCGATCATCGAAGCGACGCGTCCGCCCATCGACTTGCCGCCGATGATCAGCGGACCCTTCACGCCCTTCGCCCGGAGGTCGGCGATCGCCTTGACGTATTCCGGGTTAACCGTCTCGGCGCGCGGCGGCGGCTTGCGGTGGCCGTAGCGGCGAGCCGCCATGTAGTGGAATTCGAAGCGCGCGACGCGGAAGCCGGCTGCGGCCAGCGCCTTGGCGGTGGCGGTCATCGAGGGCGAGTCCATAGGAGCGCCTGCGCCATGGGCGAGCAGGATGATGATGGCGGCGGTGTCGGGGCCGTCGAAGAGGAAGGTTGTCATGGGGACTCCAACGCTGGTGACCCCTTCTCCCCTTGTGGGAGAAGGTGACCGAGCGAAGCTCGGTCGGATGAGGGGTGTTCCAGGGAACGCCGACGCCTCATTTCTTCCAACACCCCTCAACCGTCTCGGCGCTGCGCGCCGATCCACCTTCTCCCACAAGGGGAGAAGGAGGCGCTACCACCTATCCCGCCGACATCCGCGCCAGCTGCAAATCCACGAACTGTATCCCCTTGCCCGCCGTGCGCGCCCATTCGGAATTGGCGTCGAGCTCGAGGTAGCGCACCCAGCGACGCCGCGCCTCGGCGAGATTGCCGGCGTCGAACTCCAGCCTGGCAAGGTTGAACACCGCGTCGGCATAATTGGGATCGAGTGCGATCGCCTTCAGCAAATGGCGGCGCGCCGAGGCTACCCGCCCCTCTTCGCTCATCAGCCCGGCGAGATTGAACCAGGCCTCGACGAAGCCGGGATCGAGCTTTATGGCGCGGGCATAGTCGTGCGCCGCCTCGGCCGCGTGGCCGGCGGCGCGCAGGCAGTTGGCGCGGTTGAAGGCGGCGATGGCATCGCTTGGGTCGATGGCCAGGCAGCGCTGGTAGAGCGCCGCCGCCTGCTCGTGGTCTTCAGCCCCTTCCGCCGCCTCGGCATCGGCGAACAGCTCTTCCAGCGTGTCGTCATCCTGCGTTCCCAGATCGAACAGCAGCTGGCCGTCGAGTTCGCTCTGGCCTCCCTCGAGATAGATCGCGTCGGCCCGCCCATGCTGCGAGCCGACGGCGAGCGACTTGGCGGTGAGCGAGGCGACCGGGCCCGAGCGGTGCACCGAGCGCGCAATCGCCCCCCACGAGGCGCCGCCGGCAACCAGCCCGGCATATTTGCGGGCGAGGATCAGGTCGCGAAAGGAATACGGTTCGCAATCATGCTCGAAGGCATCGAACAGCGACAAAAGGTCGAGATCCGCGCCGGTCAGCCGCGACTGGTCGATCAGCGACTGCCGCGACAGCGCCGAAGCCTCCGGCGCTTTCATCAGGCCGAGCAGGCGCAGGAAGCCGTTCTCGCTGACCAGCTTGCGCCCGGCCGCGCGCTCCGCAGCAGCGCGACGCTCGATCTCGCCATCGCCGGCTTTGGCGAGCAACTTGCGGCCCAACACGACATGTGTGGTGCGCCGAGTGACGCCGCGCCGCAACTGGCCGTACTGGCGCTCGACCTCGCGCGCCGCCAGCCTGAGCGGAAAGGCCGCCAGCGCGCCGACGATGCCGAAGACCGTGCCGGCGAGAGCCGTCACGCCTTGCTCTTGCCGACGGCTTTGAGAAGGTTCGCCTTGAGCGGGTTTTCCTTGACCGCGGCGGCGCTGGCCTTGGCGGATTTCGCCGCGGGCTTGGCCGTTTCATCGGCCTTGCTCTTCGACTTGGCCGGCGGCTTGGCCGATTGCGACAGGCTCGCCTTCAGCGCATCCATGAGATTGATGACATTGCCGCGCTCGGGGGCCGCCGCGATGATCGGCTTATGGCCCTTCAGCTTCTCGCGGATCATCGCCATCAGCGCGATCTCGTAGCGGTCCTCGTAATTCTTCGGATCGAAGGTGGTTTCCTTCTGCTTGATCAGCGCTTCGGCCAATTGCAGCATTTCGGGATCGGGGTTTCCGGCCGGGATATTGCCGAAATATTCAGCCGTGCCACGCACTTCGTTCGGATTCCTCAAGGTGCAGACGAACATGCCGTTCTCGCGCGCGCCGATCGTCACCACGCGCTCGCGGCTGGACAGCACCAGGCGGGCGATCGCCAGCTTGCCGGATTTGCGCATCGCTTCGCGCAACACGGCAAAGGTCTCCTCGGCCATTGCGCCGTCCGGCGCCAGGTAATAGGGCGCGTCCTGATAGATGACGTCGACCGAATGCTCGTCGACAAAAGCCTCGATGTTCATCGTATGGTTGGATTCGATGCGCACCGCATCGAGATCGGAGTCCTCGATGATGATGTACTGCTTGTCCTCGTATTCGTAGCCCTTGACCAGGTCCGAACGCTCGACCAGCCCGAGCTCGGGGTCGACCGGCTTCATGTTGATGCGGTTGTGCGTCTTCTTGTGCAGCTGGTTGAAGCTGATGCGCTCGCTGGCGCTCGTCGCCGGATAGAGCCGGACCGGACAGCTGACCAGACTGAGCTTGAGGTAACCTTTCCAACTTGCCCTGGGCGCCATGAAATACTCCTACGCGGCCTTGTGCTGTCGAACTGTTCGCAGCGTTCATTCGTCCGGAGGACGAATGCGGCTGCCGAAATCCTACATTGCCCTTACAATACCGGCAAATCCCTAGCGAAATCTTCCTCCGCCGGAGCCCCTGCAGGTAAGAGGTCCGTGGCGAAGAATAATTCAAATTTTCCGGAGCGTCGATGGAGTCTGGGGCCGCGCCCGCGGGACTATCTCGCAGTGCCCATCACCGGCAAATCCCGGGCGAAATCTTCCATGTCGGCCCAAGGGTCGCCTGACGTCGCCAGCAGGCCCGGCAGTGACGAATAATTCAGATCCTGCGGGGCATCGATGGTCGCCAGGTCGCTCCAGCTCACCGGCGTCGAGGCCGGCAAATTGGTGCGGGCGCGCAGCGAATAGGGAGCCGCCGAGGTGTGGCCGCGCGCATTGCGGTGATAATCGATGAAGATGCGCCGCTTGCGGTTATCCTTGCCCATGGTGGTGGTGAAAGTGTCGGGCGCGGTGGCGGCAAGATGCGTCGAGATGGCGCTGGTCGCCTGGTGCAATTTCTTCCAGTTCTGCTTTTGCGTCACCGGTACTGATATGTGGATGCCGTGGCCGCCGGACGTCTTGGCGAACGGCACCAGCCCTAGCGCTTCCAGCTCGCCCTTAATGTGCACCGCCGCCTCAACCACCTCGCGCCAGGCGATCCCCTCGCCCGGGTCGAGGTCGAAAACGACCAGGTCCGGCTTGTCGAGCCGCGTGCGATGGGTGCCCCAGGTGTGGAACTCGACGACACCGAACTGCGCCAGGGCCAGATAGCCCTTGGCGTCTTCCACCGAGAGATAGGATTTGGTCTCGCCCTCCGAATTGGTCGCTTCGAAAGTCGCCACGGATGACGGCATGCCGGTGAAGGCGTGGCGCTGGAAGAAACAGTCCTGCGGCCTGCCGGTCGGGCAGCGCACCAGCGACACCGGCCGGCCGAGAATGTGCGGCAGCATGAAATCGCCGACCAGCGCATAATAGACGGCAATGTCGAGCTTGGTCGGGCCGGTCTTGCCGAACAGCCGCCGCGTCGGGTTGGTCACCCAGATGGTGGCGAGGTCGGCCTCGGCGATCAGCCGCTTGCGCTTGGCCGAAACCGGCGTCGACAGGCCGACGTCGCGCAGGCCGCGGAACACCGCATGGCGCAGCGCATTGTCGGTGGTCCGGTTGGCGTAGTGGATATGCGCCGAAAGCAGCGGCCGCACCCATTTCATCTCGCGCATGATTTCGCGCGGAACGCCTTCTGGCGCGGATGCACCCGCCCTTAGCGGCTCCAGCCTGGCCAGCAATTCGCCGGCGGTTCCCGCATCGAAGCCGGTGCCGACCTTGCCGCGATAGTGCAGCTCGCCGTCCTCGAATTCGCCGAGGCCAAGTGCAGCCAGCCCCTCGGCCGCGTCGGAAACTGTGTAGCCGGCGATGACGAAGTCGCCGGTCTGAAGCGCCTTGGTCTTGGTCCAGGTCTTGGTACGGCCGCTCTGGTAGATTGCCGTGGCGCGCTTGGAGACGACACCCTCGAGCCCCATCTCGGACGCCTGGTCATAAAGTGCCTGGCCGTCTCCTTCGACATGATCGCTGAGCTGGATGGCCGAATTGGCGCCGAGACCGGACAGCAATTGCGAAAGCAGCGCCTTGCGCCGGCGGAGCGGCGCTTGTCTCAGGTCCCAGCCGTCGAGATACAGAAGATCGAAGGCGTAGAAGTGGAGCTTGTTGCCGGCGCCTTCGGCCAGCGCATTCTGCAAAAGGGCAAAGCGGCTGATGCCCTTGGCGTCGAGCGCGACGACCTCGCCGTCGATGATCGCCTCGCGGCACGGCAGCCTGGCGAAGGCAAGCGGCAGGTCGCCATAGCGCTTCGTCCAGTCGAGGCCGGCGCGGGTGATCAGCCTGACTGCGCCGTTAGCGAGATGCGCCATGGTGCGGTAGCCATCGAATTTGATCTCGTGCAGCCAGACTTCGCCCGTTCGGGCCGCTGGGTCATCGCCGCCCGGCGGTTTCGAAACCTGCGTCGCCAGTTGCGGCTCGATGCGGGTGGGCAGCGGCGCCTTGACGGCGCCCGGCAAAGCACCTGGCTTCAGCACCACCGGCCTGGCAGGCTTGGCGGCCGGCTTCGGCGTTGCCGCCAGTTCCTCAATGCGGCGTCCGGATTTGACGCTTTCCGGCCGGGCTTCCAGTATGTCGAGCTTGGCGTCGGCGGCGAGATCGCGCTCCTTGAACAGCAGCCAGTTCTTCTTGCCCGCATCCTCGCCGGGCTTCGGTTTCAGCCGCGTCAGCATCCAGCCGCCATTCAGCTTTTCGCCGGCGAGGCGGAACTTGAAGGAACCGGTGCGCAGGCTCTTCTCGACATCGTCCATCGGCGCCCAGACGCCGGTGTCCCAGACGATCATCGGCCCGCCGCCATATTCGCCTTCGGGAATGACACCTTCGAAGTCGATATACTCGAGCGGATGGTCCTCGGTCTCGACCGCCAGCCGTTTGTCGGCGGGGTTGAGCGACGGGCCGCGCGGCACCGCCCAGCTCTTCAGCACGTCGCCGACCTGCAGGCGAAGGTCGTAGTGGTCGGCGGTGGCGTGGTGCTTGTGAACGACGAAGCGGTTGCCTTCCCCGGCAACCAGCCCGCCGGCGGGTTCCGGCGTCCTCGTGAACTCGCGCTTGGCGCGATAGGCCTTGAGCTTTGGCGGGGCGGTCACGGCCACATGCTCTTGCGCAAAAACAACGGCTTGATGCGCATGTCTTGAATCATTTTGTCAGCATGCGGCAGGTCGGCGTCATGCCGCTCAATCGTCGGTGGCCGGCGTCAATTCGAGCTCGGCCGGCGACAGGCCCTGCTGCAGCTGGCTGAGCCGGAATTCGTCGACCCAATAGGCCTCGCCGTTGACCAGCACCCGCGCGCTGTAGCTGCCGGCCGAAAAACGCTGCGCGGTGATGTACACCTTGTGGCGGTCGAGCGCGTTCCGCACCGCGGCGCGCTTGGATTTCTGACTGGCGACGGAACTGGCCATGCTGGTTACTCACGCACAAGCCGCAAGGCGGCGTGCCTTAAGGATGGCCGAGAGCGTGTCGGCTGTCAATTTGGCGGTCGCTGCGAGCCGCGCGCGGTAGCGTGTTCTTGCGCAAAGCTCCGGCCTTGGCTAGCATCCGCCGGCAGGCACCGAGCGGAGGAGAACGTCGCGGTGGACCGGCTGGAGCGCCGTTGCGTCCCTTCAAACACGAGTTGGGCGCTCGAAGGACACTCCATTTTTGAATCGACGCAAGGAACCTTCCGGAAAACCCATTCCGGTTTCGGGTCGTGCGCTCATCTGGGAGGAGACTAAATTGATCAACAGACGTGAATTCCTGCTGTCGACCGCGGCGATGGGCGCTTTAGCGCTGGCCGCCCCGCAACTGGCTTTTGCCCAGGACAAGCTGACCATCCTGGGTTCGGTGCCGAGCCTCGGCTTTCCGTTCTTCGTGCACATGCTGAACCAGATCAAGGCGGAAGCCCAGGCGCAGGGCGTCAACCTGGTCGAAAGCGACGGCCAGAACTCGGCGCCCAAGCAGACCGCCGATATCGAAGCGGCGCTCGTGCAGAAGGTCAACGCCATCGTCATCTCGCCGCTCGACGTCAACGCGCTTGCCCCAGCCATCGAGGAAGCGGTCAAGGCCGGCGTTCCCGTCGTCACCATCGACCGCCGTGTCGAAGGCGTCGAGGGCATCCTTGCCCATGTCGGCGCCGACAACGTCAAGGGCGGCGAGGCTGAAGCCAAGGCCATGGTGGCGGCGTTCCCGAACGGCGCCAAGATATTCCATCTGCAGGGCCAGCCCGGTGCCGGCCCGGCGATCGACCGCAACAAGGGTGTGCACAACGTCCTCGATCCGATGAAGGACAAGTACCAGATCATCTTCGAGCAGACCGCCAACTTCGCCCGCGCCGAGGCGCTGTCCGTCACCGAGGCCGGCCTTGCCGCCAACGGCAAGCCCGACGCGATCATCTGCGCCAATGACGACATGGCGCTTGGCGCGGTTGAAGCCTGCGCGGCGCGCAACTTCACCGACGTCAAGATCTACGGCTTCGACGCGCTTCCCGAAGCGCTGGTCGCCGTGCGCGACGGCAAGCTGGCCGGAACGGTCGAGCAATTCCCCGGCGAACAATCGCGCACTGCGGTGCAGATCGCGGTCGCCTACGCCAGGGACAAGACCGAGCCGAAGGAAAAGCTGGTGCTTTTGACGCCGATCGTCATCGGCAAGGACAATCTCGACAAGGCAGAGAGGCTGGGCGAGACGAAGTGAGGTTGCACAAAGGGCGCGCAGCGGCAAAAGTAGCATTCTGTCGCGCCCCCCTCTGCCCTGCCGGGCATCTCCCCCACTTGGGGGGAGATCGGAAGCTTCGCCGATGGCGCCTTTTCTGCAACGCAGGAAGATTGGCGAAAGACATCCAATCTCCCCCCTCGTGGGGGAGATGTCCGGTAGGACAGAGGGGGGCGCTGACCCGCCGACAATCGCAATCCAGGAGCAAACTTTGCCCAAGGCAGCCGCCATCGCGCCCTCTCCCGCCCTGCTCACCGTCGAGGGCGTGACCAAGCGCTTTGCCGGCGTCACCGCGCTGAACGACGTTTCGCTCGAAGTCCGCCCCGGCGAGATTCTCGGCCTGCTCGGCGAGAACGGAGCCGGCAAATCGACGCTGCTCAAGATCCTGTCCGGCGTGATGCCGCCGTCCAGCGGCCGCATCGTCTTCGATGGGGTCGAATTCAGCCCGCACAATCCGCAGGATGCCAAGCGCCACGGCATCGTAACAATCTACCAGGAACTGAGCCTGATCCCGACGCTGACGGTAGCGGAGAATATCTTCATCGGTCGCGCGCCGCTCGGCCGGTTCGGGCTGGTCAGCTGGCGAAAGATGGTGGAAGACTCACGCGCGATCATCGCCCGCGTCGGCCTCGACCTCGACCCGGCGACGCCGGTGTCGGCGCTGTCGGTGGCCGAGCAGCAGCTGGTCGAGATCGCCCGCGCGCTGTCGCTGAAGAGCCGCTTGATCATCATGGACGAGCCGACCTCTGCGCTGACCGAAACCGAAGTGCACAGGCTGATGTCGATCATGGACCGGCTGCGCAAGGATGGCGTCGCCATCATGTTCGTCACCCACCGGCTGGAGGAGGCCTCGGCGATCTGCGACCGCATGACGGTGCTGCGCGACGGCAGGCTGGCCGGCCATCTCGACCGCGAAGGCGGGCCGATCAAACTGCCGAAGATCATCGAGAAGATGGTCGGCCGCGCCGCTTCCGAGCTCTATGCCAGGCCGACGCAGCGCGACGTCGCCGGCGACGTCCGGCTCTCGGTGCGCGGCCTGCGCACGGTGCGCGATCCGCAGGCGCCGCACGCCATCGTGCTCGAAGGCGTCGATCTCGACCTCAAGGCGGGCGAAATCCTCGGCGTCGCCGGGCTCGTCGGCTCCGGCCGCACCGAGCTCGCCCGCGCCATCTTCGGCGCCGACCGCATTGCCGCCGGCACCATCAGGCTCGACGGCAAGCCGATCGCGCCCGCCTCACCCGCCGACGCCATCGAGCTCGGCATCGGCCTGGTGCCGGAGGACCGCAAGCACCAGGCAATCTTCGCAGCACTCGCCATCCTCACCAATTTCTCGATCGCCGCGCTCGACCGCTACTCCAGTGTCGGCTTCATGGCCGAGCGGCGCGAACGCGAGGCGCTGGCGAACTACAGGAAGATGCTGTCGATCCGCATGGCCTCGCCCGAGCAGGCGATCGAGGGCCTGTCCGGCGGCAACCAGCAGAAGGTGATCCTTGCCCGCTGGCTGGCGCGCGATCCCAAGGTACTGATCGTCGATGAACCGACGCGCGGCGTCGATGTCGGCGCCAAGGCGGAAGTGCACCAGATCCTGGTGGAGCTCGCCGCGCGCGGCATCGCCATCATGATGATCTCGTCCGAGCTGCCCGAAGTGCTTGCGGTGTCGGACAGGATCGTCACCATGCGGCGCGGGCGCATTACCGGCGAGATGCCCGGCGTCGAGGCGACCGAGGAGAAATTGATGGAACTGATGGCGCTCGACCAGAAGCAGGAAGCAACCCAATGACCAGCACGACCGAACGGAGCCAGCGCGGCGGTGTCAATATTGCGCGGCTGCTGATGAGTTTCGGCCCACTGATGTTCCTGGCGTTGCTGATCGTCGTCTTCACCGTGCTGAAGCCGAGCTTCATCGACCCGATCAACCTGTTCAACATCATGCGCCAGATCTCGATCACCGGCCTGATCGCGCTTGGCATGACCTTCGTCATCCTCACCGCCGGCATCGACCTGTCGGTCGGCTCGCTGCTCGCCTTCTGCGGCATGGTCGCGGCGGTGGTGGCCAAGGGCGGCACCGCCAACACGCTGTCGCTGTCGACAACGGGCACGCAGGGCTATGGCTGGTTCGCCGCCCTTCTCGCGGCCGTCGTCGTCGGTGCCGTGGCCGGCGGCGTCCAGGGCTTTGCCATCACCAGGCTGAAAGTGCCGCCCTTCGTCGTCACGCTTGGCGGCCTCACCGTGTTTCGCGGCCTGACCTTGACGATTTCCAATGGCGGCCCGATCTCCGGCTTCGACGCCTCGATGCGCTGGTTCGGTACCGGCCTGATCGGCCCGGTTCCGGTGCCGGCGATCATCTTCGCGATTGCCGCGATCCTTTGCCATATCGTGCTGCGCTACACACGTTACGGCCGCGCGGTCTATGCCGTCGGCGGCAATGCCGAGGCGGCACGACTCTCCGGCCTGCGTGTCGACCGCATCCTGATCTCGGTCTACATCATCGTCGGCTTCTTCGCCGGCCTTGCCGCCTTCGTTTTGTCGGCGCGGCTCAACTCCTCCGAAGCCGTCGCCGGCATCGGCTACGAGCTGACGGTGATCTCGGCGGTCGTCATCGGCGGCACCTCGCTGTTCGGCGGCATCGGCAGCGTCGGCGGCACGGTGGTCGGTGCAGGACTGATCGGCGTCTTGCAGAACGGGCTGCAGTTCAACAATGTCTCGTCCTACACGCAAAGCATCGTCATCGGCCTGATCCTCATCCTCGCCGTGGCCTTCGACCGCTGGCTGAAATCGCGGGTAAGGCGGTGATACAGGTGCCATGCCTATCCAGGTCGGCGGGCCAGCACCCCCCTCTGTCCTGCCGGACATCTCCCCCTCAAGGGGGGAGATTGGACGTCGCTCCAGCTTTCGCCAATCTCTAAAGAAGGGAGAATTTTCGGCGAAGCTGCCAATCTCCCCCCTTGAGGGGGAGATGTCCGGCAGGACAGAGGGGGGTGTTCAAGCGCAGCATAGAGAAGATGGGCAAGGTTCGCGCTGAGGAATAGAAGTAGTGAATCACTATCCCGTACCTCCCCGTAACCGCGGCAATGCGCGCAAGATGCGCAAGGCCATGACGGATGCCGAGCTGAAGCTCTGGAATGAGGTCAGGGCGCATCGACTCATGGGGCTGGCATTTCGGCGGCAGATGCCAATTGCAGGCCATATTGTCGATTTTGCCTGCCCGGACAAAAAGCTGATTGTCGAACTGGATGGCTCCCAGCATGCCCGGGCCGATGCCTCAATATCGGACGCTACCAGAAGCGCACGGCTTGAAGCGCTGGGCTGGACTATCCTGCGGTTCTGGAACGACGACGTCATTCGCGATATCGACAATGTCTGCCAGCACATAGTCATGGTGGCCGGCGCGGATGTGCGCTGAACTCAGCCGTGCAGGGCCGGCGGGACAGCACCTCTCTGTCTTGCCGGACATCTCCGCTCAAAAGGGGCAGGTTTCTGAGGCGAGGTGCCAATGACCCAAATAAGAACCATGACCGAACAGGACGTTCCGGCGGTGTCGCGGCTGCTTGGAGGGTCCTGGCGACACACCTATTCGCCAATCCTGGGTGCCGAGACGACGGCACGGCTGTCGGATGAGAAGCACGCGCCGGAGCGGCTGGCGGCCGAGCTCGGGGATGACAACAAGATGTCCTTCGTCGCCGAGCGGGCTGACGGCTCGCTCGCCGGTTATGCGATGGCAGCGATGGACGACAAGGGCGAGGTCATGCTCGAGCGGCTCCATATAGACAAAACAGAGTACGGCACCGGCCTTGCCGCCGACCTGCTGCATGCCGTTCTTGCCGCGCATGCGGGTATTCCCAGCATCGCCCTGGAAGTGATCGGGGGCAACGACCGCGCAATCGCCTTCTATCGCAAGCACGGCTTCGAGGTCGTCGAGCGCCGGCCGGCTGCACACGGGGTGGGCGGCCATGCCTCGCTGATCATGCGCCGGCTGCTACCGATGGCTTAGTAGGCGAAAGCGGCTGAGCGCGTAATCTCCCCCCTCGAGGGGGAGATGGCCGGCAGGCCAGAGGGGATAGCCGCGCGTGAGGCGCCAACTTTCTCTTTCGTCCAACATGGCGTCGCGCCAGGACGTACCGACCCCCTCTGTCGCCTTCGGCGACATCTCCCCCTCAAGGGACCCTCAAGGGGGGAGATTGGCGACTTCTCCAACCGCTCAGGCCGGGGCGTTGACGCGCTGTGCGCGCGTTGCCCAGTCGGCAACCGTCGCGCCAGCAACACTCTCGCCGGCAACCATCCCGTTCGCCTGCGGCGCAAGCAGGTCGTTGCGGCGGGCGAAGGCGACGAAGGTGGCGCGCGCCGTCTCGGCGTCGATCTCTCCTTCCATTGCCGCCCGGCAGGCCTTGGCGGCGATGTCATGCGCGGCCGTCCGGCTCGTTGCCGGCCACTCAGCCAAAAGTGCATAAGCCTCAGCCGCGCTTTCTATCTTCGTCGGCGTACCGAGGCCGGTGAGGATGGTAACTGGCTTGTCGAACGAAGCACGATCCATGAAACTCTCCTTTCCTGGCTCAATCGGCTGCTTGCGGAACTCAACCGCGCGGGCGCTTCGATCCGCCTGCAGGACGGCGTCGATCGGTGAATGCAACACGGCTTGCATGCTCGGCCGCGGCAGCAGCCGATGCACCTTGACCAGCGCCTCGAGCCAGGCCGCCACGCCCAGCGGCGGATGTTCGCGCCCGTAGAGCCACGCCTTTGCCTTGGCGAGCGGGTATCCCGCCTCTTCGGCGAAATCGGTTTCCGACCAACGCAGCAGGCGCAGGCATTCGCGCATCCGCGCCGCGATCATTTGCGCTCCTCCGTGCCGGCCCCCACGCGTTGAGCCGACAGAAACATCAGCGTGTAGGCCGCCTTGCGGCGGTCCCAGCCGGCCGACTCGGCCATATCCAGCAAGCCGTCGACCAAAGGCGCCAGCGCCGCCCTGCAGTCGGCTTCATAGTTGAAATCGTTTTTCGGGCGGGTCGGCGCCGCGATCTTTCCAAAACTGTCCATCATATCCATGGCAACACCTGCTCAGCATTAGTCCCGGACCGGCAAGACCGTGCCCGCTTTTGGCGGACACGGTCCATCTGCCGTTTCGAAGTCGCGCTTTGGAAGCCTGGCCTTAGAAGTCCATGCCGCCACCGCCGGGCATGGCCGGCGCGGCAGCTTCCTTCTTCGGCTTCTCGGCCACCATCGCCTCGGTCGTCACCAGCAGGCCGGCAACGGAGGCGGCACCCTGCAGGGCAGTGCGCACGACCTTGGCCGGGTCGATGACGCCTTGACTGTAGAGGTCGCCGAACTCGTTGGTCTGCGCGTTCCAGCCATAGCCGAAGTCGGTCGTCTCGCGCAGCTTGCCGACGATGATCGAACCTTCGGCGCCGGCATTCTCGGCGATCTGGCGCACCGGCGCTTCGATGGCGCGACGCACGATGTCGACACCGGTCTTCTGATCGGGATTGTCGACGACGACATTATCGAGCGCCTTCGCCGCTCTCAGCAGCGCCACGCCGCCGCCGGGCAGGATGCCCTCCTCAACCGCCGCGCGTGTGGCGTGCATGGCGTCGTCGACGCGATCCTTGCGCTCCTTGACCTCGATCTCGGTCGAGCCGCCGACACGGATGACGGCGACGCCGCCGGCGAGCTTGGCCAGCCGCTCCTGCAGCTTTTCGCGGTCGTAGTCGGAGGTGGTTTCCTCGATCTGCGCCTTGATCTGGCTGATGCGCGCATGGATTTCATCCTTGCGGCCGGCGCCGTCGACGATGGTGGTGTTCTCCTTCTCGATCAGCACCTTCTTGGCGCGGCCGAGCATCTCCAGTGTGACGTTCTCGAGCTTGATGCCGAGGTCCTCCGAGATCGCCGTGCCGCCGGTCAGGATGGCAATATCCTCCAGCATGGCCTTGCGGCGATCGCCGAAGCCCGGTGCCTTGACGGCCGCGACCTTAAGGCCGCCGCGCAGCTTGTTGACGACCAGCGTCGCCAGCGCCTCGCCCTCGACGTCCTCGGCGATGATCAACAGCGGCTTGCCGGATTGCACGGCGGCTTCGAGCACAGGAAGCATGGCCTGCAGGTTGGACAGCTTCTTCTCGTGGATCAGCACATAGGGTTCTTCGAGTTCGACGCGCATCTTATCCTGATTGGTGATGAAATAGGGCGAGAGGTAGCCACGGTCGAACTGCATGCCTTCGACCACTTCCAACTCGGTCTCAGCGGTCTTCGCTTCCTCGACAGTGATGACACCCTCATTGCCAACCTTTTCCATCGCCTCTGCGAGGAAGCGGCCGATCTCGGCATCGCCATTGGCAGAGATGGCGCCGACCTGAGCGATTTCGTCGTTCCTGGTCACCTTGCGGGCATTGGATTTCAGGTCGGCGACCACGGCGTCGACCGCCTTGTCGATGCCGCGCTTCAAATCCATCGGGTTCATGCCGGCAGCGACCGCCTTGGCCCCTTCCCTGACAATGGCCTGAGCAAGAATCGTCGCGGTCGTGGTGCCATCGCCTGCGGTGTCGCTGGTCTTCGAAGCAACTTCGCGGACCATCTGAGCGCCCATGTTCTCGAACTTGTCCTCGAGCTCGATCTCTTTTGCCACCGTCACGCCGTCCTTGGTGATGCGCGGCGCGCCGAACGATTTGTCGAAGACAACGTTGCGGCCCTTGGGACCGAGCGTCACCTTCACCGCATTGGCAAGCATATCGACACCGCGTAACATCTTCTCGCGGGCTTCGGTATGAAATTTCACATCTTTGGCAGCCATTGGAACACTCCTCGATAGGCAGCTTTTCGTTGACTGGAATGCTTGTTCAGGCCCCGCTCAGGCAGCCCTCTTCATCTCGCCCGTGGCTTCGATCACGCCCAGCACGTCGCTCTCTTTCATGATGAGCAGATCCTCGCCATTGAGCTTGATCTCGGTGCCGGACCATTTGCCGAACAAAATGCGGTCGCCGACCTTGACGTCGAGCGGCTGCAATTGGCCGCTGTCGTCGCGCGCGCCCGGACCGGCGGCAATGACCTCGCCCTCCTGCGGCTTCTCCTTGGCGGTGTCGGGGATGATGATGCCGCCCGCGGTCTTTTCGTCGACCTCGATGCGGCGGACCAGGATGCGGTCATGCAATGGACGGAACGCCATGTCGTTCTCCTCTCGGGACAAACAGATCTTCGAACATCCTCCTGACCGGACCGGCAATATCGGCCCGGCACGGGGTGCGCGATCTCTTCTTCAGGCATCGCGCGCATACGAACTAGTCGCGCTTTTTTCAGCTTTCAAGAGGATCATGCAAAAATTTTAGCACTCGACACCTGAGAGTGCCAATACGCTGTAATTGTTCGCACATTCGCCGTTTCCGGCGCGATGACCCGGCCGGATTTCCAAATCTGTCCGTCTCCTGAGCCGCTTGCCGGCGGCTGGAACCTATGTGGAAGGCGAGGCGTTTTGCAGACCGAGGTTCATTGGGAAAGGAAGGATTGCATGACCAGCAGGGACTTTCAGCTCCAGATGCAAGGGTTTGGCCTCACCACGGCGGAGATCCACTACCGCCTGCCCGATCATCGAAGCCTGCTTCAGCTCTATATCTGGCAGGAATACGATATCGCCCCTGATTTCCCGACGCTGAAGCATTTCCTCGATTTCTGGGAGCGCGAGATCGAAGGCCCGCTGCATTCGGTGCGCGTGGCTCATCACCGTCTGATCCAACCGTCCGAATGGCGGGCCGTAAATGGCATTATCACCGTCCACTGAGGAGCAAGCCGATCTGCCGCCAGACAGCAAACAAAGTGCCTCCGAAGCGGGGGAGAGGGGTAGCTGACTCTCCCCCACTTTGTTTTGGATCTCACAATATCGGAGGGCGTCCGGACTAGCCGGCGTGGTCGACAGGCTTGCGGGCCGCTGCGAGCAATCCAGCCTTGCGCGCCGCCCTGACGAAGGCCTTGCGCGCATCACGCGCGGTGCGCCAGCCGTCGAGCGCGTCGCGGCAGGTCCGATAGGCGGCGCGCCAGCTCCGGCCGCGTGCACGGTCCGGCCACTGCTGGCGCATGCATTCGATGGCTTCCCAACTGCTGGCGACCTTGCGCTCGCTGGATTGGAATTTCAACGTGATCGGCTCGGCGAAGCGGACGTCGTCCATCACTTCCTCCTTGTTTTCTGATCGTCTTCTTGTTTGAGCAAGCAACGTTATGCTGGCGGCACCGGCGGCCGGCCGGCGCCGCTGAAGGACATGGTTCGTCCCTTTGCGCGGTTCAAGAGCATCGCGGCAGCAGCCGGTTATTCCTCCTCGTCCGGCCCTTGCAGCAGTTCGATCAGCGTCGCTACCCTTGCCGTCGGCAGCGGTCGGCCCTCGTTCACCAGCGCCTCGTCGGCGGCGATCCAGGCCAGGGCCTCGCGCAATTCCTGGACCGTCCCGTCCGTCGCCGCAATGTCGGCGATCACGGCTTCGTCGACCGGGCCCAGCACAGAAATGATCTCGTCGCGTGTCATGGTCAGCTCCATCTGCGAGTGCCGGGAACGGGCCCGGCAACACAAGAAATCTGGATCTTGACCTGCTGCAGACAATAACCGGCCGGGGAAGTCAGCGTTGGCAATTGAAACCAACAGGCAATCTCCTGCCGGACATCTCCCCACTTGTGGCGAGATTGGCAGCCTCGCCGAACCGACCGAAAACCGGCCCGAAAAACCGGCAACGCGAGAGCCACCGGGTCTTGACTTGCGGCGGACAATAACCAGATCGAAGGCACCGGTCGCCGAAATGGGGCCGGCGGAACCAGGGAGCGCCAGCTCTTTGGCGCCCCTCGTATCTATGTTGCTCGATGGAGGATGTAGCTATGAGAACCGCATTCGACTTTTCCCCGCTCTATCGGTCGAGCATCGGCTTCGACCGCGTCTTCAACCTGCTGGAAAATGCTCCGCAGGCCTTCGACGCCTGGCCGCCCTATGACATCGCGCGCAGCGGCGAGAACAACTACCGCGTCACCATCGCCGTAGCCGGGTTTTCCGAGGACGACCTCGAAATCACTCATGAACCCAACCTCCTGATTGTCTCCGGCCAGCACAAGGAGCCGGACAACACGGAGTATCTGCATCATGGCCTCGCCACACGGCCCTTTACCCGCCGTTTCGAGCTTGCCGATCACGTCAAGGTCGCAGGCGCCTCGCTCGACAACGGCCTGCTCAGCATCGATCTGGTACGTGAGGTGCCAGAGGAGATGAAGCCTCGGCGCATCGCCATCGCGACCGATGTCGCCTCGCCGAAGACCGGGCCGAAGGTCGCGCAGGGCGAAGCAAACAAGCAGGCTGCCTGAATGCACCAGTCGAGAAAGGAGACTATGCAATGGCTATTCGTGATCTCATTCCGTGGGGCCGGGAGAACAATCAGCCCCCCAGCCTGTTCCGCAACGGCGACGGCGATCCCTTCCTGACGCTGCATCGCGAAATGAACCGCCTGTTCGACGAGGCGTTCCGCGGCTTCGACGCGAGGCTGCCGTCGCTCGGCGGCTTCTCCGCTGCCCGCGCCAGCTGGCCGAGTGTCGAAATCTCCGATAGCGAAAAGGAGATCCGCGTCACCGCCGAGATCCCCGGCATGGACGAGAAAGACGTCGAGCTGCTGCTCGATGACGGCGTGCTGACGCTGCGCGGCGAGAAGCGCGAAGAGACCGAGGACAAGGACAGGCAGTTCTCCGAACGCTTCTATGGCCGTTTCGAGCGGCGTATCCCGCTCGGCTACGAAGTCGACGAAGACAAGGTGAACGCCGCGTTCCGGAACGGTGTGCTCAGCGTGACGCTGCCCAAGACGGAGCGCGCCCAGGCAAAGGCCAAGCGTATCGCCATCACCGGCGGCGACGGCAAGTCCTGACGGCTCGTAGGACGACGTCCCTTCTGCCTGTCGGTTCCGGCGGGCAGAAGCGGGCAAATGTCGATGACCCGTTCTCCCGACGCTCCGGTTCCGCCTGACCAGGCGCAGCACGCCCTGCAGTGCCTGACGACCGAGCATTTCGTGCTGCAAAACGCTCGCGCCGCGACCATTCAGGAAGCGAACCAGAGAGCCGATCTGTTCCTGACCTCGGTCTCAAGCGCAACGATTGCCTTGTCCTTCGTCGCGCAGGTCACGGAGATGGGCAGGCCGTTCGTGTTGTTCAGCCTGATCTTGCTGCCTTGCCTTTTCTTCATCGGACTGGTCACCTTTGTGCGCGCGGTGCAGGTTGCCATCGAGGACATGGTGCATGCCCGCGGCATGGCCAGGATCCGCCACTATTTCGTCGAACTGGCGCCCGTCCTGCAAAGATACCTCGTCAATTCCACGCATGACGACCCCTCGGCGGTGCTGGTCGACAAGGGCCTCAGACCCTCGCCGCTGCAATATTTCATGACCACCGCGGGGATGGTGGGCACGATCAACGGCGCCATTGCCGGCGTCTTCACCGGCATCGTTGTTAAGTCCGCTTTCGGCGGGGGCATGTCGCCCGGCGTGATTTGCGGGCTGGCGGTCTTCGCGACATGCATTCTCATCCTGCGGCGCTATCATAGTCGCGCCTGGGCGGCGGCCGAAGAAAGCTTGCCCGCACGGTTCCCGGGCGACAATGGCAGGGAAAGCTAGCGCCGACATATCCGGATGTCGAAAAGTGGCAGGGCGCCGCCCTTGCGTCTTGCGCGCCAATTGACCATCCTCGCCAACATCATTTGCACCGCGGCCGGGGGGTTCGCATATGCCGACGCTTTATGCGCTGAAACCGGCCTTCCAGGCCAGGCTGCGGCCGCTTGCCGATGGCCTGGCCAGGGCCGGCGTCACCGCCAACCAGATCACACTGCTGGCCGCTGCCCTCTCGCTCGCCGCCGGCCTTGCGGTGGCAGTCCTTGCAGGCCATCGCGCGGTCTTTCTGCTGATGCCGCTCGTGCTGTTTACGCGAATGGCGCTGAATGCCATCGACGGCATGCTCGCAAGGGAACATGGCCAGGCCTCGAAGCTCGGCATGTATCTCAACGAGCTCTGCGATATGATCTCCGACCTCGCTTTGATCCTGGCATTTGCCGTCATTTTTCCCGCCTGGGGTGTCGTTGCATTTGCGATCGCGGCTATGATCACTGAGTTCGCCGGCGTGCTCGGCATCGCCGCCGGAACCGGGCGCAACTATGCCGGCCCGTTCGGCAAAAGCGACCGGGCGCTGGCGCTCGGCATCCTCGCCGTGCTTATCGCGTCCGGCCTGTGGGTCCCGGCGCTCACGCCGCTCGTGTTTCCGGCCATGGCTACACTCTCGCTGGCGACCGCCATCAACCGGATACGCAGCGGCCTTAACGGGAGCGGCAGCTGAATTCCGGTCTCGCCAGGGAGAACAACATGCTTCACCAACAGACGGTTGCCGCAGTGGCTTCAGCCAATATCGAGCGGGTGGCGCAGGAGCGCAGCTTCAAGAGCCATGACGGCACCGAGATCTTCTACCGCTATTGGCCGGCGCTGTCGGAAAACCGCAAGGGCGCCATCCTGCTGTTCCATCGCGGCCACGAGCATGGCGGCCGCATGGCGCATCTGGTCGACGAGCTCCAGATGCCCGACCACGCCTTCTATGCCTGGGACGCGCGCGGCAATGGCCGCTCCGCCGGCGAACGCGGCTATGCGCCATCGTTTGCCGCACTGGTGCGCGACATCGATTGTTTTGTGCGCGAGATCGGCAGCGACGGCTTTGCCCGGCGCGATATCGCGCTGATCGCGCAATCCTTCGGCGCCGTGCTTGCCGCCGCCTGGGTGCATGATTACGCGCCCGACATTCGCGCCCTGGTGCTGGCCTCGCCGGCCTTCTCGGTCAAGCTCTACGTACCCTTCGCCAAGCAAGGCATTGCGTTGTGGCAGAAGCTGAAGGGCCGCTTCTTCGTCAATTCCTACGTCAAAGCGAAATTCCTGACGCATGACCCCGAGCGCATCGCCTCCTTCGACGCCGACCCGCTGATCACCCGGCCGATCGCCTCCAACATCCTGGTCGAGCTCTACGATCATGCCGCGCGCATCGTCGCCGACGCCCGCGCCATCACCGTGCCGACACAGCTTCTGATCTCCGGCAGCGACTGGGTGGTGCGGCATGGACCGCAGCACGAATTCTTCGTCAATCTGGCGAGCCCGGCCAAGGAGCGGCACGTGCTGCCCGGCTTCTTCCACGACACGCTGGGCGAGCGCGACCGCCACAAGGCACTCGACCTGATCAGGCCCTTCCTCGAAAAGCAGTTCGCGGCGCCGGAAGAGCCGGTCGACCTGACCTGGGCCGACCGCGCCGGCTACACACGCGACGAGGCCGACCGGCTGGCCTCGCCGCTGCCGCTGCTGTCTCCCAGGGGACTCTACTGGGCAATGAGCCGCGCCTCGATCCGCATGGGCGCCTGGCTGTCATCCGGCATGAAGACGGGGATTGCCACCGGCTTCGATTCCGGCTCGACGCTCGACTATGTCTATGAGAACGAGGCGCGCGGCATCAGCCCCATCGGCCGCATGATCGACCGCACCTTTCTGGACGCCGTCGGCTGGCGCGGCATCCGCCAGCGCAAGCTGCATCTGGAGGAGCTGATAGGCAGCGCCGTTGAGACGCTGAAGGCCGCCGGTCGGCCGGTCCATATCGTCGATATCGCCGCCGGCCATGGCCGCTATGTGCTCGATGCCGTGCAGAAAGGCGCCGCGTCGCCGGCAAGCGTGCGGCTGCAGGATTTCTCCGAGCTGAACGTCTCGCTCGGCCGCAAGCTGATCGCCGAGCGCAAGCTGCCGGCGACCGTCTCGTTCCATCGAGGTGACGCCTTCGACGCCACGATGCTGGCCGGGCTCGACCCGGCGCCGGATCTCGCCATCGTCTCGGGGCTCTACGAATTGTTTTCCGACAATGCCATGATCGCCCGCTCGCTCGGTGGACTGGCCAGCGCCATGCAGCCCGGAAGCCTGCTGGTCTACACCAACCAGCCTTGGCATCCGCAGCTCGAGATGATCGCGCGCAGCCTGACCTCGCACCGCGGCGGCCAGGCATGGGTGATGCGCCGCCGCACGCAGACCGAGATGGACCAGTTGGTGGCGGCCGCCGGCTTCGAGAAGCTCGACCAGCGCATCGACCAGTGGGGCATCTTCACCGTTTCGGTCGCGCGGCGCGTCTGAGCATGGACCTGCCTGCCTGTGCCTCACCTCGCGATGCCCCTGCCCTTCCGGCCTTGCCACGCGAGCCGTATCACGGGATAGTCCTGCGCGCCGCATTGTGGCTGGCATTTCTGGCGCCGTTCTTCTACGCCACCTACGGCTTCGCCAACTGGCTGGCGTCGCGGCGCGACGACGTCGGCAGCATCGTCTTTGGCTGGGAGCGCGGCATCCCGTTCCTTGCTTGGACGATCGTGCCCTACTGGTCGATCAACCTGTTCTACGGCTTGTCGCTGCTGTTGAACAATTCGAAGAGCGGCGTCGACCGCCTCGCCGGCCGCTATCTGACGGCACAGATCGTTGCCGTCGCCTGCTTCATCCTGTTCCCGCTGACTGCCACGTTCGTGCGCCCACAGACGAGCGGCCTGCCCGGCTTCATGTTCGCCGTGCTCGGCGGCTTCGACAAATCCTTCAACCAGGCGCCGTCGCTGCATATCGCGCTGCTGGTCATCATCTGGGACCATTGGCGTCACAGATTGGCCGGCATCGCCGGCGTCGCCTGGCATGTCTGGTGTTTCCTGATCGGCGCCTCGGTGCTGACGACGTGGCAGCACCATTTCATCGACATACCGACCGGCGCGCTGCTCGGCCTTTTCGCGCTGTGGCTGTTTCCGCGCGACGGCGCCTTGCCTTTCGTCGGCTTCCGCCTGACCGCGGACCCGAAAGCGCGGCTTCTGGCGCTGTTCTATGCGCTTGGCGCAGCCTTTGCGCTGGCCGGCGCTGCTGCCGGCGCATTGGTCTCGGCGCTATGGCTCATCCTGTTGTGGCCGGCACTGGCGCTGGCCATAGTCGCTTTCGCCTATGCCGGCGCCGGCGCCAAGGTGTTCCAGAAAACAGCCGATGGCCGCGTGTCGCTGGCCAGCCGTCTTCTGCTGTGGCCCTACCGGGTTGCCGCCAAGGTCAATGTGTGGGCATGGACGCGAAAGCTCCCGGCGCAGATCGTCATCGCCGACGGTGTTTCCCTTGGCCGTTTTCCGACCGCCGCCGAGGCCGACGCCTTTGGCACGGTGATCGACCTTGCCGGCGAATTGGAACGGCCGCGTGGCGCCTCGATCCACTGGATGAGCCTGCCCATGGTCGACCTTTTGCCGCCGTCTCGCGAGGCGCGTGCGCAAGCGGTGGCGGCGATCGAGACGGCGCAGAGCCAGGGCACGGTGCTGGTCTGCTGTGCGCTCGGCTTCCAGCGCAGCGCCGCCGTCGTCGCCGAATGGCTGGTCGCCAGCGGCCGGGCCGCCACGCCGGATCAGGCGCGAGGCCAGCTCGCCGCCGCGGGCCGGCCTGTGCATCTTGGCATGGACGCGGCGACATGACCGCTTTTCGAGATAAGGCCGAGACGTTCGCCGCCGGACTGATGGTGCAGGTGGCGTGGCCGCTGCTGTTGATTGCTGCTGCCTTGCTGGCGGCGCCGGTCATCGGCCTGGCGACTGCGCCGCAAACATCGTCGCTGTCCGCGGCGGCCTGGCTGATCGCCGCCGCGGGTGCCATAGCCACAATCATTCTCTCGGCCCTGCTTTTGTTTGACGCGCTGCTGTTCCGGCTGATGGCCAGCCACGCCAGCGAAGCAGGCGGCGCTGCGGCGATCGACGACGTGCTGGCGCGCATGCGGCTGAAACCCACGGCGGCCGGTGGCCGCTCGCTCGACCAGCGGATGGCCGGCACGCGCCGTCTGCTCGCCAAGCAGCGTATCGCCTTCAGCCTGTTCGCGGCGGCCTCGGTCGTCGCGGCATTCTTTTGAGCCCGTCCATGACAAAGCTTCGCGTCAGCACCTATACCCTGCTGCAGACGGTGACCTCGGTCGGCCTGTCAGCACTGGCCTGGGTGGTCACCGGCGTGCGGCCGATCTGGAACGGCAGCCAGCCATCGGACCGGCAGCGCATCTACTTCGCCAACCATGCCAGCCACGGCGATTTCATCCTGCTGTCGGCCTGCCTCAGCGAGAAGGAGCGCGCCCGTACCCATGCGGTGGCGGCCGCCGATTATTGGAGCAAGACGCGGCTGCGCCGTTTCATTGCCGAGGACATGCTGTCTTCCGTGCTGATCCACCGGCAGTGGACGGATGAAACGCAGCACCCGATCTCGATCATGCTGTCGGTGCTCGACCAGGGCCATTCGCTGATCCTGTTTCCCGAAGGCACGCGCAACATGACCGACGAACCGCTCCTGCCGTTCCGTTCCGGCCTCTACAATCTGTCGATGGCGCGGCCCGATGTCGAACTCATCCCGTGCTGGATCGAGAACATGTCGCGGGTGCTGCCCAAGGGCCAATTCGTGCCGGTGCCGCTGCTTTGCCGTGTCGTCTTCGGCGCACCGATCGCCATTCAACCGGGTGAGGAACGCCGCGCCTTTCTCGACCGCGCCCGCGAAACGCTGCTGGCGCTCAACCCCCGGCCGCAGCGAGACGATTGAGGACCAAGGCAAAATGCTGCCGATGATGCACGAAACCCTCATTCTGATTGTCGGCCTGCTGGCGGTGCTGATCAGTGCCAGCGTCGTCGCCGGCGTCTTGTCATGGCGCGCGCCAAAGCCGTTGTCGCCGACGCTGGTCAACCTCACCCAGCGCATCAATGCCTGGTGGGTGATGGTGGTGGCGATCACCGTCGCCTTCTTCTTCGGCCGCCCCGGCATGACCATCCTGTTCGCGCTGATTTCCTTCGCCGCGTTGCGCGAATTCGTGACGCTGACGCACAGCCGCCGCAGCGACCACTGGGTGCTGCTCGGCATGTTCGGCATCGTCATCCCGTTCCAGTACTGGTTGGTGTGGACCGCCTGGTATGGCCTGTTCACCATCTTCATCCCGGTCTACTGCTTCCTGCTGATGCCGGCGATCACCGCGCTGCACGGCGACACCGAACGCTTTCTCGAGCGCGTCTCGGCGCAGCAATGGGCGGTGATGATTTCGGTCTACTGCGTCAGCCACGTGCCGGCGCTGCTGACGCTCGAGGTGCCAGGCTTCGAAGGCCGCAACCTGTTGCTGATCGCTTTCCTGATCATCACCGTGCAAGGCAGCGACGTGCTGCAATATATTTTCGGCAAGCTGTTCGGCCGGCATCTCCTGGCGCCGACGGTCTCGCCGTCGAAGACCTGGGAGGGGCTGGTCGGCGGGCTGGCGGCGTCGAGCCTGCTCGGCGCGCTGCTGTCGTTCCTGACGCCGTTCTCGCCGCTGCAGGCAGCCGGCGTGGCCTTCATCGCCTGCCTGATGGGCTTCCTTGGCGGGCTGGTCGCCTCGGCCATCAAGCGCGATCAGGGCGTCAAGGACTGGGGCCATCTGATCGAAGGCCATGGCGGCATGATGGACCGTGCCGACAGCCTGGTCTTCGCCGCTCCGGTTTTCTTCCATACGGTGCGCTATTTCTGGACTGTATGAAGGTTGGCGCCGTTTGCCGCGGCGGATGGTTCAGCGCGATCTTGCGAAGATAACCTGATCCGTCTCGTTATTACCACTTTCGCGAAAGCGGTAATAAC
This sequence comes from Mesorhizobium sp. M0954, assembly GCF_040319155.1. Classification (NCBI taxonomy): domain Bacteria; kingdom Pseudomonadati; phylum Pseudomonadota; class Alphaproteobacteria; order Hyphomicrobiales; family Phyllobacteriaceae; genus Mesorhizobium; species Mesorhizobium sp. M0954. Next base: position 284,017 of record NZ_JAMYNR010000004.1, on the reverse strand, counting down.
CCGACCTGCCGCGGTCTTCGCCGCGCTCATTTTGCCGCGGCGAGCGGCTCTTTCTTGCGCGCCGGCGTGAGGCGGCGCATGCGGCGTTTGGCGGTGGTCTTCAGCGCCACCGGCGGAGCGCTGGACAACGCACCGAGCACCGCGCCGACCATGCCATGTGCGACGAAATCGGCGTTGATCTCGTTGGCCAATCTGGCATCTGCCTCCTGGTTGTCGCTGTCGGCTTCCGACCACAACACGATGCCCACTCGCAACCTTGGTTTGGTGCGTTTCAGCCGACGGACCAGGAACCGCCCGTGCTTGACGGAATCCCGGTTCAAAAATCCGATGACGACACTATCGACGGCGTCGAGCTCAAGGCGGCGAATGCTCCCCGGTTCCATCTCGGCGAAGCTCGCTCTCAACACCGTAGCGCCCTGGACTTCGAGCACCTGGGCCAGCATGGCGGCCGCCGCGTCGTCGAGTTCGCCGCGCCCGCCGGCGCACAGCACCGACATGCCCGTGCCATCCGGCAGTTCGGTGTACTCCTCGCCCTGAACCTCCCCCTGAACGTGCCTGTCCTCGCGTGAGCCGTTGTCCTCGGCCGCGGCCGTGTCGTCCGCTTCCGCCTCCTCCTGCGCGCTGTCGTCGAGGTTCGCCACCATCGTCAGCGCGCTGCCCGCGACCTGCTGTCTTTGCTCGTCGCTCAGCACACCACGCACCCGGTCCTGCTCGCCGAGCAGAAGTGCGGGAATCGCGACCTTGTCGTAGAACTCGACCAGATATTCTTCGTCCAGCATCTCCTCGGCATGGTCCGTCGCTTCCTCGGGATCGCCGGCCAACAGCCGCTGGTAAAGCCGGGCGTGAGGTTCGAGCACGGGTTCGTTGCCGAACAGAACGTCGAGGAATTCGAACTGCGGCACATGGCGGCCGAGCACGACGAGGCAGACCGTGAGCGGCGTCGACAGAACCAGGCCCAATGGCCCCCAGAGCCAGGTCCAGAATATCGCCGCAACGATGATGGCCAATGGCGACAGCCCGGTGCGCGAGCCGTAGAGCCAGGGTTCGATCACGTTGCCGGTGATCAGTTCGACCACGACGAAAAGCCCTGCGGTCCAGAGCACGAGCGACCAGCCGGGCGCCACGGCAAGCGCCAGGAACAGAGGCAACAGCGTCGCGATGACCGGGCCGATATAGGGAACGAAGCGCAGCGCCAGCGCCAGCAAACCCCACAGCAATGGATTGGGTATGCCCAGCAGCCAAAGTCCAATTGCAATCGGGACGGCATAGACGATGTTCACGACCAGTTGCATGAGCAGATAGCGGCCGACGCGCTTGCCGGCATCCTGCAGCGCCTCGGTGGTTCGATGCAGATCGCCATAGCCGACGAGGCGTATGAAGCGATCGCGCAGGTCCTCCCGCTCGAGCAGCATGAATATGACGACCACGACGATCAGTCCGGCCGATGCCAGCGGGCTCAGCAGCGGGCCGATCAGATTCTGGAGAACCTCGAGCGGTCGTTCGCGCGCGACGATTTCGACCGGGATCGGTTCCCGCGGAGGCTGATCGGCGGCGGGTTGTACGGGCTCGGGTCTGTCGAGTTCCTGGCCGACGCGTTCGATCACCCGGCTCAATCTGGAAACGATGCCGCCGCCGACGCCGGTTTCCTTGAGCGACCGGACCTTGGTCAGGATATTCGCCTGGTAGAGCGGAATGTTCTGCGCCAGTTCACTGACCTGCGTGGCGACGATGAAGGAGAACAGCGCCAGCACGGTGAATGCGCCGAGCACACTGGCGATCACGGCCGGAAGACGCGGAATGCCGGCTCGCTTGAGTGCCGACACCATGGGCACGAGCGCAAAGGTAAGCAGCAGCGCGATTGCGATCGGCAGAAAGACCTCGCGCCCGAAATAGAGCGCCGCGACGGCCGTCACGACCGACGCTACGCTGGGCAACGATGTGCGCGGAAGCGCCCTGGCCGCGGAAACGATGCCCGCCCGCCGGGGCTCCGACAGGTGCGCGTCGTTTCGACGATTTGCCGCCACTTGATACCTCCGCTCCGCCGTCGCCATGATCGGGCATATTGAGCCGGCCTGCAACTTCGCAGCGTCTCACCCAGCTGGACGCCGATTGCCCTGGTCGGCAGCGCGGCAAATTCAGTCATGGTAGAATTTTTTGCATTAATGACGTCACGGGCAATCCTGTTCCATGTCTGCGCCAGAACGTGGAACTTTTGGGTCAAAACACCGTTCCTTCGTAGATCGCTGATGGACAACCTCAAAGCAGCAGCTCAGGAGGAATGATCATGAACTTCAAGACGCTTTGCATGGGCGCGATGGCCCTTTCGATGATGACCGGCGCAGCGCTTGCCGCCGGTGCCACTGGCACTTCGGCGCTCGACGATCCGCAGAAAATGACGCCCTTCTTCACCGACGCCGGCATGAAGACCATGAAGTCGGAAGCCGAATTCAAGGCGGCATGGATGGCCATGTCCACGAGCGACCGGGCCATGATGTTGAAGGAATGCAGCGACGCAGGCATTGCCAAGATGCATGCCGACTTCTGCAAGATGGCCAAGCAGCTCAACAAGTAACCGTCGGCTTCTTGCCAAGCGAAATGGGGGCCAAGCGAAAGGGCGGGCGGCCCTTTCGCGACCTTCCAGTCCGCACTCATACCGGCGGGTGCCTAGCCATTTGAAATCGCGACGCCGGCCGGAGCGGCAATGACATTATGGTCCAGGGGCACCGTCTGCTTGCAACCTCGGGTTTTCCGGTCGGCCGTTCCCGCATAGTATTGGCGGGCGGCCCGCTTGACGCTTGACCCCGCTTGACGCTTGACCTTGTCGCCGAGCGTGGGATAGGCCGGGGACTGGCCCGACCACCTCCCACCGGAGTCCCACGAAAGACCTGCCATGACCGACGCGATCATAAGAGACAGCAATGGCACGGCGCTGCACGAGGGCGACTCCGTGACCCTGATCAAGGATCTCAAGGTCAAAGGCACGTCGGAGACGATCAAGCGCGGCACGCTGGTGAAGAATATTCGCCTCACCGGCAATCCCGGCGAGATCGAATGCAGCACCAGGCAGGTGAAGGGCCTGGTGCTGAAGACCGAGTTTTTGAAAAAGGCGTGATCGCCTCGGCACCCTTCGCTTCGCTTCCATATCAGTGGCTCTCGAATCGCTCGTGTGAGTGAACCGCCCACGCGAGGAACTGGAGGAGCCGCGCCCTCCCCCTATGTTGCACTGCGTTAGATTTGTTGCATTGCAATATCGTCGCATCGGGTCGAGCCTCTGCGAGGTGGGCATTCCTTGCATGAGGTGATTGTGTCGGCATCATTTCGGCCTGACATCGAAGGGCTGCGCGCGCTGGCGGTGGCGGGTGTCATCGCCTTCCATTTTGGTCTGTCCGGCCTGCCCGGCGGCTTTGCCGGCGTCGACATCTTCTTCGTCATCTCCGGCTATCTGATCACCCGCCACCTGGTTACGGAAATTACCGAGACCGGGCGGCTGAACCTCTGGCGCTTCTACGCCCGGCGCGCCCGGCGCCTGTTGCCGGCGGCACTGTTCGTCATCCTCGCCACGCTGTTCGCGGGTTACTTCATCCTGTCGCCGGAGGAACAGGCGCTTTATTCGAAAGGCGCCATGTTCGCCTCCGCCTACATGATCAACCTTTGGCTGATCCGCTGGTCGTTCGACTATTTCGCCGCCGACGCCACCAACAACCCGTTCATCCACTTCTGGTCGCTCTCGGTCGAGGAACAGTTCTATTTGGCATGGCCGGCGCTGCTTCTTGCCGCCGCCTGGCTGCGTCCCGGCAAGCGCGCCGCTATAATCGTCATCGGCGTCGCCGGCGCGGCCTCCTTCGCGGCCTGCGCCTGGCTGACGGAAGTGTCGCAGCCCTGGGCCTTCTATTTCTCGCCGCTCAGGGCCTGGGAATTCGCCGCCGGCGGCCTCGCGACCATGGCGCCGGCAAAGATCTGGCGCGACCGGCCGCTGCTGGCCACGCTCCAGGCATGCCTCGGTCTGGCGCTGATCGCCTGGGCCTATCTGATGCTGGACGAAGACTCGCCGTTTCCCGGGGTGAATGCGCTGGCGCCTGTTGTCGGCACCGTGCTGCTGCTGCTCAGCGGCAGCGGCGGCCGCAATCTGCCGAGCGCCCTGCTGGCGCTGCCGCCCATGCAATGGTTGGGCCGGCTGTCCTATTCGCTCTATCTCTGGCACTGGCCGGTCATCGTCTATGCGGCGATGGTGGTTCCCAGCCTGTCCATCCTGGACCGCCTTGCCTGCGCGGCGCTGACGCTGCTTCTGTCGATGTTCACCTATCATTTCATCGAGAACCCGATCCGCCGCAACGGCTGGCTGATGGCCGGAGCAGCGCGGGCGCTGGTGCCCGCCGTCGCGCTGACCGGCGCCGGCGTGGTCGCGGCCTATGGCAATGCGCGCTTTGCCGAGCACAATCTCAGCCCCGAACAGCACGTCATCGCCGACAGCGCCGCGCAGCTCTCTACTGTGCGCGCGAGCAATGGCGGCTGCGTGCTCGATTTCGAGACCGTCAAGCCAAAACCCTGCATGTTCGGCCGCAAGGATGCCCAGCGCTCGGTCGTGCTGTTCGGCGACTCGCATGCCGACCATTGGTCGACGCCGCTGATCAAGGCGGCCGAGAAGAACAATTTTCGCGTCGTCACCTTTCTCAAATCCTCCTGCCGGGCTTCGCGGGTGACGACCTGGAACTGGCGGCTGAAGCGCGACTACACCGAATGCGACCAATGGCGCGAGCAGTCGGTCAAGGACATCATCGCGCTCCACCCGCAACTGGTGGTGATCTCGGAGTTCTCGATCGGCAATGTGATGAAAGAATCGCCCGAGGAGTTGAGGCACGCCGATTGGCAAGCGCAGTGGCGGACGGGCCTCACCTGGACGCTTCAGGCCTTCAGCCAGGCCGGCATCAAGGTCGCGGTCATCAGGGACGTTCCCTACAATGCAAGCTACGCCGACAAATGCGTGGCGCGGGCGCTGTGGCGAGGCCAGACGCCCGCGACATGCGACACGCCGCGGATCATGGCGGCAAACGACGACATCGCCACCATCGAGCGCGATATCGTGCGCTCGACACCGAACGCTGCTTACATCGACATGACCGACCGCTTTTGCGACCAGACCACCTGCCACGTCTTCATCGACGGCAAACTAGCCTTCCGCGACCGCCACCACCTGGCGACGCCATTCGCCGAAACGCTGGAACCGGCGGTGGAGCGGGCGCTGTTTTCGGATGTGATGGCGGCAAGGTAGGGAGCGTAGGCCATCTGCTATATGGGTCAGTCACTGTCTTCACAAACGCCCAGATCGGCGTTTGCATGATTACAGCCGTTGATCTCGTCTCAGAAGTCTCAAGGCACGCACGGCCATGCCGTAACCGGTATTCGACAGCCGATATCTGCGTGCGGCAACACCATCGCCGCTAGAAATCTCATAGTAAGCATAAAAATCCTGATTGAAGTAACGGCTTACGTTATCTTTATGTTTTGGGACTATGCCCTTGAAAACACCCTTTATCATAAGTGCGATCCGTGTAGTCGAAAAGAATGGGCGCGTCTCCTCTTCGCTCCATGCGCTTAGCAACGCAATCAGTATGGCGTCTTCCAACTTTATCTCACGTAGCGACGCCAAGCTCGCGATGGCGGTCAATATCTCTATATCATCTTCGATAACTGAACCAATCATTAAGTCAACATCCTTAAAATACTTTTCAAGGCTGTCGGAGTTTGGAAGATAGGCTATGGCGGGCAAACTACGGATTTGTTCCAGTCCCATTCGCTCTTGTTGCTTATCACGACGCCGAAATTCGTCGATTGTTATATCATCGCCCGGTCGCATTCGCGCCTGAAGCCGCTTGAATCGAATTTCTTGGTCGGCGCTGACGAAGACTGTACGGAATGCTTTGCCGCGTGCAGCCAGAACGTCTCGGAGGAATTTGATCTCTTCGGGTGCGCGAAAGCCCGAGACCACCACGGGAGATGAGAGATTCTCTGCGACGTGCTCCGCCACCTTCTCGGCCGCGATGTTCGGTTTCTGACTGAGCGCACGTTCGGCAAAATCCCCGATCGAGATAGCGCCGGTGTATCCGTGGCGGTAGTAGTAGCTCAGGTACATGAAATCACTTGCCTCAACGTGCAAGTATCCGAACTTTCTCGCGAGATATTGACTGGCGGCAGTCTTCCCAGCGCACGTGTAACCGCTCAGGATGAAGCTTGGCTTGCTATCGAATTCGAACTCTAGCTGTCGAGCATCGATGGTAAGATAACGCCGCTCTTCCAAAAATTTTATCAATTTCTCAAACGACTTCCGCCGAAAATCGACAGGATCTGCTGCGGCTATTGCCAAGGCACCAAAGGGAAGGCTGACGCCAGAAGGCTGGAACCACTTGTTGAATGTCTGATTGTCGAGCCAGGGATAAACTAAATCCGATTCGAAGTTGATTTCAGCATCAACGACTTTTCCGAGTTGCTTTCCTACAAAAACCAGGTAGTTGTTTTCGACCTCCCAGGAAGCCTTCAAGTTGTTAGGGACGTGCAACAGCACGTCGGACCGGACTGACGCTGACCGCAAGTTACCGCGGGCCTTGAGAGACGCGTCAAGCGCGCTAAATGTTTGGTTTTTCATCCAATATTTGATATCGAGACCCGGTGATTCCTGTCCATCGACGCTCAAAGCATCGATCTTGACCGAGGTGTCCTCTAGCACAAAGGGGTGACTGTCTACGGCGATTCCGGCCTTTTCACATTGCCGAAGTGCACTTTGATAGCTTGCCTCAAGAAGCTCTTCTCGCGAGGATAATCGGGGTTCATCATAGTCAGCATGATAAGTGCGCTGCCGAAAGCCTTTTATTCTAATCGGATGGCCCTCCACGATATAGCGGGCATGCGCCAATTTAGTGGCGTTAGATGTGAAGAAGGTCAGCTCCCGCATGGCAACATCCGAGATATCATCCGGCCGCAATTGTTCGGCATGGTTTGAAACGTATGACAGTCCAGCGATTTTTGCTCGCGCACGATTGTGTTCAAGACTGCCGGGCTCCCAAAGCAGAAAAGCATTGGACCGAGACTGGACATTCCGACGCAATCGACCCCAAGTCGTCTAAGGCTTCGCCTTAGCGCCTGTAGCGGCTCGCCGTACTCCCGCCATTCGCAAGCTTTCCAATCGGTTTCTTGCATGGCTTCGACCGCGCTGCAAAAGCCCCGATAATTGGCCTCTGCGACCGATGCGTAGGCATGGAAAAGTGCCTCATAGCTGGCGCGATATGATGCAGCGGCGGTGAGCGGAGCCGTCCGTGCAAAGAACTCAGCCTCCTCCTCTTGCGTCTTGGAGGGGATCGACTCGGGAACACAGAGGCAAAGCGGCCACTTAGGCATTTCGAGACAAGGGAGTGTCGTCGGACTTCGTCCCGCACTTATTCGCGAGGAGGGGACGAAAGGGGAGCCGTCATTCACAGCGCCGAGATCGAGGACCATCCCCCCGGAAAAATAAGTACTCACACCGATACCGGACGTACCTCCTCTCCCCGATCGCTCGACTAGTTGCTGCCTTGAAGGGGCCCGTTCATCGAGAAGATGCAATCCCTCTGTAATAGCCAATCGAATAGCTGTTCCTGAACCCATTCCGACATGGGTGCGAAACGCACCCGCAATGAGGACATCGGCGGTCGTGGCAAGTTGTTCTGATGACAGGAGATGCCCCATCGCCGCCAGCACCTGATCGATCTCTGCTCGATTGAAGGGGTGACTACGATTGTCTCGAACACGTAACTGATCTGCTGCTTTAAGCTCGATCGTCGCCGCAGGTCCAGCGACGGAGAAACCGATCCCGCCGTTCTTGCGAACAGCGCCATCGTGCATTGAGATCAGGCCGAGGTGGATTCGAGGGCTGACTTCTATCCTGAGATCAGGATTTTGGGGCACAAGATTTCCAGACCCCCTCGAAATGTTCATCATACTTTTGGGCAAACCTTGTCGACATCACAACATGCACCGCAGGTGCATATTTGCTGAGGTCTCCCTCAAAAATCGGTCCAGCAATCAGGTCATCGTCAGCGATGACAAAACTATGTTGCGCCCGGTGCGGAAATCGGCGCAATGCTACCCGGTCGCCAAATTCAGTCCTTAGTTCGTCCAGCTTCTTGTCCAAAGCATGCGTACGGGTTTTGGCATCTCCGGCCATATGACGTTGTTCCGGTACGAGAAGTTGAACATTCAGACGCCGATGCTTCCGAAGGGCGTCCACCAGGACTTTATCCTCGTTACGCATGTCAAGGAAATCGTCGACGAAGCGTGTACAGGAAGCGCCCATGACACGAACGATCTTTTCCGCGCCCCCGACCAGATCGGCGTAGTAGACCTTGTCGTGTCGATTGGCGAGAACGCCTCTTACTCCCATCTTCTCATATCGATCGAGTTTTTGCAGCGGGCGGATCGACGTCACAAAGGTCAGAATGAAGACAATTAGGCCCGTGACGATACCGCCAGCCAAGCCGACCAGCTTCACATTGCTAGGATCGAGATAATAATAGAAAACGCCAGCCGCGATGACCAACGCTAGCATTGTCAAGATCAAAACGAGCCACTGCGGTACAGCAAGCTTACCTGTTTCAAGGTTCATGTTCGCGGGTGTCCTATGAAGAGCAATTCTCTTCTTGGTGACCGACTAAGCGCATGACTATGCTCTCTTGTGTGCAAAGTCACGTTTGAAAATTCTTCCTCGAAGAAGCGCTTTATTTCCGACTCCAGCGGAAAGGCGTTCGTGACGTAAGAAAGAACAACTATAGAATTTTTGTGCGTTTTTATTAGTGCGTATAGTCTGTCGGAGAAAGTCTTTCGACGTGACCACTCTATCATCCACTGCGGCTGCTGAAGCAATCGGATGTTAGAAATCGGATCTAAGAGTTTTTCCCATTCTCCATATTGCGCCAACCCCTCAAGGAAATGATAGCGTCGCCAATAATCATCATGGTTATACCGCTCTTGAAGACTGATATACGGTGGATCAATATATACTAAATCGTAGCCATTTGATATATCCTCCGCGTTACGCGACGGCAAAATCGTACACTCCTTGTGAAACGAAGGTTTTATGGCAAGTTCATCATATGCTTGGATCATGTGATGCTCAAAGCTGCGCTCCCAAGTCGCAAAATTCCCAAATGACCGTTTAATCTCGCGATTCGTTCTCAAGTGCAGATTTGCTCTGTGAAACAAATTAAAAGGACGTTTTTTTAGGCATGCTTGGTACAGAAGATAACGCAGAAGAGATATCTCTGCCGCAGGAAGTGTAGTTTCATTCAGTTGGTTAGCAATTCCGTCCAGCCAAGCGTTTTCCTCGTCTGTGTAATAAATTCCGGCGAACAGTTCCGAAATTAAACCACGCCGCGGCACGACCCGAGCTAAGAAATTGACCAGGTCCAATCGCGTTAGCGCAGGCATGTTCGATAACAGTGTCCGCCCCACGTCCTCATTAAACCGAAAACCGTCGTGGTAAGTGACTGTCTTGCGCATAGCTTTCAGAAGAAGCGAAACTGAAGCCGTCCCTCCAAAAAGGTCAAGGACCGTCTGAAACTCAAGACCTCGGATATTCTCATATATCCAAGAGAGAAGTTTCCGCTTGCTGCCATAGTAGCGCGTAGAGGGAAGGGCTGCGATAGCATTCGATATTGGTTGTATCAGGCTAAGCTCGGGCCGTCCGAAAACAATCGGATTGAGCTGCTTCTCCTGTAGCGCACCCGGCATTCTTTAGCTCCGCGCAATCATGCCAGAGCTTGTTGTCGACTCGTTGACATCGCTTGCCCCCATTTGGCAGTTAGGCAGCGCGGCGTCGAAAAGTAAACCATGTTGAACGGCCGGGGCGACATCTGCGGTAATTCGCGCCCGACCACAATGCAGCTTCCTCAGTCTCGTAAATCGCACCACCCGCGGAATGCTGCCGCCTCTCAGCCGTCTCTGTTAGCTAGAGGGACGTTAAAACGGACGTGGCTATGAAGAAGCTCCTGCTCGCCTCGGTAATCCTTGCAGCCTTTCCCGCCGGAATCCTTCAGGCGGGCGTTGGTGCCGCGTTGACCGACACGGGCTCCTCGGCAAGCAACCATGCGGGGGTCAGCTAAGGATGAGACCCGCCAGGAAAACGGTAAGGAGAAGCGACAGCGGAACTGCAAGAAGGCAGCACAACTCGAAAGTATTGGCTCGCCAAGAAGTCATTGGGCGCTTTTCCATGTTGGCCTTCTCCCTCAACGGCCAGACCGAAACGGCAGTTCCGCTTAAATGTCAGGGTGCTCGTCCGCACCGCTCTTTATGCTACTGGCGCAACTCGTTCCGCTTCCTGGTCATCCATCGTGCACGCGCCAGATGTGTCGCCCACGCCCGGAAAGCCCTCTCCGGCTCCCGCTCCGGATCAAGATGCAGGACGATGCGGGCGACCTCGCGCCAGTCCGTTCCTTCCGCCGAAGCGTCGAGCAGCCGGATATAAGTAAGCATGCGATCTTCGTCATAACCGGTCAGCACCGAAGACGTCGGCGCTGCGTTCGCGATATGAGAGTTTGGCTGCTTTGGCATTGCGACCTACCAGCAATGGCGCATCGTAGCAGCCTATGAAGAAGCCCGCGCCCTTTGATCGGAGGATGCGGATCGCGATTCGCCCCGACAGTCGACAAATGCGGACCTCGGGCGGCGGTTCCCCGCCCAGCTGGGCTCACGCCTCACCACGTCGTGATCGGGTCGAGGCAATCTATATATTTTAGTGGAACCTAATTTAGTCAACGCAATTATGCGTGCGTGAGAAAGCGTGAAATCCAGACCGTCACTGAAAGCCGGCTATCGCGGGATCAGTTGGCCGATGATCCAGTGATTGCAGTCGATTTGACGGAACGGATATTGCAGGCGGCCGACAACGACAGGATTGTCTGCCTCGTCATGGCAACGGAGGAGTTGGAAACCGACCGCATCGAGAAAGCAGAGTCTAAGGAGACCAGGATTGCCGCAAGCTTCGTCCGGGACTTTGAGGTAATGCTGCTTGTTCTTTATGCGGCCTACGCCCTCGCTGTGCTGGGTGCGACCGCGTTCGTTTTGCTGGAACTGGGCCATGTTCTGTAGGCAGACGTCGCCAAAAACGGGACTGACGCGCGATTGCCGCTGTTTGATGAGAGGAGCGGCCACGCTGCGTCGACGATCCGACCCCGGCGCAGCCAGCGGCGTTTTCGCGCCAGCAGGCGCTAAACTTCGGGCTCGTCCGTTCGTTACATCTTGCCAATCTATGGAACGAGGCTGCCCCTCGGGGGTTTTTCTATTAGAGGGACGTTAAAGAAGGAGGTAGCTATGAAGAAGCTCCTGCTTGCCTCGGTGATCGCCATCGCATCGGCGGCTTCCGTGATCGGCCCGGCGAATGCCGGCGGCAGCGTCACAATCGGCATCGGCAACGGCTATGACGACGACGACTATTACTATCGCCACCATCGGTATTCCGATTACGACGATGAGTACGTTCCCCGTTACCGCTATGATGTCTATAACGAGGACTACGCGCCGCGCTACCGGTACCGGTACCACCGGCGCTGCCACACCGAAGTCATCAGGCACTGGCGTCATCACCACCGGATTATCGAAAGAATCCGTGTCTGCCGTCGTTGACGGATCGATCCGGCCGGTAGTGCCGGCCGGATCGGCGGGGCTCCTCATCTCGGCTTGCGCATCAGCATCATGCCGTAATGTACGGCCAATATGTCGAGCCCGATCTTGAGTAGTTTCACCACCACGTCGCGCGGCTCGCCGGCCTGTTCGGCCAGGCTCTTGACCGTTGCGTCGGCACAGCAGACCTTTTGCACGATGCCGACGATCTCCCAGTGGGCAAGCGCCCTGGTGGCTTCGGCATGGTCGCGGCCGGCGGACAGGATGTGTTCGGCGACGCCGCTGCCGGTGCGGCCGCCGTCGACGCGCTCGGCCCAGGCCATCGGCTTGGCGGTTGCCTCGGACGAGTTGCGGAAATCCTGGCGGTAGCGCATGCCCGCCTCGCGCTGCTGGCGCGACAGCGAGGTGAGGCCGCTCAGCGGGTCGACGTTGCGCACCCGCACGATGCCGCCGGTCGCTGTGTGGCCGTCATTGGAGACCTCATAGAGGCGCGCTCCCTCCTGCGTCCCCTTCGCCAGCCGCTTGCGGCCGAACCGGTCGTCCTTCAGTGCGAAATCATGGCCGATCTCCTTGCGGATGCGCACCTGCTCGGCCTCGCCTTTCGGCAATCTCGGTGGCCTGGCTTTGGCCTTTTGGGCGGTTTTGGTGCTCATCGGCTCGGTCCTCCTGGGTTTTGGTCGTCGGGCGCTGGCGAACTTCCAGCCTCATTGCAGCGGGCTCAAATCGCTTCGGCCGGCAGCGTGCGCAGGAAGCGCGCAGCGTGATAGGCGCAGTAGCTTTTCGATGGGTTCGTGCGCATTCCGCAGCACAGCATGTCCAAACCTGGCCGGCTGCCGGGGGCGTCGTTTTCCGCATCCTCCTGCGGCGTCGTGTCGAGCGGCGCGCGGCAGCGCTCGAACAGGCAATCGATGAAGCGCATGGCGGCGAAATGCGGCTGGCGGCCGCCGGCGGCGATCGGGCGCGGCGCCGGCATTTCGAGCGGTGCGCCATCGGTCCCGGTGATCCGAGCCGGACCCGGCTGCCAGGCCGGCGGCGCCAGCCTGGCCGACAGCCTTGCCGGGCGGCAGCGTGGCTCGGCCTTCGGAGCCGACTCCGCTTGATCAGCAGTGCTTGATGGCTCAGGCGCCGAATTTCCGAGCCGGCCGCCAGAGCGTCCGCCACACCAGCCCTTGGATCTGGCAAGGCCGATGGTGCGCAAACGGGCGGTGCGGTGGACGATGCCGATGATGGCTGCACGCGAGGCCGGGCGGCCGCGCAGCGCGGTCAACCGGGTGGCGATCTTCGCTGCCGACAGTCCGCTCGTCAGCCAGTTCTCGATTTGTTCCAGTTCCGAGGCGGAATAGCGGGCGGCCATGATGTTTCATTCCCTGCAAAAATGGTTGTGTGCGGCGCCGGCTTCGCCGGCCTCAGGCTCGAAAGCCGGTCAGCCTTCGCATGGTCTGCTGCGATCGAGCTTCATCTCGGCCGCCCTGCCTTGTTGCGCCGGACACTGCCTTGCCCGTCCGCTTGTCGAAGGCGATGACCGTGCCGTCTTCGGTGCGGATGCAGGAAACCGCGGCTTCCGCATTGCCGGCCGGCAGGTAATTCGTGGCCGGAGCCGGGAGGGGAACGGCTCCGGCCGTTCCGGCCGCTTGCGCTGCCGGATCCGAGGCGCGAGCCTCGGGCATCGTCCCGGCCGGGGAGGAGGACAGCCCCGACGAAGGGGAAAGGGTTGGCACATGCATGGCCCCGGCGATCGGTTGCGCTACCGCCTCCAGGCGAGCGCTGCCGGCGCGCTGAACGGCGGATTCAAGGACCGAAAGCTGGCGAAGCGACTTGTGCATGCCTACATAAGAGCATAACTCAAATCGTAATGCAAGCGATTCTTGCATAGACGAAACCGAATCTTATGCCTCAGATGGAGCCATGGCGAAAACTGCACTGTCGATCAAGGTCGGAGCGGCGATCCGCCGGGCGCGCAAGCAGCGCGGCCTGGTGATGCGTCACATTGCCGAGCACAACGACACCGACGTCGCTGCCGTCGGCAATTGGGAGACCGGGCGCAACCTGCCCAAGACCGAGAACCTTTTGAAGACCGCCGCTTTCCTGCGCGTCGACCCGGTGGCGCTCGGCAAGGGCGAGGTCGTTTTCCTCGAAGATGCCGGACCGGTCGCCGATGCCGAGATCGTCACCGATCCCGGCCCCCTGCCCGCCGGGCCGATGGACATCCAGCTTCTCGGCACCGCCGTCGGCGGCGACGATGGCGACTTCACCTTCAACGGCCAGCCGGCCGGCTATGTCCAGCGGCCGCCGGGGATCCGGCATCTGCGCAATGTGTTTGCGCTGCACGTGCTGAGCGATTCGATGGTGCCGCGCTACGAGCCCGGCGAGATGATCTATTGCGGCGGCCGCGAAGCGTTGCCCGGCGACCATGTGGTGATCGAGACCCTGCCCGAGGAGAACGAGCAAAACGGCAAGGCCTTCATCAAGAAGCTGGTCAAGCGCACCGCCGCCGAGCTGATCGTCGAACAGTACAACCCGCCCAAGACGCTGTCCTTCAACCGCTACGCCATCAAGAACGTCTTCCGCGTCATCCCGCTCAAGGAACTGCTGGGGTATTGAGGAGGCGCCGGCGCGCCCTTCTCCCCTTGGGGAGAAGGTGGATCGGCGCGCAGCGTCGAGCCGGATGAGGGGTGTTGGAAGAAATGAGGCGTTTAAAAATATTCGGATGATTCTAGTCTAAATCCCTACGTCTTCAACTCCGCGATCCGTCCAACACCCCTCATGCGACCGAGCTTCGCTCGGCCACCTTCTCCCACAAGGGGAGAAGGAAGAACACCGTCCCCGTCCCCCTCAAGCCCGCCTCGACTGCAGCTCTCGACCATTGAGCAGGCGCGCCTCGGCGCGGGTCCGTTGCCGGTCGTCGATGAAGGCGGCCTGGATCGAGACGGCGGCGCCCGGCAGGCCGTCGGCCCGGCAGGCCTTGCAGATCAGGCGCCCCGAAAGTGCGGCCAGCGGTGTCTCCGGCATCACCCCATGCCGCTTGAGCTCGGCCGGCTTCCACCACCTGTTGCGGCCGCAGTCGATGCATTCGACGGCAATCGAGACAACATCGGCGATCGTCGCTTCCTTGCCTGCCAATGCCATGGTTATCCCCATCGTTGTTCCTGCTTTGTTCGCAACATTATCGGTTTTTGGAGCGGAGTCGAGTCGGTTCCGCTTACATCAACGTGAAAGTTTAACTTGTTCACTTATTTGAGTTATGCTTATACGTGGTGAGGACCGGAATCGGCGCGAGCAACAGAACCGCGGCCGGCCGGCAGCAAGGGAATGACGATGGACCCAGCCCAGTTCGCCCATGCCTGCGGCTATAGCGGCGACAGCCCGGCCATGCTTGCCGCTTTCGCGGCCATCCGCCAGGACGGCATCCGCAAGGCACGCCAGGGTCATCGCCACCGCAAGGCGGCGATTGACCAGATGAAGCCGAGCCGCGCTCTGTTCCTGGCGGCGATCCGCCCGGCACAGTCGGCCGAGGAGGCACTCGAGGATGCCGCCCGCTTTCTGTCGATGTTCCGCAACATGCCGCACTGGCGACAGGAAAGGCGCGCCGCCGACCTCACCCGCGCCAGGCAGCAGCGCCTCTTCGCCCGCTTCTTCCGCCGCTACGGCCACCGCCTCTGGGCGCTCGAGGCCACCTGAAGGCGCGCGGGCCTCCCTTGCAAGTCAAAACGGATATTGCGATCGCCGACACCGCGCCGTATGTCTCCGCGCGATGAGCGAGATCGAATTCCGTCGCGCGCAGGCGCCCGACCTGCCGGCGATCGTTGCAATGCTTGCGGACGATGTGCTCGGCGCAGACCGGGAAGACCCGTCCACGCCGCTGGCGCCATCCTATCTCGATGCCTTCAGCGCAATCGATACCGATCCCAACCAGTTGCTGGCCGTGGCCGTCGGGGCCGGGCAAGTGGTCGGAACGCTGCAGCTCAGCTTCCTTCCAGGCATTTCGAGAAAAGGCGACTGGCGCGGCCAGATCGAAGGCGTTCGCGTCGTCCGGCAATGGCGCTCGCGCGGCGTCGGCAAGCTGATGATCGAATGGGCGATTGAAACCTGCCGTTCGCGCAATTGCAGCTTCGTCCAGCTCACCACGGACAAAGGTCGACGGGAGGCGCACGCTTTTTACGAGCGCCTCGGCTTCACCGCCAGTCATCTCGGCTACAAGATGGCGCTGTAGATCAGCATTTCATCGCATTCAGCGCCGACCGCTCATCTTCGCTACCCACTCTGGATGGAGCATTGACAAGCCGGCCTTTCGCCCTGCTCCATCCGCCCATGATTTACGACCGAACCTGGCTTGAGAAAACCTTTCGCGCAAAGCCCCGGCAGAAGTTCCTGTTCTTCTGGGGCCATCAGCCGTCTAAGGACGGCCGAATAAGCACGTCGTGCTTCAGCCAGTGGTGGCATGCGCCTTTTACCGTCGATGGCCTGAGCTATCCGACTGCCGAACACTGGATGATGGCCGAGAAGGCACGACTGTTCGGTGATGCTCCGACGGCAACACAAATCCTCAGGGCGGCGAGCCCCAAGCAGGCAAAGCAGCTTGGCCGCCAGGTGAGCGGCTTCGATGGCACCAAATGGGATGCAGACAAATATCGCATCGTGACTGAAGGGAGCTTTCAGAAGTTCCGTCAGAACGCGGCGCTGCGCGAATATCTGTTGTCGACGCATGACCGGGTGCTGGTCGAGGCGAGCCCTGTCGACCGGGTGTGGGGTATCGGCCTTGCGGCGGATGACGAGAGGGCGGTGAACCCGCTGCTGTGGCGCGGCGAGAACCTGTTGGGATTCGCGCTGATGCAGGCCCGCGATCGGCTGCGCGGCTGAACATTTGCCGCGCGCTCGTCATCTGCGGCCGCCTCCGCGCTGCTTGACAATCCACCCAAAATGTTCTCTCTATGTTCTCATCACAACTCGAGACAATGCGGCGTTCGAACCGCCGCGGGCGAACGGGCCGGATGGAAGCCAACATCCTCCACGCGGATCTGGATGCCTTCTATGCCTCGGTCGAACAGTTGCTCGACCCGGCCTTGCGCGGCAAGCCGATTGCCGTCGGCGGCGGCGTGGTGCTGGCCGCATCCTATGAAGCCAAGGCGTTCGGCGTGCGCGGCGGTATGCCGGGACGGCGGGCGCGGGAACTCTGCCCGCAACTCGTCTTCGTCGGCGGCCATTTCAAGGACTATCAGCGGCTGGGCGATGCGGCAATCAAGGTGCTCGGCGATTTCACGCCGGTGGTCGAGCGGATTTCGATCGACGAGGCCTTTGCCGACGTCGCCGGCTGCACCCATTTGTTCGGCTCGCCGGCCGAGATCGCCGGCAAGATCCGCCGCCGCGTGCGGGCCGAGCTCGGCCTGCCGATCTCGGTCGGCGTAGCCCGCACCAAGCATCTGGCCAAGATCGCCTCACAGGTCGCAAAACCGGACGGGCTGGTGGTGGTCGATCCGCGCCACGAGCTGGAATTCCTGCACCACCTGCCGGTCGAGCTGATGTGGGGCGTCGGCCCGGTCACCAGGCAGCGGCTGGCCGGCATCGGCGTCAACACCATCGGCGAGCTGGCGAAGACCAATGGTGGGGCGCTTGAGCGCCTGCTCGGGTCGGCGGCGGGAGAGAAACTCAACGCGCTGGCGTGGAACCGCGATCCGCGCAAGCTCGAGACGCAGCGCCGGGCGCGCTCGGCGGGTGCGCAGTCGGCGCTTGGCCGAAAACCGGCCGAGGAGCAGGTCTTCGTGCCGGCTTTGCTGCATCTGGCCGACAGGGTCGCCACAAGATTGCGGGCGAAATCCCGGCCCGGCCGTACAGTGACGGTTCGCGTCCGCTTTGCCGATTTGCGCTCGGTGACGCGCTCGATCACGCTCGACCAGCCGATATCGGCAACCGCCATGCTGGCCGAGATCGCCGAGGCGCTGGTGCGCAAGGTGCTCATCGACCATCCGCACGAAAAGACAATCTCGCTGCTGGCGATCGCCGTATCGCATCTGGAGCAGCATGCCGGCCTGCAACTGGAACTGCCGCTCGGGCTCGACGACGACCGCCGCCGCCCCGGCACCAGCAAGGGCGCGGCGCGCTGGACCGCGGACCGCGCCGTCGACAAGATCCGCGACCGCTTCGGCTGGGAGGCGGTGGGCTACGCCTCGGTCGCGCTCGGGCTACAGCGGTCGGTTCCCGACGCATTTCGCGAGCTGGCCGAGAAGGAACTGTGAGCCTCGATTACACTTTGGTTGCCAAGTCGCCGGAATGACGTTGAAGGCTGCGCCGTTGTGAATTTATCTTGGGACCAGTTCGTCGTGCACCGGTTTGGGTATCAACCAGACAGGGTAGCACCCGCTCGCAAATCCTTCCGCCCTCACTTCGAACGACAGGAGATCGGCATGGGACAGAACGCCGGATATTTCGCCCTCATCGTTGCCGGACTGGTGACCAATGCAACGACGCTGGCCAAGCCGCTCAACCCGGACCGGGCGATTCCATCCCTGGGCGATATCAACTCGCCGGTGGCCAGCCCGCTGTTCAAGCAGGTCAAGGCCGGGCCGCTGGAGATAAAGCTTGAGGAAACCACGCTTGCCGATGTCGAAAAAGCCTTCGGCGGAGCGATGCACGATGAAGGCGACGCCGGAGATTCACGCCACTGGCTTTGCTATGCCGGCCCCGACGCCGGCGGATCGCCGTCGATCTTCTGGTTCGTCTCCGGCGAGATGGGCGGCTCCGACCACGGTGTCCTGTCCGTCGCCCTGCAGCCGAACCCGGAAGGCAAGGTGCCGGAAGGATGCGCCGGCGCACCTGCCAGCCTGACAGCAATTGAACTCGATACGCCCGGCGTCGGAGCGCCGCTGAGCGACGTGGCCGCGAAATTTGGCGCCGCCAAGCCCGATCGTTACGGCCATTTCGGCTTCGCCGCCTCTTATCCTCCTTCGTCTCCCGACCAGAAGGACACCACGGTCACGCAGACGCTCACCTACACAGCCGGGAACGGCAGGATAACCGGCGTGGCGGTGACGCAAGTCACCACCAATTAGGGTGTCCCCGCTCGGTTGGCGAATGGTTCACGTGTGAATGATCTGCCGCGCCCGAGCCAGGCGGCCTGCTTGCTGGCCACCTCGTTATGCAGATTGGTTCTGATGTGCCGCCCGGGCCCGCCCTCCTCCTGCAAATGCGACATTCGAGGCGGCCCTGGTCGTCAGACCAAAAGCGTTGCGGTGCCCCAGGCAATCAGGGCGATGCCGGCCGCCCGGCCAACCCACGGGCCGGCAGGAAACACCGGTTCGACGAGAACCCGCGAAGGTCCGGAAATGACCCAGAAGCGGGCGTTCGGCAGCGATCAGAGCAGCAACGATTTTGGCAGGACCGGAAATCGGCATGGAATGCTGCAATCATCATCATGTCCCGTCCAAGTTGTGGACAGTTCCTTCTCAAAGGCGCACTCTTAGCATGCGAAACGCGAGCTGGCGTTTCGTGCAACGCTTCACATGCTTGACTTGCGTCGGTGATTATCTGACCTACCCGGATACTTCCGGGTGGGCAGACCTCACATTGTGTCGCCTATCCGTGATCAGGCTACGGCCTAAGGCACGTTGCAGCCCGTTCCGGATCAACTGGGAGGTAAACAACATGCCTGATTTTCAGCGCAGAGAACTTCTTGTTCAAGGAAGCGCGGCTCTTGCCGCAATTGCTGCTCTCTATACCTCGCGCCGGGCTTACGCTTTTCCAACACGGCCGAACGAGGAAGTTATTCGATGGCTGGATCAGCCGACCGAAAATCCCGATCCGGTGGGTATCCAGAAGCAGCTTGTCTGGGAGGATTTGGATAGCTGGATAACGCCAAACGACAAGTTCTTCAGCATCTCGCATTTCAACCGACCAACGATCGACGAGAAGACATGGTCGATGGAGATCGGAGGCCTGGTCAAGAAGCCCCTCGAGTTAACGCTCGCCGACATCAGGGCGCGACCGCGGCAGGAGGTCGTTTTCACAGTGGAATGCTCGGGCAACCACGGGTTTCCCTTTTTCACCGGCGGCATCGGCAATGCTCGCTGGGCAGGGACGCCGCTCGCCCCGATCCTTGAGGAAGCTGGCGTTCTGGAGAAGGGCATCGAGGTCGTCTTTTTCGGTACCGACACAGGCGAGATCCCGATACGCGACGTCAAGATGCAGCAGAACTTCGCTCGTAGCATGTCGCTCGCCGACGCGATGAACCCCGACAATCTCCTCTGCTATGAAATGAACGGGGCCGCCTTGCCGGCGCCCAATGGCTTCCCGGTACGGCTCATTGCGCCAGGCTGGTACGGGATCGCCAACGTCAAGTGGCTAAAGCGCATCGAGGTTCGCGATACGCGGTTCATGAGCCTTCTGATGGCCCGTGACTATGTCACCATCCGGGAGGAGGACCACAACGGCGAGACCGTATGGGCCGAGACGTCAGTCGGGCGAGCGCTGATAAAGTCCGCGCCTGCGAAGGTTACCCGGAAAGATTCAGATTACCGCATCGTTGGGGCAGCCTGGGGGGCGCCGATCGACCGGGTCGAAGTGCAAATCGATCAAGGGCCTTGGACACCAGCGACCATTGACCACAGTGAGGAGGCCGAACACGCCTGGAAAATATGGTCCCTGGCTTGGGCAAATCCCTCTCCTGGAGAACACACCGTGACCTCGCGCGCGGTCAGCACCACAGGACAAATTCAACCGGCGATGGACGATCCCTTGATAGCCAAGAAACACACATACTGGGAAAGCAATGGCCAAGTGACGCGCCGCGTGCGTATCGGCTAGAGGATTCTGCCGCCAAATGGAGTCATGTGGCGTCCGCATAAATGCGGCAAAACAGATAGTTAGAGCGAGTTACCGGTTCTAAGAGAACCGGAACCGCTCTAAGAACGTGCTGCCATGTGGCAATTGCGTTTAGGTCAAACAGCAGGAGGCTGCCTGATCGCCATTTCGCACCATTTCCAGCGCTCTCCTCACCCCTCCACGGCCCTGATCTCCGCGTCGACCAGGCACCAGGGCGCATAGCGGAAGTCGCGGATCTGGATGACCTGATCGTTCCGCCACTCGACCAGCATGAAGCCGCGCACCGCGCCGTCGGCCGCTTGCGGGTGGCGGATCAGGATCGCCGGCCTGTCGTCGACGAAGCCGAGCGACAATGTCCAGTCGCTGATACGGGCATAATTGCCGAAATAGGTCGACACCTCGGCCTTGCCGCGCAGGCGGACGCGGTTGACGACGTCGAGCCGCACGTCCTCGGCGATCAGTGCCCTGACCGCGTCGAAGTCGCGCGCGTTGAACAGGTCGACATAGCGCCGCAGCCGGCGCTCGTCATCGGCGTCGAGCCTCGGCGCAAGCGCCTGTTCGGGCTGCAGCGCCAGCAACTTGAGCTGCGCCCGCCCGCGATGCAGCGCGGCCTTGGTGGCGGCGAGCGTCGCGCCGGTGACTTCGCAGGTCTCATGCAGGCTGAGCCCGAGCACGTCGACCAGGATCACGGCGCTGCGCTGCGGCACCGAAAGCTGCATGAAGGAGCGCAGGCCGGTCTGGGCGGCGAGCCGGCTGTCGGCGCTGCCGGAGGGATCCTCGATCACGCTCATGTCGGCCTCGGTCATGCGCGACCTTTCCCGATTGCGCCGCCGCAGATGATCCTGCGCGGCATTGTGGGCTATGCGAAACAGCCATTGCTCGGGACGTTCGACGATCGCACCCCCGTCGATCGCCTGCAGCGCCTTGATCAGGACCTCCTGGACGATGTCCTCGCCGTCGATCACCGAGCCGGCCATACGCGCGCAGTAGCGATGCAGCCTTGGCCGCAACCCGACGAGCATCACCTCCAAAGTCGCCCTGTTCATTTTCGGCGTAGCGTCCCATTTCTGCGCGAGCGGCATGGCGGGCGCTACCCGGCTTTCTGATCCGCCAGCATACGATAGTTGCCGATGACTTTGACAGGCGATCGCATTGCCGGGGTCGAACGGCGCTGGGCGTGGTTTTCCGCAAATGCCTTGAAGGCGGCAAGCCCGGTCAGCGCCGACGAATCGCCGTCCTGGCCGACGATGTGGACGAACGAGCCGTCGTCCAGCTCGAGCACAAGATAGCACATCGTCGGCGGTGCCGCCTCGCCCAGCGCTTCAAATACTTTTTCGACCAGCACGCGGTTATCTGCCAGGTCGGCTTGGTTCACACCGTATCGAATGAGCGCGTAGTCCATCGTCGTCTCCTGACTGGTTGGTATGAACGAAGGACGACCGGCTGCGCTGAAAAGATTCTCCTTGCCGACGAATCTTTTCGGTTGCCCGCATCGTCTTTCCCGCGTGGGCGGCTGCGCGGCAGCCATCAAGCAGGAGAGACGATCATGCATATCCAGTTTGCCGAGCTTCCGGTGTTCGAGCAGGACCGCGCCAAGGCGTTCTACACCAGGCATCTCGCCTGCCAGGTCATGGCCGACCAGAAGATGGGTGATGGCGGCTGGCGCTGGATCGAGCTGGCATTTCCGCATGCCGTGACGAACCTGCATTTTGTCAGGCGCGCCGACGACGCTCCCGGAGCGGAGCCCGTATTGGTGCTGGTCGACGAAAATGTCGGGGCAATGATCGCGGCGCTGAAGAAGGACGGCGTCGAGATCGTCACCGAACCGCATGAGGCGCCGTGGCAGCCGGGGCGCACGGTGGCGGAGTTTCGCGACAGCGAAGGCAACCGCATGGTCCTCGCCAGCCGCTAAGCCACCGGAGCCCTCTGTCCGGCGGGGCGTCGTACCTAAGTCCTACCTCCGGCCGGACCATCGGCCGTGCTTCCTACCTATTATTATTTCGTGACCGCTGCGCGCCGGAACCTTCCCTTGCATCGGGCGTTCGGGCGCTGTATCGCGATGCCTCATATTTAGGCAGGCGGAGGAAATACGAATAAGGGCGGGTGGCAAAACAAACATGGGCCGGGGAGGAGCATCTTACCATGTCGAACCGTAAAATCGGAATGTCCCACAGTTTGGGGCTGCGCGTCGCTGACCTCAAATCCAGAATGCAAAGTGCCCAGATTACCGAGCATGAGATCAAGACGTTTCAAAAGGTTGCCGCCATTATGGGCGGCGCCAAAGGCTCACTGCGCCTCGATGCGGACGATCTGATCGCCGCGTCTTTCCTTGTCGATCCCTTGGAAGATCTCCCGCTCTCCAGTTGAAGGCGCCGAACGCAGGTCGAAATCCTATCGGGTTTGAACCTGCGATTGCCGCCGGCGGAGCATCCGCCAGCCCAAGCCGCATGCGAGGATGACGTTGGCCAGCGCCAGGCCGGAAAGCGCGGCCAACGTCCCGTGCGGGCCGAAGCGATCCAGCAGCAATGCGCCGGCCGAGGGTGCCGCCGCCTGGGCGATCAGGCTCGGCATGGCGAGGCGGCCCATCAGTCTCGCATAGCCATTCGAGCCGAACAGCGCGAGCGGCAGCGTTCCCCGGGCGATGGATTCGAGGCCGATGCCTGCGCCGTAGAAACCGAGCGCCAGCGGGATGATCGGCATGCCGGCCCAGAGCGTCGAAACGCCGATCGCCACAAACGTAACCGAGGCAAACTTGGTGAAAATCGGATGGTGGTAGCGCGCGATCATCATCTCGATCGCGCGCGCCGCCACCTGTGATGGACCAACCAGCACGCCGAGCCCGACGGCTGCGGCAAGCGCCATGCCGCTGCCTTGCAGGATTGTGAGCAGATGCACCGATAGTGTCGACGAGATCACCGCTGCGAGTGTCAGGGTCGCGGCCAGAACGATCATGATCGACGGATCGGCTTGGTTGTCGAGAATGGGTGCCGCCTTCTTCACTCCCGGTTTGACTGCCGGTTGCGGCGGCTCCCGGGGCAGGATCACCAGATAGAGCGGCAGCGCAATTGCCAGCTGAAAGGCGGCGTAAACCAGGCAGGTGCCGCGCCAGCCGACCTCCCCCAGCAGCAAGGCTGAGATCGGCCAGCAGATGGTGCTCGCAAGGCCGCCGAACAGCGTCAGCATGGTGATGGCGGAGCGCGCGCCCTGGCCGTAGTGGCGGCCAAGCGTCGCGAAAGCGGCATCGTAGAGCCCTGCCCCCATGCCCAGGCCGATGACCAGCCAGGCCGCGATATAGGCCGCAAGATTAGGGGCAAGAGCCAGCCCGATCTGGCCGAGCCCGATGCATCCGGCGCTGAACGCCAGAACGTTGCGGCCGCCATGCCGCTCGATCGACGAGCCGACGCGCGGAGAGATCAATCCTGCCGTGAGCAAGCCGAGAGACAGGCCGCCGACAACCCATGCCAGCGGCCAGCCGGTATCGGAGGAGACTGCCGGCGCGATGACCGCGGGAAGATAGTAGGAAGACCCCCACGCCATGATCTGCGTCAGGCCAAGCGCGGTGATGATCGCGCCGCGGCTGCGCACGATGGCCGGCGAAGGCGGCGAAAAACTCATGCCGCGACGCTGCAGCCACAGCCGCCTTTGCCGACCGCCTTCGCCTTGGCGTCGGCGACACAGCACGCATCCACCACTGCCGGCGCCGGACCGCCGCAGCAACCCTTGTCGGCAATGCCGATCCGCGGCACGGTGCAGACGCCGGTCTCGGGCAGCACAAGCTGGACATTGTCGGCCGCCACCATGTCTCCTGCGATCGCCGCCGCGACCGAGCGGACCTGCTCATAGCCGGTCAGCAGCAGGAAGGTCGGCGCGCGGCCATAGCTCTTGATGCCGACCGTATAGAACCCTTGCTCTGGATGACTGATCTCACGGTGGCCGTGCGGCGGCACGTCGCCGCACGAATGCTCGTTGGGATCGATCAACGGTCCCAGTGCCTTGACGCTTTCCAGCCATGGATCGAGCTCGAGCCGAAGCTCACGGGTCAGCGACAGATCCGGGCGTTGTCCGGTCGCGGCGATGATGCGGTCGACCGGGCCAAGCGCCTGCAAACCGTCCCTGGTCTGGCCTTCGACGACCAGCCGGCCGTTGGCATCGCGGATCGAAACAGCCGCAAAGCCCGTCACCAGCCTGACGCCGCCGCTCTCGGCGAGTTCGCGCACTTCGGCGCCGAGTTCGCCGCGTGCCGGCAATTGGTCGGCATCACCGCCACCGTAGATGCGCACCAGGTCGGTGCCGCGCGTTGTCCAGATGAAAGCGGTGCCGGCCTCCACATTTGCCAGGCTGGCGAGATCCAGCACCGCATTGGCGGCCGAATGGCCGGAGCCGGCGACCAGCGTCGTCTTCCCACCATAAAGGCTGCGGTCGCGGCCGAGAATATCGGGGATGCCGTAGGCGATGCGGTCGGCAAATTCGGCCTCGCCTTCTGCAGGAATTCCGCCGGCGCCGAGCGGGTTCGGCATCTGCCAGGTTCCCGAAGCATCGATGACGGCACGTGCGCTGTCGCGTCTTGTACCATCGGCAGTCTCGACCGCCAGCATGAACGGCCGGTTCTCGCGTCCCTTGCTCAGCACCTTGTCGGCGCCCCAGCGCGAAATGCCGACGACCCGGGCGCCGGTTTCGATCGACGGCGACAATTGCGGAAGCTTTGCAAGCGGCTCGAGATAATCAGCGACGAGGTCGTCCGCGGTTGGGAATGCCTCGGGCTCAGGCATCCGCCAGCCATGCGCCTCGAGCAGGTTTCTAGCCGCCTGATCGACGCAATAGCGCCAGGGCGTGAACACCCGGACATGGCCCCAATCCCTGAGGTTGGATGCAACCGTATTGCCGGCTTCGTAGACTTTGACAGGAATACCTTGCGCGATGAGGTGGACCGCTGCCGCCAGACCGACCGGCCCGGCGCCGATCACCGCGACCGGGAGCTTTTCGATCATTTCCATATCTTCCATCCTTCCGGTAATTTCGAATTATGGTGCCAAAAAAATCACGCCGCCGTCTTGGCCGTCGCTTCCGCCGATGCCGGCGCACAGGTGGCGTCGGCGCAGCATTCGTCCGCGAGGTATCCGATGAGCCCATTCATGGCGGGATAGTTGGCCCGGCAGATCAGCGTCGTCGCCTGCCGCTCCTGCGTCACCAGGCCGGTGTCGACCAGCCGCTTGAGGTGATGCGACAGCGTCGAGGCGGCGATGCCGAGCCTGTCCTGGATGCGCCCGACCGGAAGCCCCTCATCGCCCGCCCGGACCAGGGTGCGGTAGAGCTGCAACCGCGTCGGGTTGCCGAGGGCTTCAAGTTGCAAGGCTGCTTTTTCGAGTCTCATGGAAATAAGCTATTTCCAGAATCGCTGCACGTCAAGCGGATTTCGACAAAAATCGAAATAGGCCGATATCTAGGCGACGCGCTTGCCGCTGGCGTCGATGACGACCTCGCCGTCCTCCTTGGTGAACGGGCCGATATCCGGATTGGGCAGGATATCGAGCACGGCTTCGGAGGGTCGGGCGAGCATGGTGCCGGGCGGCGTCACCACGATCGGCCGGTTGATCAGGATCGGATGCGCCAGCATGAAATCGAGGATCTCGTCGTCGCTCCACTTCGGGTCGCCCAGGCCAAGTTCGGCATAGGGCGTGCCCTTTTCGCGCAGCAATTGGCGCGGCGTCATGCCCATCGCTGCGATCAGCTCGACGAGCTTTTCGCGCGACGGCGGATTTTTTAGATATTCGACCACCTCAGGCTCCTCGCCGGACTGCCTGATCATGGCCAGCGTGTTGCGCGAGGTGCCGCAATCGGGGTTGTGGTAGATGGTGACGGTCATTGCGCGGCCTTCATCTGTCCGATCTGTTTTGGTTCGGCGAGCAGCCACCCTGCAAAGGCCATGGCGAGCAATCGCTTTAGACCTAAAGTTGAATCAGCCCCTTACTTCACGGGTTTGCGCCGCCCCATGCCTGCTTGCTGGCGTCGTTGTAGACGGAGCGAGGGACGCTGCCTTCGACAATTTCGCAAAGCGCCAACGTTGCAAGCATGGCGCCAGCGTTGCGGCCGGGTCTATCTCCCCGTTTATGGCAGGGCTATCGCAGATGGAAAGCGGAGGCTTTCGCTCTACGCTTTCGCTCTACGAAGGACCCACCCCTAACCCCTCCCCACAAGGGGGAGGGAGACTTCCGTCGGCGCCGACCTCGGCAAATTGCCTGCTTTTCGGCGCCAAGGGGAAGTAAAGGCACGCGGCAGCGTTCCCTCCCCCTTGTGGGGAGGGGTTAGGGGTGGGGGTCCCTTCTTCGTAAGAATCCACATGCGATTTGCCCTGCCCCTACGGGAGATGCCAAGTGGGGCGAAGGAATACGAGTTTGCAATCGTTCTGAGCAGCGACCTCGGACGAGCAGGAATTCGGATTTTCTATCGCCACGGCGTATTTTGTTCTTGCTTTGTGCCGGCAGCTATGCTACTAGTTTGGGTATGGTGCTAATTGGCTCCCAACGACCCGCCTCCGAGGCGGGTTTTTCGTTTCAGGCGTTGCAGCGTTCGGTAGGTGGGTCCGTCAAGTCCATATTCGATTGCCCTGCCGTTTACGGGGAGAAACGCCCGGCAGGGCCAGAGGGGCGGCGCCTACTTCGATAACTGGCCGTCCCCAACACCAACCTGGCGCAATCGCCCGTCCAAAGCGATTGCCCGCGCCGGCGACGGCCCACCCGGCTGATCAGCCAGGCACTATGGTGGCGACCGCATCAGCGCGGCCAAGGCCGGCAACCGCTTTTCTGACCCGCTGCAAATGCGCCTGGCGTCCGGCGGCCGAGACGCTGTCCATCCGGTAGAGCGCCAGGAATTTGGTCCGGCACAGCGGATGGCAGACGGAGCGGAAGCCGCGCAGCAGGGTCCGCCGGCCGGGCTGTCCCATGATCCACGACATCAGCGGCGTGGCGCCACATGTGGTCATTGCCATCACCCGGCGTATGTGCCGCAATTTGGGCCGCGGGCCGCGTCGTGCCGTCGGCATCTCGAAAGCGAAGCCCGGCACCAGCACACGCTCCAGCCAACCTTTCAGCATCGCCGGCAGGCCATACCACCAGGTCGGATAGATGAAGACGACCGCCTCCGCCCAGAGCAGCTCCTGCGCATGTTCGTGCACCGGTTGCAGGTTCGCCGCCTTGTCGTGGTAACCGCGCCATTCCTGCGTGCGCATGACCGGATCGAAGCCGGCCGCATAGAGGTCGAGCAGGTGGACCTGGTGTCTGCTTTCGGCAAGCGTCTCCAGCACCGTGTCGCGCACGGCGCCGCTGAAGCTGTCGGCGCAGGGATGGCAATGGACGACGAGGACCTTCATCTGGCGCTCAGACCTGTCGGTCGCGAGAGGATCGCGGGGGTGCATGCAAGCGTCGCATGCAAACAAGCCACCCGCAGACGTAGTCGATCAGCTGTTTTCATGCGAAGCCCCGCAGCCCCCATATCAAGACGCAACACCTCCGGTCGCGTCAAGGCCCGTTCGTGCGCAGACGTGGGCTTGCTGGGGCCAAAACCCTAACGGTGGATTCGGTTTTCGATCAGCATTGTTGCCCGAAAGCCTGCGCCCTAGCTTCACGGCGTGTCCAAAGCGTCAGGAGAGAAAACATGCAGACAGGAAAACTGAGCGGCAAGATCGCCTTGGTGACTGGCGCCTCCTCCGGCATCGGCGAGGCCACCGCCCTGGCGCTGGCGGCCGAGGGCGCCACGCTGGCGATTGCCGCGCGGCGCGCCGAGCGGCTGGACGATCTGGCGAAGCGGATCCGTGAGACCGGCAGCGCGGCACTGCCGATTGCCGTCGACGTCGCCGACGAAGCGCAAGCCACGGCGATGGTCGAGCGGGTCCAGCAGGAGTACGGCCGGCTCGACATGCTGCTTGCGGTTGCCGGGGTCGGCGTCGCCGCGCCGTTCCGCAACACGACGCCGGAAGAATACCGCCGGATGGTCGACGTCAACATCCTGGGCCTGCTTTATCCGATCCATGCGGCACTGCCGTCGATGCAGCGGCAAGGCGCCGGCCACATCGTCGTGGTCTCGTCCGGCACCGGCCGTTACATCCACCCTTCGGTGGTCTATTCCGGCACCAAGCACGCGGTGAGCGCGATGGCGGAATCGCTGCGCCGCGAGATCGGCAAGGATGGCATCCGCGTCACCTGCATCGAGCCTGGCGCCGTCAAGACCGAGTTCACCCAGAATATGCGTGCCGATGTGCGCCAGGCGGTCGAGCAAAGGCTGGACGACATGGAGCAGCTGGAAAGCGAGGATATCGCCGCCGCCATCCTGTATGCGGTGAGCCAGCCGCCACGGGTCAACGTCAACATCCTGACGCTCTATCCGACCGAGCAGGCGTGAGGGCCGCAAAGGTGGTACCCTGCGCCGCCCCCGCAGCCCTGCAGCGTCATCCGCCGGTCATCAGCGTGAACACAAGCTGCCGCAACTTGCCGCCCGGGCCGAAGTCGACCCGGTCGAAATCGCGGCTCGCCTGCCGTTGTGCCTGCGAGATTCCGGCGAGCCGTCTCGTCACTTCGATCCTGATCTTGCTGCAGCCACGGTCATCGGCGACGGTCAGGCCAATGGTGGCCGCCTCGATCTTGTGCACCATGTCGACGATGCTGGCGCCGTGCACCTTCTCGTGGGCGGCGAGGCCGGCTGCGAAAACCTCCCAGTTCTTCTGGATTGCGCCCGGCAGCCGCGCGGCCGGCTTCGGCAAGGTGTAGGTGATGATCAGCTTCGGTCGCGCCGACACCAGCACGCAGGCGTCGCCTTGCGGCTGGTAGTCCCTCACCCAGGTCAGCTTGAAATTGGTATGCGCGATGACGCGGCGCTCGCCGAGCAGCGGCCCGCGCCCGCCGATCGAGGCATAGAGCTCCGGCCCGGATTGCCCTGAGATGGCATAGGTCTCGACCTTCTCGACCGCCTGCCAGCCGGCATGCGCCGGCGATGTCGGCAGGAAGGCGAGCAGCAGGCAAAGGCGAACGGCTGTTTTCATGCAAGTCCTCGCAGCCGCTGCGCACGACGCAAACGATATGCAGTTCCCTTCCGTGGACATAGCCGGCGGCCGGCTATAGTGGGATGCTCGTATACAAGAATCCACAGACAACGCCATGTCGCCACGACCGAACCTTGCCCGGCAACGCCCTGCCCCCGCAGCCAATCCTCCCGGCGTCAGCCTCTGTCGCGCGCTGTCGAAGCTTGGCCTGTGCTCGCGCAAGCAGGCCGAGCTTCTGGTTGCCGAGGGGCGTGTGCGGGTCGCCGGCAAGATCGTGCGCAACGGCTCGATGCGCGTCGATCCAGGCCGCGATCGCATCGAGGTCGACGGCCGCCGCGTCGCCGCCGAGCGCAAGGTCTATCTGATGCTCAACAAGCCGCGCGGGCTGGTCACCACCCGCGACGACCCGCAGGACCGCGGCACCGTCTACGACTGCCTGGCAGGCCTCGACCTGCCTTTCGTCTCGCCGGTCGGCCGGCTCGACAAGGCGAGCGAAGGCCTGCTGTTGATGACCAACGACACGCGCTTCGCGCAGCGCCTGCTCGACCCCGCCTCGCACGTCGCCAAGACCTATCACGTGCAGATCGGTGCGCTGCCCGACGAGGCCATGCTGGCGCGGTTGCGCGCCGGCGCGACCGTCGACGGCGAATTGCTGACAGCCCGCTCGATCGAGCTGCTGCGCGGCGGCACCAGCACCGCCTGGCTGGAGATCGTGCTCGACGAGGGCCGCAACCGCCATATCCGCCGGCTGCTCGCCGCCCACGATATCGAGGTGCTGCGCCTGGTACGGATCGCGATCGGATCTCTGCAACTCGGCGACCTTGCCAAAGGCAAGGCACGCCATCTGAGGGCGGAAGAGCAGGCGCTGCTTCAGGCCTGAACTGCTGGCGGCGACTCGACAGTCAGCCAGCTGCCAGTCGAAGCCCAAGTAACGCAACAAGCAGCGCGGCGGATATCAATCTCTGTCGGTATTACATCCGTCAGCACACCACAGATCGCAGCCGGCGGCTTTGATTTTCTGCATAAAAATCTTGAGCGATTCTTAGGCGGGCATGGGAGCTGGCCAACCGACGGGACAAACAAATCGATCAAAGCCTGGCGATGGTCTCGCGTGATTCAAACCGAAATGTGAGGGGTTCATCAATCTTCATTGTCGGAAGGAGCCTTGGCTTTGCCGCACTGGGCCAGCACCTTGCCGATGGCGGCGGATGAGCCGGCAAGCGGAAAGCTGTTCTCGCCATATTTGCCCGAGGCGACCGTGACCTCGCCCTTGGAGCGCAGCAGGGCCAACAGCGGGTCGGTGCTGCTCAATTCCACGGTGAAGGTGTTGTACATTTCTTCGAGTTGAAGCGTCTTGGTCACCGCCTTGCCGCCGGCCTTGAACGCGAACGAAGCGATGCCGGGTTCCAGTTGCGGACCGCTGTCGCCCAAATCATAGCTCAGCGTCGGCTTGCCGAAACAGGCCAGCGTCAGCTGGGCGCCGCCATTCGATCCGCCGCAGACCGACGCCATCAGCACTTTGCCGCCCTCCTCTTCCTCCAGTTTCGCCGTCCAGCCGCACGGCGCGGCAAACGCCGGCTGCGCCGCTTGCAGGACGACCTGAGCGGCGACGCAACCCGCCACGACGAATTTCGCCAATCCGCTTCGCATGATCTTCCCTTCCCAAGTCATCGAACCATCGTCGGCCACGTGGCATCAAGGACTATACAAAACAAATTGTCCCGTGGCATTACCGGCGACAGGGCGCTGTAGCAATTCAGGCGATTGATTTTCGATCGAGTGGAAGCGGCACCAGCACCGCCTGGCTGGAGATCGTGCTCGACGAGGGCCGCAACCGCCACATCCGCCGGCTGCTCGCCACCCACGATATCGAGGTGCTGCGCCTGGTGCGGGTGGCGATCGGCCAATTGCAGCTCGGCGAGCTTGCCAAAGGCAAGGCACGCCATCTGAGCGCCGAAGAGCTGGCGCTGCTTCAGGCCTGAAGTGCTGGCTCCAGGGCCTTCGCACCGAACGGGTGATTGACATTAACATTCCTGTTTCATATTTTCCTTTTATGAAACCGAAATGCGACAGCGCAATTGAAGGGCTGGTCCGACGCGAAGTGGCTCGGCAGCCGGAGAGAAAAGCATGAGCACGGCGTTGCGGGCGGTCCCCAGGTTCCTGGACGAATTGGGTACGTTTGGCGGCCTCAAGGGAACCGATATTGCAAACATCACCGACGTGTCCAAGGCCACGGTTTCGAGGTGGAAGGCCGGCGACATCAAGCCCCAGCCGCGCAGCGAGCTCATTCTGTCGGACCTGCACTATATCGTCGGCCGACTGCAGGAATTCTACGAGCCAAGCGATATCCGCACCTGGCTTTACGCTCGCCACCCGCAATTGAACGGTGAAAGGGCGATAGATCTCATTCACGACGACCGCGCCCTCGACGTGCTCAAAGTCATCGACCGGCTTGAGAACGAGGTCTTTCTGTAATTGGCGATCGCCGGGCGGATGAGACGAGACAGTCGGCTCATCGATGCTATCGAGGAAATGGTTCCGGTCGAATACTCCGGGACGGTTTGGCGTGTGGTGCGCCAGGGCCGCAGCCCGATCCAGTGCTCGAGCTCCGGCGGCCGTTGGGACGATGGAACGTTCGACGTGCTCTACACCTCGCAAGAGCGCGAAGGTGCCTTGAGCGAGATGCGATTCCACCTGACGCGGGGGCAGCCAGTGATCCCTTCGCGCGTCAGATACAATCTCTTCGAGATCGATCTTGCTTTGGACCGGACGCTCAGACTGCTCGACCTGGCAGCCTTGCAGACCCTTGGCCTCGACACCGCGCGCTACGGGCAGCTTTCGTATCAGGAAAAGCACGCCGAATATCCGAGGTCGCAAGACATCGGCGAGGCCGCGCATTTCCTCGATTATGACGGTCTGATCGTGCCCAGCGCGCGATATGATTGCCTGAACGTCGTCGCGTTTTGTGATCGGCTGCCGGCCGGAGCGATGACGATCAGAACCGATCACGGGGAAATTGCCTGGGCTAGCGGCGGCCCCGCTGCCATCCATCCCCCGCACGGGTGATGCGGCCAACGGAAGTGGCGCGCTAACATTGCCTCCAAGTGCAGAGGTCTAACGCGCAAGGGAGGATCCATGCGTATGCTCCGACTGATACCGACGCTGCTGGCGCTGCTGGCCGTCTTGCCATTGAACGCTGAAGCGACCACGAAGAAGTACCCTAAGGGCCACGGCACGAATTGCGCCGAGAAGGACCAGGCGTGCCAGAAGAAATGCCAGGCTGTGCCGATCGACTACAACAGCGTCAAATCCATCCAGGGGCGCAACGAATGTCTGAATAATTGCACCATCGGCTACGATCAGTGTCTCGGGGCACCCGCCCGAATCCAGGAACAGACAATCCAGGAGGACGCCGCGCAATAGAAGCCCGCCAGAGATGGCTCCAATGCGCAAAACATAGGTGTGATCGAATGACGGCGACAGCCCGCCGGTCGCCTTCATGTGCGGCCGCCGACTTCGTCGACATGGCGCAGCATGTCGTCGGGATCTTCATAGACGCGGAACGTGCCCGATTGGCGGAGCTTCTACGGTGCCGTAGCCGCCGCTGAGCAGGCCGACATCCAGCAGGACCGTGCGATGCGTCACCCGCCGCGCGCCGCGTCATGGATTTCGGCAAAATCCAGCCCATATTCCTAGATGTGGAGCTTTGAGCGTGAAACTCGCGCGTGCGGTCCTGCTTGCCGCGGCTTTCGTGGCTGTTGCGGCCGTTTGTCCCTCTTCAGCAACCGGAGAGGCGGACGGCCGGGAGAAAATTGTGTTGCGCGTCGAGATAGACGGCGCCATCGGTCCGGCGAGTGCCAGGCAGCTCGAGGAAGCACTGGCGGTGGCCGCGGACCGAAATGCCCAGGCTCTCATCCTGCAGATGGACACGCCCGGCGGGCTGGTCACCAGCATGCGCGAGATGATCGCCGGCATTCTCGCCTCGCCGGTTCCCGTCATCGGCTATGTCGCGCCCGCCGGCGGGCACGCGGCGAGCGCCGGAACCTACATCCTCTACGCCACCCATCTGGCGGCGATGGCGCCCGGCACCAATCTGGGCGCGGCAACGCCGATCGAGATGGGCGGGCCGCTGCCATCGTTTCCCGGCGGCAAGAACGATGGCCCGGAGGCGGACAAGGACAAGAAGAACGCACCCGCGGGCGATGCGATGATCGCCAAGGCGACGAACGATGCCGTTGCCCTGATCCGCAGCCTGGCTGAATTGCGCGGCCGCAATGCCGAATGGGGAGAAAAGGCCGTGCGCGAGGCGGCCAGCCTGTCGGCCGGCGCGGCGCTGCAGCAGCATGTCATCGACTTCGTCGCCCGTGACACCCCCGAACTGCTTCAACTGGCCGACGGCCGGACCGTCGAGATCGCCGGCAAAAAAGAGGCATTGGCGACGAAGGGGCTGCCGGTCGAAACGCTCGAACCAGGCTGGCTCATCCGGCTTCTCGCCGTCATCACGGACCCGAACATCGCCGTCATCCTGATGCTGGTCGGCGTCTATGGCCTCGTCTTCGAATTCACGAGCCCGGGCGCGGTCGCACCCGGCGTGATCGGCACGATTTGCCTTCTGCTCGGACTCTATGCGCTCAATCTCCTGCCGATCAGCTATGCCGGCCTTGCCTTGATGCTGCTTGGCATCATCTTCCTGGTCGTCGAAGCCTTGAACCCGACTGTGGTCCTTGGGCTGGGAGGCGTGGCTGCGTTTCTGCTGGGCGCAGCCATGCTGCTCAGGATCGAGGGGCCCGGCTTCGAGATGTCGTGGGCCGTTATCGGCACCGCCGCCGTCCTGACGCTCGGCCTGGCGCTGCTGACCGGCAGCTATCTGTGGGCGGCCCGCAAGAACGTTCCGCGTGTTGGCGCACAGGCCATGCAGGGGCTGCCGGCGAAGGTTCTCGACTGGCAGGGCAGCGAGGGCCACGTGCTCGCCCGGGGCGAGCGCTGGCGGGCAAAAGCCGACGAACCGCTTGCAGTGGGCGACAGCGTCGAGGTGGCCGATGTCAGGGATCTTGTGCTGACGATACGGCGCCGCAATGTGAGAAGCGATGGAGCAAGGCAATGATCATCGGTTATGTGGCCTATCTGGCAGCAGCGCTCGTCGTGGTCATGTTCCTATCCGCGGCCATTCGCATCCTGCGGGAATATGAGCGCGGCGTGGTCTTCACGCTCGGCCGCTTCACCGGGGTCAAGGGCCCCGGCCTTATCATCCTCATCCCCTTCGTGCAGCAGATGGTGAAGGTCGACCTGCGAGTGGTGGTCCAGGACGTCCCGCCGCAGGACGTGATCTCGCGCGACAACGTCTCGGTGAAGGTCAACGCAGTGCTGTATTTTCGTATCGTCGACGCCGAGCGGGCGGTGATCCAGGTTGAAGACTTCATGACCGCCACCAACCAGCTGGCACAGACCACGTTACGCTCGGTGCTCGGCAAGCATGAGCTCGATGAAATGCTGGCCGAACGTGACAAGCTCAACAGCGATATCCAGGAGATTCTCGACCAGCGCACCGATGCCTGGGGCATCAAGGTCTCCGATGTCGAGATCAAGCATGTCGACCTCAACGAGAACATGGTCCGCGCCATCGCCAAGCAGGCCGAGGCGGAACGGCTGCGGCGTGCGAAAGTGATCAATGCCGACGGCGAACAGCAGGCGGCGGCAAAGCTCGTCGAGGCCGGCAAGATGCTGGCCGAAGCACCGCAGGCCATGCAGCTACGCTATTTCGAGGCTCTCCATGACATCGCCGGTGAACGCTCGTCGACGGTCGTGTTTCCGGTGCCGATGGATCTGCTCGGTCATTTCATCAAGCAGGGTGGTGGAGGCGGAGGCGGCTGAGCGCATAATCTCCCCCCTCGAGGGGGAGATCAGCACCCTCACCTCCGCCACGGCGGGACCGGCGCAAAGCGTTTGCCGATCCAGTCGGCGAAGGCACGTGTCTTGGCGGCTTGCCCCTTGGCCGAAGGCATGACGACATAGACGGCGCCCTCGTCGGCAAGCGTCCAGTCCTCCAGCACTGGCACCAGACGGCCGTCGGCGAGCTCGCGTCCGACCAGCCAATCCGTGCTCATCATCAGTCCGACGCCTTGCACGGCGGCTTCGACCAGTACCTCGGCATCATCGGTGACCAGCGGCCCGGAGACCTCGATACTGACGCGACGGCCCGAACTGTCGGTCATCTCCCAGGCCGGAAAGGTCTGGAAACCCGAGAAGCCCAGGCAACTGTGTTCCAGCAGCGCCTCCGGCGCAGTAGGCGTGCCCCGGCGGGCGAGGTAGGACGGCGCGGCGCACAGCAGCCGCCGGCGTGTAGCGACCTTGCGCGCCACCAGCCGCGAATCCTCCAGCGCGCCGAGACGCACGGCGACATCGAAATTCTCGGCGACGAGATCGACGAAGCGGTTGGAGAACTCGGCCTCGATACGAACGTCGGGAAATTCGGCGAGAAACTGGGGCAGCAGCGGGCCGATCCACATGCGCCCGAACGAGCCGGGCAGCGCCAGCCGCAGCACGCCGCGCGGCCCGCCGCCGGCATGCGCCGACGCGACAGCCTCGGCCTCGTCGACCGCAGCCAGGATGGCGCGGACCCGGATGAGAAATTCCGAACCCGCCACGGTCAGCGACACGCTTCGTGTCGTCCGGTGCAGCAGGCGCACGCCCAACCGCTCTTCCAGCGAGGCAAGGCGCCGCGACAGGATCGTCGCGTCGCGGCCGATGCGAGCGGCCGCCCTGGTGAAGGAGCGTGCTTCGGCGATGGCCGCGAAGGCGGCCATTTCGACCAATGCTGCCGGTTCGTGCGATTGCTGCATCAGGCGCAGAGCTCAAATGTAAAACACAAGGATTATATACCAATAGCGCAGCAGCTAGTTTCACTCAATCCCGGCCCGTCAATCGGCCATCAACCGGAGTGAGACATGAAAGCGATCGAACTGACTGCCCCGAGACTGGACGCGTTTCGCGCGGCCACCGTTCCCACGCCTGAACCGCAGCGCGGCGAAGTGCTGATCCGCCTGCGCGCCGCAAGCCTCAATTTTGTCGATGTCGCGATAGCGAGCGGCAACTATCCAGGTCCGAGCTTTCCGCTCATTCCCGTCGTCGACGGCGCCGGCGAGATCGTCGGCATCGGCGAGGGCGTGTCGAGGCTCGCCATCAACGACCGCGTCATCGCCCATGCAAAACCGCGCTGGATCGGCGGCCGTCCGCGGCCTTACGAGACCAGAGAGATGCGCGGGCTGACACTGCCCGGCTCGCTCGCCGAATACGTCGCGCTGCCGGCCGATGCCGTCGTGCCGATGCCGGCGCATCTGTCCTTCGAAGCGGCAGCGACGCTGCCGATCGCCGGCACCACCGCGTGGAATGCGCTTCGCGCCGCCGATGCCGGGCCGGGGTCGGTCGTCGTCCTGCTCGGTACCGGCGGTGTCTCGATCCTGACCCTGCAGCTGGCCAAGGCAGCCGGCGCCACGGTCATCATCACCTCGTCGTCTGACGAAAAGCTGGCCCGCGCCAAGGCCTTGGGTGCGGATCATCTCATTAATTATCGTGAGACGCCGGACTGGGACGCCAAGGTGCTCGAGTTGACCGACGGGCTCGGCGCCGATCTGATCGTCGAAACCGGCGGCGCGGCGACCTTCGCCCGCTCCATCAATGCCGCGGCGCCCGGCGGCACGGTGTTCGCCATCGGCTTCGTCACCGGCGCCGAGGCCACCACGAACCTGCTGCCGATCATCATCAAGGCACTCAAGGTGGTGGGCAACAACACCGGTTCGGTATCCGACCTGCGCGACGCGGCGCGGGCCATCGGCGCCGCCCGTATCGATCCGGTCATCGACACGGTCTACAGCCAGCATCAGGCGACCGAGGCCTACGCCCATATGGCGGCCGGCGGCCGGCATTTCGGCAAGCTTGCATTCAGTCTGTCGTGGTGAGCCTGAAAAAGGCAAAGCGTTGAAGCTGCCGATCTCCCCTCTCGTGGGGAGATCGGTCGTCACCTCGGCTTTTGACAATCGCCAATGCGCCGACAGTCCCAACCTCCGCCTAAATCAGCTTCTCCAGCGTGATCGGCAGGTCCCGCACCCTTTTCCCGGTGGCGTGGAATACCGCGTTGGCGATCGCCGGCGCCACGCCGACAATGCCCAGCTCGCCGACCCCCTTGCCGCCAAGCGCCGAGGAATGCGGATCGGGAATACCGACCGAGATCACCTCGATGTCGGGAATGTCGGCATTGGTGGCGATGAGATAGTCGGCGAAATTGTCGTTGACGATGCGCCCATGCCGGCGGTCGACGATGCCCTCCTCGAGCAGCGCCTGGCCGATGCCCATGATGATGCCGCCCTTCCATTGGCTTTCGGCGAGCTTGGGATTGTAGAGCCGGCCCGAATCCAGCGCCGACACCACGCGGGAGACGCGAACCGTGCCAAAGTCCTCGTCGACACGGACTTCGATGAAATGCGCGCACCAGCTGTGGCGGGAATAGTCGCCCTCGGTGTGCGGCAGCGCCATGGCTATGGTGGTGTAGTTCTTGTAGCGGTCCTCGACCGTCGAATTGGCCGGCATGGTGTCGCCCTTCGCCTCGATATGCTCGCGCCCGACGCTTCTGAGCAGTTCGGCGATGGAAACTTCAGGGCCGTTGCCGCGCGGCGAGGCGATGCGGCCATTGGCGACGACGAGCGTGTTGGCCTGCAGCGCATGGAACGGCGAAGCCGGATCGCTGATGGCGAGCCCGATCAGCTGGTCGAGCGCGGCACTCGCCGCCTTGTGGACGGCGCCGGTCATCACCCCGGCCAGCCGCGAACCGCCGGTGACGCCGGCACGGGCATAGCGGGAATCGCCAAGTTTGACGACGACGTTTTCCGCCGGCACGCCCACCACCTCGGCGGCGGTCTGCGCCAGGATCGTGTAGGTGCCCTGCCCCATGTCGATCGATGAGCTTTCGACCTCGACCGAGCCGTCGGCGAGAATACGCACGACCGCCTCGCCATAGGCGCGCCGCACCGGATAGGTACCTGCCGCGACACCCCAGCCGATCAGCTGGTTGCCGTCGCGCATCGAACGCGGCCGGGGGTTCCGCTTCGACCAGCCAAAGGCTTCGGCGCCGGCCGCAAAGGCCTCACGCAGCTGCCGTGTCGACCACGGCTTCTTCGCATGCGGGTCCTGCTCGGCATAGTTCCTGAGCCGGATTTCCAGCGGATCGATACCGACCTCATAGGCGAGCTCGTCGATGGCGCTTTCGATGCCGAAGGCGCTCGGGTTCTCGCCCGGCGCGCGCAATGCCCCCGGCACCACCGTGTTGACCCGCACGACGTTCTGCCGCGACGAGAAATTCGGCGTCGCGTACATGACCGAGGTGACCGAGCCGAGCGGCTCGACCCACATGCCGTCGACCGAGGTCTCGTTGACGCCGCGATGCACGATCGACTGGATCTGGCCCTCCGCGTTGGCGCCGAGCGCCACGGTCTGGCGCGTCGCCGCCCGTCCGCCATAGGCGGTGAAGGTCTGCGGCCTGGTGACCGCCAGCTTCACCGGCCGTCCCAGCATTTTCGCCGCGACTGCCGCTACAGCGCCGTAGCCATAGGCAAACGCCTTGGAGCCGAAGCCGCCGCCAATATAGGGCGAGACCAGTCGTACATTCTCGAACGGCACGCCGAACCATTCGGCATAGCTCCGCGCCATGCCGTCGAGCCATTGGCTCGGCTCCCAGACCGTCAGCTGGTCGCCCTGCCACTTTGCGATCAGGCCATGCGGCTCCATCGGCGCCTGGTATTCGCGCGGCGTGTTGTAGGCGTTGCAGATCCTGACCGGAGCCGAGGCGAACGCTGTCTCCGCCTCGCCCCATTCCTTGGTC
Organism: Mesorhizobium sp. M0954; assembly: GCF_040319155.1. Classification (NCBI taxonomy): domain Bacteria; kingdom Pseudomonadati; phylum Pseudomonadota; class Alphaproteobacteria; order Hyphomicrobiales; family Phyllobacteriaceae; genus Mesorhizobium; species Mesorhizobium sp. M0954. The sequence continues at coordinate 244,661 of NZ_JAMYNR010000004.1, read as the reverse complement.
ATCGCATCGACGGGGATGCCGTCGCCGGCCTTTGGATCGCTGAGGTCGACGATCGCCGGCGCCTCGTCATAGGCGATCTTGACCAGCGCCGCGGCGGCGACCGCCTGCTCGAAACTCTCGGCCACCACCGCCGCGACATGCTGGCCGCTGAAGGTGATGTCGCGCGCCAGCGGGCAATAAGCGACGTCCGGCGGCGGCGTGCCCAGCCAGTCCGTTGCGGTTCTCAGCGGCAGGATATTGTCGGGCGTCAGCACCAGCAGCACGCCGGGCGACGCCTTGGCCGCGGCCGTGTCGATCGAACGCACCCGGCCGGCGGCAATGGTGCTCTCGACCAGCACCGCATGGGTAAGCCCCTCGAGCTGCTGCTCGACGGCGTATTTGGCGGCACCGGTGATCTTGGCCGGGCCGTCGACGCGCGACAGCCGGCCGCCGACCTGGTCGGCGAGGACGGCACCGTCCGAAGCGTCGCCGCGTTTGGCATCGCCGGGTCTTGTTCTCAACTCGTGAACGGTCATGCCGTTTCTCCCATTTTGAGGATGGCGCGGGCGACGACGCGCGGCGCCAGTTCGATCTTGTAGTGGTTGGCGCCATGGTCGACGGCGCCCTCGACGGCGAGCAGGCTGGCTTGCCTGACGACCTCCGGCTCGAGCACTTTGCCTTTCAGCGCCTCTTCGACGGCAAGGGCGCGCCATGGCTTGGTGGCGACGCCGCCAAGCGCGACGCGCAGATCGCGGATCGTCCTTCCGTCGGCCTCGAATTCGATGCCGACCGCGGCACTTGCCGCGGCGAATTCATAGGACTGGCGGTCGCGGACCTTGAGATAGGTCGAGCGGCGGGCGGCCGCCGAAGCGGGAATGCCGATCGCGGTGATCATCTCGCCGGGCTCAATCGCATGCTCCCTTTCGGGCGTGCTGCCCGGCAACAGGAAAAAATCATCGACGGCGATCTGACGGTCGCCGAGATGGACAATCGCGTCGAAGGCGACGAGTGCAACCGCCAGGTCGCCGGGATAGGTGGCGACGCAGGCCTCGCTGGTGCCGAGCACGGCATGGCCGCGGGTGACGCCGCCAATCGCCGAGCAGCCGCTGCCGGGCGAGCGCTTGTTGCAGGCGGGGAAATTCGCCGGATCGCGGAAATAGGGGCAGCGTGTACGCTGCATCAGATTGCCGCCGATCGTCGCCATGTTGCGCAGCTGCGCCGATGCCGCCTGCCACAGCGCCTCCGAAACGGCAGGGAACCGGCTCTTGATACCGGCATGGTCGGCGACGGTGCTCATCCTGGCCAGCGCCCCGACCGTGGCGCCCCGGTCATCAACGGCAATCGTGTCCAGTCCCTTGAGATGGGTGATGTCGACCACGGTCTCGGGTTCGGCAACGCCGCATTTCGCGAGATCGACAAGCGTCGTGCCGCCGGCGAGAAGCATGACGCCGGGAAGTGCTGCTGCCTCACGGGCTGCATCGACGGAGCCGGCGCGGAGATACGAAAAGTCTCTCATGACGCGGCCTCCATGGCCGCCTGGCGCACGGCGGCGACGATATGCGGATAGGCGCCGCAGCGGCAGAGATTGCCGGCCATGTATTCGCGGATCTCCTCATCCGAGCCGGCATGGCCTTCGCGAATGCAGGCGACCGCCGACATGATCTGGCCCGGCGTGCAATAGCCGCACTGGAAGGCATCCTGTTCGAGGAAGGCGGCCTGCACCGCATGCAGCGTGCCATCCTCCCCGGCAAGCCCTTCGATGGTGGTGATGTCCCTGCTTTCAGCCTGAGTGGCAAGCGTCAGGCAGGCCAGCACGCGCTGGCCGTCGATATGAACGGTGCAGGCGCCGCACTGGCCCTGGTCGCAGCCCTTCTTGGTGCCGGTCAGCCCGAGATGGTCGCGCAAGGCGTCGAGCAGGGTAACGCGCGGTTCGACCTCCAGCTCATGTCGATGTCCGTTGATTCGAAGTTGGATTGGAGTTCGGGTTTTGCTTGTCATGGGGCGTCTGGCTCCAGTTGCTTGACGCGGGAGGGGATGATCTGGTGCCCGGCCGGCGAGCGGCAAGGTCAGCTTATGGCTAGGTGAAGGCTATCTTCCTCTTGGGGGAAGTGCCCGGCAGGGCAGAGGGGGTCGGTTCGACTTGGCGCGAGCTCCGGGAGGGCTGCGGCTTGGGAGGTCGAAAGACGTGACATACCCGATCCCGTGATTACATGAGAAAGGCGCTCCACAATCGGAGGCGCCTCCGCTTATTACCTAAGGGCCTGCTCCGTCCTGTTCAAGCCCAGGATCGAAAATGATCAAAATTGGAGGAAATTGGCAGGCAGCCGGCCGTCGTGCCTGGAGACAAAAAAGCACCACCGGCCCAAGCCGGTGGTGCTCTCTGAACTGTCTGTAGGGGCAGGACAGTCCAATGATCCTGAGGGGATCGTGCTCAACATGGGCTCATTTTTGCCCCACGGCATCGGCCGAACAGATGACGAGTGCCGGCCGCGAGGAAATATCCTCCGTCGTCATCCTCCGGACGTCATCCACGGGCCGTGCACTGGAGGCGGGCAAGATGCCTCGCCTGCCGGAACGCCGGCCCAGACCCGATCCTGTGATTATATTTACTTGCGATTATATTTGTCGGAGACGTAACGAAGGTGGAAGCGTCTGCGTTCTTGAAACGGGGCCTGCCTATCCGGGTATGCTTCGGATCAGCACTGGAGAAAAAATTGGCCGCGGAGCCGCCCGTCATTTCTGGAGACAAAACCGAAGCCGCCGTTGCAAAGCCGCTGCGCGCCGACGCGCAGCGCAACCGCGATGCTCTGGTCGAGGTCGCGGCAAAAGCCTTTGCCGCGCAAGGCGTCGATGCCTCGCTGGAGGAGATTGCGCGCCAGGCCGGCGTCGGCATCGGCACGCTCTACCGGCATTTCCCAACCCGCGAGCACCTGGTCGAGGTGGTTTATCGGCGCGAAGTGGAAGGACTGTGCCAGGCGGCCGACGAACTCGCCCGCGATCATGCGCCCGACATGGCGCTCGAACAATGGATGCAGCGCTTCGTCGACTACATCGCCACCAAGCGCGGGCTGTCGACAAGCCTGCGCATCCTGCTCACGACCAACTCAACCCTGTTCTCCGACGTTTCCGGCAGGGTGACGCTCGCCTTGCGGCGGCTGATCGATGCTGCGGTCGCCGACGGCTCGATCCGCGGCGATGTCGATGCCTCCGACGTGCTGCATGCGCTGGGCGGCATCTATTCGGCCCCGGACACCAAGGACTGGCGCGATCGCTCGCGCCGATTGGTGTCGCTGCTGATGGATGGGCTGCGGTTTGGAGCGGCCAAATCCGGCCCATCCAAGGAATAACGAATGCAGTGACTGTCCTTATTTCATTTCAGCGAGATGCTCATACCGCTGAGATCGGCATTGACTTGCAGGCCTACCTGCCTGCCCGTGAGTTCGAGTTGGGCACCCTTGTCATTGGTCATGACGATCACCTGGGCTCCTTTGCCGAGCGCGCCGCCACCGCCCGCTGCACCGTACACCCCCGTCACATCCCGGGCGCGGCGTATGTGGCGCACGGTACCTTTGAAATAGGTCTTGGAGGCGCCGAAGGCGAGGCCGCCCGAGATGCCGCCGACCGAGATCGGATATCGGCGACCATGGAAGGTCAGTGTGCCCTCGCCTCCGGAGCCGCCGATAAAGAAGGCCGCCTTGTAGACGGCGAAGCGGATCGTACCGCTGTCGGCATGCGCGACGCTGGCAAAGCTAACTGCCGCCGCAGCGATGACGGCAACTGCGACTGAACGAAATCTGGACGAAATCTTCATGATGAGAACTCCTCAAGATCGCCGCATGCCCAGCCGGCCGGGCACGTCGGCGTCGTATCAAAGTCATAGCTGAACAGTCTCGCCGGTCATTGGTTCCAAGCACGCGGCCTGAATCCGGCTGCGAGAAGACCGCCACGAAACGAGGCGGATGGCGAGCGTAGTCCTGGCTGTAAGAACAGTGGCCGAATGGTGGGGATGATCGTAGGTGTTGAGGCGGAATGGTATTAGTCTGCGCTGTCTGGGGTTTCGGGAGCGCGGCAAAGCAATGGACTTCAACTCACGACATGGCTACCTGCTGATCGGTGGCCTGATCCTGGTCGGCGCCGGGCTCCTGGTCGTTTCGCTGATCGTCAATCTTCGCGTGGCGCACAGTGTGCGTGACGACGTACGCCATCGTGAAAAGCTGCTGGAATATTATCGCAATATCTTTTCGCAGCTGGGCGTGATCCTGATCGGGATTGGCGTGTCCCTGTTCATCTTCTTTTTTCAGCAGAATTATCAGGACCAGCGCAAACGCGAAACGGAGCTCCAGCAGGTTCTCGCCAAACTGGCAGCGCGTGTTGCCCGCGGCAGCGCTGTCGTGGAGGCCCTCGGCGAATTCGACGCGCTGCTGGATGATGGCGGTGCCTATGTCAGTCCGGAACACGGCGGTGACAACGCCGCTGTCAGCGCCCACGGAACGGGGCTTGCCAAGCAGGTTTCCCAGATCCTTCTGGTCGAGCGCGACGTCGATGTTCAGGGGTTCGATATTCTCAATCTGTCACGCGATTTCGAAGCATCGTTCGTCGTCAACGAGCTCAACCCAATGCTTTGGTTCAACATCGTCCGGAACGAGAGCGACATCAAATATGCCACTACCCAGATCGCCCTGGATTACAAGGACCTGCAGGATGCGATCGGCGGCGAGCCGATCGAGGTTGCGATTGCCAATCCCGAAAAGGAGCGGAAGATCAAGCAGGAGGTGCTCGACGTCTTTTATGATGCCGATCTGCTGCGCCAGCGCAGCAGGCGGTTTCTCGGCCGCGCGTGCTGGCTTTTCAGCACGGGGCGCGGCTTCGTCAAGCTTGCACCGGCCAATGAAATCGAAGCCGATGCCAGATCGCACCAGGAATGGATCGACCGGTCGAAAGGCTTCCTGACGCAGTTGAAGTCGGGAAGCGGCAATTGCTTCAAATTGCTTCAGTTCGGCCCGGCATAGGCTCCCTCACCGCCGGTGGCTAATCCCCCACGCGCCGCAGCGTGCCGAGATGATTGTCGTTGAGAAAATCAACGGTCATGGCCGACGCCTTGCCGTCGGGGCCGAGGGCAAAGCTGACAGCCGAAGGCCTGTCCGGCATCTCGGCATCGGGGAAGGTCACGAAGAGGTCGCGGTTGAAATGCTTCAGTGGATAAGACCGCGCACCGGCAGGCCCGACCTTAAGGACAAGAGCGTCTCCTTCGCCCGACACAATAGCTTCGCCGAAGAAGTCGTTGAAGTAACGGCCTGCATAGGCACTGGCCGGCTCGGCCGGACTTGCTGGAGAGGGCGGCGCGGCATAGGTGGCCTTGGCCGCCGCAATCACCGGGCCGAACATGCTCGCATAGATATCATTCCATGCCTTTATCTTATCCTTGCCCAGGGTTCCGTCGAAGACGAGATCGGCGAAGCTGTCGGACAGCCCGTCCGGCACGCCTGTCGGAAAGGCGTTGGCGATGACGACGATGCCAAGCTTCTCCTCGGGGAAGAGCATCACCAGACTGCGTGCGCCGGTGCTGAAGGCGCCCGCATGACCCCAGATCAGCCCGTGCCGGCCGAATTCGATATTCCAGCCGAGGCCGTAGAAGGCCTCGCCTCCGGAGACGGGGTTCTTGCCGCGAACCATCAAGGGAATATGTGTCTGTTCCAGCGCATCGGCGGCAATGAGTCTCTTGCCGGCATAGACCCCGTTGCCGAGCACAAGGCGCATCCATTGCGAGAGGTCGCGTGCGGTGGAGCTGACGCCGCCTGCTGGCGCCTGCGCATCCGGATAGCGCTGGACCTTCGCGGTCCAGGCGCCATCGATTTTGGCGTGGAGCTCGGCGCGGTTGGCGTGCTTGATGAAGTCCGAATGACGGGAGCTGGTCGAGGCCATTCCAAGCGGACGGTAGAGCTTCTCTTCGGCGACCTCTTCCCATGATTTACCCGTCGGCTTCGCGGCCGCGACCGCACCCTCGGTCAGTCCGAAATTGCTGTAGGAATAGCCCGCACGAAAGCTCGATGACGGCGACGCGAACCGCAGCCGGCGCAGGATCTCCGCGCGGTCATAGCCGATGTCCTCGAGGTCGTCGCCGGCGGTGCCGGGAAGCCCGCTGCGGTGCGCAAACAGGTCGCGGACCGTGAGTTCGCTGGTCGGATAGGGCTGAGCGAGCCGGAAAGCCGGATCGAGGTCGGCGATCTTGGAATCCCACGAAGCGATCCCGTCGCTGACCAGCGCCGCCACGACGGTGGCGGAGACCGGCTTGGAGAGCGAGGCAATCTGGAAGACCGTGTCAGCATCGACGATCTCCGGTTTTCCGGCTTCGCGATGCCCGAACCCCTTGAGGAAGATCACCTCGTCGCCGTGCACGACGCCGATGGCCAGACCGGGCACGCTACCATCCGCGACGACGCCTTCGGCAAGCAATTCGAGCTTCGCAATGGCCGCGGCGACCCGGTCGGGCGTAATGGTGTCGGCCGACGCCGCCTTCGGCGAAAGCACCATGATTGCGATGACGGCCAACCTCCAACGGAGGTGGTTCCGGTTTGTGAATAGCCGCACGCTCAGCCCCCTCCGCCTCACCGGCGTGCACTATTGCAGCCTGACGCAGGGGAGGCCAGCCCCAAGGATCGCTTCCATCGACGGATGTTCGCTTCGCACCAGTCGAAATTCAGACAGCCGCGCCTGAGCTACGAAGCAGCGCGCAGGCGAAGGCGCCGCCTGCTGGCGCGGGCCTTCTCCGCCACCGCGGCGGTGATCTCGACCACGCCGTCTTCACGCGGTCTGGCGTTGGTGGCCTTGTGGAGCCGCTCATAGGGCAACAGTTCCTTGACCCGGGCTTGAAGCGACGCGACTTCGGCTCGCAGATCCTCGCATTCCTGCCGCTGGACGTCGAACTGTATCTGTTCGGATGCCTGCTGCAGGGAAAGCTGCGAAAAATTCGCGCTGACCGCGGAAAGGTTCATCTTGTCGTGTTCGCTCTCCTTCGTGAGAGCGGACAATTTTTGCTCGACAATTTGCTTTTCGGCCACCGCGTCGCTCGCTTGAGCCTTGAGCCTGGCGATCTCGGTGACGGCTTCGCTGTTGTGGTTGGAGGCGGCTTCCAGCCGCGATCGAAGGTCCTCGATTTCAGAACGCAAGCCGGTCATCTCCGCGACACTGCGTGCAAGCTCGGCTTCCCTGTCACCGTCCCTGAGGCGGGCCGCTTCCGTTATTTCCGATAGCTTCGTCTGCGCCATATCGAGCGATTTCTGCAGCCGCATTTCCTCTTTCTCGCTCTTGCCAAGCGCGGCCAGCAGTTCGGAAACCTGCGCGGCGTCATTGGCATGGACGGTCGAGAGTTCGTCCAGCCTGTGCCGCGCCTCGGCCTCCCGTTTCAGCGCCTTGTCGAGATCGATCGACAGACTGACATGCTTCTCCCGCAGCATCTCGTTCTCGCGCGAGCGTCTGTTGGCCTCGACCGCTCTGGCCGAGAGCGTTTTGACAAGCTCGCCGAACTCGGCCTCGCGTTTTGCGCTCGCATTGCCTGCGACGACGAGTTCCAGCCTTGCCGCAGCCAGCGCGCCGCGAAGTGCTTCCTTGTCCTCGACCAGGCTCGCCTCGTGCTGCTGCAGGGCCTCGATAGCGCTGTCGCGCTCGCGCTGCTTTCTGGTTGCATCGTGGAGCTGTTCGGACAGCACCCTTTGCTGCGCGGTCAGGCCGGTATTTGCCAGCTCCAATTCGTTGGCGCGAAGAATGTCGCCGTGAAGCAGTTTCAGGAATTCGCCCGTCAGATGATGCGAGGTCGCGATCTCCGACAGTTTCGCATTGATCTCCCCCAGATACTCCTGCGCGTCGTGAAAGAGCCCATCGACCGCATTTAAGGCAGCCAGCCGGGTTTGCGTATGGGGGGACAGCCGTCGTGCGGTCTCGAAGGCGTCCGCATTGGCTTCGAGCTGCGAGCTGTCATCCGTTGTCGCGAGATTCTCATCCGATACCGTCTCATCCGGCACAGTGACGTCGTTCAACGGCGACTGATCGTCCACATTGAGACATTCGCTAAACGCATCCGCCAAATCGGTTTCGAGCTCCTTGAACGCTCTCTCCACTGTCTCGGCACGCTTGATCAAACCTTTGAAATTCATGACCGAATATCCCTCTCGTGCAGCGCCGGCAAGGAGCGGATTTTCAATACTTGACCCTCGCCTCCCCCGAATGCGGGTTCATCTCCTGACGTGCGCTCTGGCCGACGCACGCTAGGGACAGGCTTGGCCACTGTCCTCGTGTGTTTGAATGACGCATAGCCGTGTTCTGCCGCGCTCCATACCCGAGGCGTTGGCACCGCTCGAAAAATGCCCACTCATTTCACCCGAAACGGATATGAAGCGGCGCAAGCATGAGGATCGCCTGGTGGCTGTTGTACGGATCGGCCGAGCGCCTCGGTGCTCTGCAGCAGCTACAAGTCACACTTGGACGAGGCGCGTTACGGCCGGAAGGCCTGACCTAATAAATGATTGTGTTGAATACGTTTCGCTGATTAGCTGCTGTGCATTGACCAGGGACAAGACCGATAAATGTTGTCCCGGGAGGACCGCGATGCCGGTGCTTGAGGTTTGCCACGTCTCCAAGAATTTCGGGGCTATCCAGGCCCTGACTGACGTCAGCTTCCAGGTGGAGCGAGGCGAAGTCGTTGGTCTGATGGGGGACAACGGCGCCGGCAAGTCGACGATAGTCAAGACTGTGGCCGGGAATTTTCCTCCGAGCGACGGCGAAATTGTAGTCGAGGGCGAGGTGTGCCACTTCCACCAGCCCGTGCAGGCCCGCGCCAAGGGGATCGAAGTTGTTTATCAGGACCTGGCGCTCGCCGATAATCTGACGGCCGCGCAGAACGTCTTTCTGGGGCGCGAGATCAAGAAAGGCTTCTGGCCGATCAGGATTCTTGACAAGCAGGCGATGATCGATCGCTCGGCAGCGCTGTTCAAGGAACTCAAATCGGAAACCCGGCCGCGCGACCTCGTCAGGAAGATGTCGGGTGGGCAGCGCCAGGCGGTCGCCATCGCGCGGACCCGGCTTTCAAATGCCAAGCTGGTGCTGATGGACGAACCAACGGCCGCCATCTCCGTGCGCCAGGTGGCGGAAGTACTCGAACTGATCCGACGCCTCAAAGCACAAGGAGTCGGCGTCATGCTGATCAGTCACCGAATGCCTGACGTGTTCGCCGTGGCAGATCGCATTATCGTCCTCAGGCGGGGCTCGAAAGTTGCCGACAAGCCAGCCGACAAAACATCGCCCGAGGAAATCACTGGACTGATAACGGGGGCCATCCGTGGCGAATAGTGTTCAGGAGTCAATTGGCGTTCAGGGCTCAGTCGAAGAACATGGCCGGCCGGCCATGTCGGATTTCGTCCCGACCAAGGAAAAAACAGTTCTCCAGCGTGTGATTTCAAGTCAGCCCTTCTGGGTGACGATCGCGCTCATCGCGCTCGTCATGTTGATGACTGCGATGGAGCCGAGCTTCGGCACGTCTGAAAATGTCGCCAATGTGACGCGCAATTTCGCACCTTTCGGCATCATGGCACTTGGCATGACGATCGTCATCATCACCGGCGGTATCGATCTGTCGGTCGGCTCCGTCATGGGTCTCGTGGTCATCGTCGCCGGCCTGTTCCTCACTTGGCATTATCCCTGGTACGTCGCCTTCGCCATGGGCCTTTTCTCCGGTCTGGCCTGTGGCGCGGTCAACGGATTCTTTGTCGCCTATGTCGGGATGCCGTCCTTTGTGGTCACCCTCGGTATGCTGTCCGTCGCGCGCTCGCTGGCGGTCGTATTCTCGGCCAACCAGATGCTCTACCAGTTCGGGCCCGATGCTCCGATCGTGAAGGCAATCGGTCAGTGGAAATGGCCGCGGCATGGTCCGAACGACTGGGCACCGCATTGGATACCAGAACTGTCGTCACAATTCTGGACCATGGTGATCTTGGCCCTGATTCTCGGCTTCGTATTCAACTTCACAGCCTGGGCCCGGCATCTCTTCGCCATCGGCGGCAATGAGGAGGCGGCACGGCTCACCGGCGTTCCGGTCAACTGGATTAAATTCCAGGCCTATGTCTTCTCGGCTTTCACCGCCGCGCTCGCCTCGCTCCTGCTCCTCGGCTATAACGGCTCGGCCATCAATGCCATGGGCCAGGGCTACGAGCTGCGCGTTATCGCCGCGACAGTCATTGGCGGCGCCAGCCTCATGGGCGGCGCCGGCACGGCCTTCGGTGCGATCATCGGTTCGGCCTTCCTCGAGGTGATCAGGAATGCGCTGCTGATGGCCGGTATCGATTCAAATTGGCAGGGTGCCTTCGTCGGCGCCTTCATCGTTCTTGCGGTTCTTTTGGGCATGCAAACCGGCGGCAAATCGATTCTCGCCGCGTCGCTGGCAGTCTTGATGCCCAAAAAACGCCGCTAGAAACCCGCCGGCGGGAGGCTTGCGGGATCACACCCAGGAGGAGAACGTCACATGAAAAAACATCTGCTGACGGCCGCCGTGGCGCTTGGCGCAATGGTGCTCGCCGTTTCCGGCGCCCAGGCGAAATACACCTTCGCCCTGGTGCCGAAGAACATGAACAATCCTTTCTTCGACCAGGCACGCGACGGCTGCAAGAAAGCCGAGGCCGAATCCAATGGCGCCGTGGAGTGCATGTATATCGGCCCCGGCGAACATGGTGGTGGCGACGAGCAGGTGCAGATCGTACAGGACCTCGTGGCCAAGAAGGTGGACGGCATCGCCGTGTCGCCATCGAACGCCGCGGCGATGGCGGTTGCGCTGCAGGCCGCCAAGGAAGCCGGCATCCCGGTCCTCACCTGGGACTCCGATCTCCTGCCCGAAAACAAGGATCTCCGCGTTGCCTATATCGGCACGCACAATTACGAAATCGGCGAGAACCTCGCCAAGCTTGTAATGCAGATCAAGCCCAAAGGCGGCACGATCTGCATCCAGTCCGGCGGCGCCGCGGCGGCCAACCACAACGAGCGCATGCAGGGCATTCGCGATACGCTTTCGGGCACCAAATCGGCGGCCTCGCCCGGGGATCGGCTGACGGGCCAGAACGGCTGGACCGAAATCGAAGGCTGTCCGCTCTACACCAACGATGATTTCCCGCTTTCGGTGCAACAGTTCGAGGATATCATGGCGAAAAACCCGAACCTCGACGCATTCGTCCCAACCGGTGGCTTCCCGCAGTTCATTCCCGATGCCAACCGCGCCGCGGTCGCACCGTACAAGGACAAGATCGCCTCGAAAGCCCTGGCCCTTGTCGTTGCCGACACGCTTCCGGTACAGATCGACCAGATGAAGGAAGGTTTCTCCCTTGGCCAGGTCGGCCAGCGGCCGTTCGAGATGGGCTACAAGACGATGATGGCGCTGAAGGAAATGAAGGAGGGCAAGGCTCCGCCGGCCGACCCGACCTACACGGGCCTCGATGTCTGCACTCCGGAGACAGCCGACACTTGCGTCGCCAAATAGTGCTTTTGGGCGGGAGGAAACTCCCGCCCTTTTCACAGGGGATCTCAATGCCGGAATTGTTCTCGCTCAAGGGCCGTGTCGCATTGGTCACGGGTGCCTCGCGTGGTCTTGGTTTTGCCATGGCCAAGGCACTTGCGGAAAACGGCGCGACGGTGATCGTCAATGCGCGCGACATGGCCGCCCTTTCCGCGGCCGCCGAAAGGATCGGTGCAGAAGCCCTGCCGTTCGATGTCACCGACGCGGCGATCTCAAGGGCGTCGCTCGAAGGAATCGTCGAACGCCACGGCCGCCTCGATATTCTGGTCAACAACGCCGGCATCCAGCATCGTAAACCGCTGGTCGAATGGCAGGACGAGGATTTCAACCATGTGGTTGCCGTCAATCTGTCGGCTTGCTTCCGCATGATGCGCGACGCGGTGCGCCTGATGCTGCCAAACAAGTTCGGGCGCATAATAAACACCGGATCGGTCGCAGCGATCCTTGGCCGTCCCACCATTCACGCCTATGTGGCGGCAAAGGCGGGCCTGCACGGGCTGACACGCTCCACTGCCGCTGAGCTGGGCCGTCACGGCATCACCGTCAACGCGATCGCCCCCGGCTATTTCGCCACCGAGCTCAACACCGCACTTATGCGCGACGAGGCCTTCACCAAATGGGTCGAGGCACGAACCCCCGCGGGCCGCTGGGCCCAGCCTGAGGAGCTCGGCGGAGCCGTGGTGTTTCTCGCCTCCGACGCTGCCGCTTACGTCAACGGGCACGTGCTGGCGGTTGACGGCGGGCTATCGGTTTCCCTGTGATTTCAACCGGCGACACCGTGCCGGCAGGGCGTGCCTGCTAGCCGCCTGAAATGACGACTTGCCGCATGCGCTGCTGGCCCGGTCCCCTGCGCGGACGCCGACGCCACACGATTGGATGCCGCGCCGTGTTGCAGCCGCCGACTATCGATTCGCAACGGGTTATTTCGACGTCCGGCGGCATCGATGCTTGATGCCGCCAATATTTCATTCCACACACCGGTCATGATGAGAAACGACATACGGGATCAGCGCCGGGTTTTCGGGTGGGCCTTGCCTGCCTCCGCGGTCGTGCATTTGCTCGCCGCCGCGCTTCTTTTGTCCGCACTGCCGCTGTCGCCCCCGCAGCCGCAGAAGGAGCAGCCCATCGCAGTTGATATCGTGCCGCCGCCTAAACCGCCGGAAAAAACCAAACCTCCGTCCCCCGCTGAACCGCCCAAGCCGGAAAAGCAGCCGGAAGCCAAGGTCGAGACGCCGACGAGCCGTGAGGTCACCGCGCAGAGACCTGTCTTCCAATTCGGTGAGAAGGACGCCGGTCCTCGCAAGTCTCTGGACGGCAACAGTGCGGAGGATGGTTCGGAACAACCGCCAGCGCCGCAAGTTCCCAGTAACCAGGATCTTGCACAGCCACCTGCCGTGACAGCGGTCGAGGGGAAAGACCAGGCTCCGTCGCCTGGCGCATCACCGCCGCCGAAGCCCAAGCCAGCGGATGTCAAGGAGCAAAAACCCTTGAAGCTTCAGCAAGCCAAGACGTTGTTCTCGGAAGCAGCAACCGGTGATCCGATAGCGACAAGCGCAATGGGCAATATACCCCGCCCCGTGCGGATCGGTCAGCTCTGCCTCACGGAATTGCGCGAACAGTTGCGCCGCGCCTCGCCCCCCTATTTTCCCGACCTCTTGCGTTCATTCAGGCTGAAGGAAGGCACTATCATGCAAGTTCCCAGGACCGCCTTCCGTGCCAACGGGCAGTGGTACGATTTGAGCTATCGTTGCGAGGTCGATCCGGACGCGACGAAAGTCATTTCCTTCGCCTTCCGTGTCGGAGATCCGGTGCCGCGCAGCGAATGGAAGCGCCGCGGGTTGCCCGCCGAATAGGTGGTCGAGGCCACGGAGGCTGGCTGGTCGGCGCCGTCAAATCCGGCCGGCGATGTCTTCGCGCGCTCCGGGCTGCCGAACCAACACGCGCCAAAAGTGGCTTTCGTCAGCGGCCGCCGAAGTCTAGCATACGGCTTTGGGAGGAGGCTTCGATGACTTCAAGTTTCAATGTTCATCATGCTGCCGGCTATGAGCAGCTCATGGGCCGCTGGAGCCAAAGACTCGCGCCGCTGTTCATCGACTTCGTGGGGCTTGCCGACGGCGAAAACATCCTCGACGTCGGTTGCGGTACCGGCAGCCTGACCTTCGCGCTCGTCAAGGCCGCTGACCTCGGCGAGGTCGCGGCGATCGACTTTTCGGCCGTTTTCGTCGAGGAGGCAATCCGACGCAACACCGATCCGCGGATAAAAATCCGTCAGGCGGATGCCTGCGCCCTGCCCTTTGAGGATGGCGCGTTCGACCGTGCCCTAGCCCTGCTCGTGCTCCATTTCGTGCCCGAAGCCGGCAAGGCAGTCGCCGAGATGCGCCGCGTCGTGCGGCCGGGCGGCGTCGTCGCGGCGACGGTATGGGACCATCTCGGCGGCATGCCGGGGATGCGCATGATGATCGACACGGTGGCGGTGCTCAGTGAAGGCGGACGCCAGTTGCGTGCCCGCTATTGCACGCAGCCGATGATGCAGCCGGGTGAAATGAAACGGACCTTTGTCGAACAGGATCTCCGCGACGTTACGGAAACCCAGTTGATGATCCGCATGGACTACCAAAATTTCGATGATTACTGGGCGCCGATTGCCGCCGGCGAAGGGCCGCTCGGCAAGTATGTGGCCGCGCTCGACCCGGAAGAGCGGGCGCGCACCGACGCCGCCATGCGCGACGCCTATGAGGCCGGCCGGCCCGACGGCCCGAGGTCCTTTGCCAATGTCGCCTGGGCCTGCCGCGGCGTCGTTGCCTGACGTTGGCGCTAATGCATGCCGTGTAAAAAGCGCATCGCATGAGGCCGATCGAACGCGACGCGCTTTAGCCGATCCCGTAGACCAGCCCAACGCGGCCGTCCGAAAGCTGTTCGACCTTGCGCAGTTCGAGCCCACGACGATTTTTCGCCGTCCCAAACAGCGCCTTTCCTTCACCGGCGAGCAGCGGATAGACGATGAGCCTGAGCTCATCGACCAGCCCGGCATCGATAAGGCTCGCGGTAATTCGGGCGCCGCCCATAAGGTAGATGTCCTTGCCGGGCTGCTGTTTCAGTGCAGCGATATCCTCGAAATTCCGCACGAAGCGCGTCTTTGGCCAGGCCGCCGAAGTCATTGTGTTCGACAGCACATAATGCGGGGTCTGCGCGGCGAAGCGGGCCCATTCGAGCTCGGCCGGCTTCGGCAATTTGCCGGTCATCGGCAGCGGCTTGTCGGGCTCGTTCTGGATGGCGCTCCAGTAGCGCTCGTAGCCGGCATACATGACGCTGCCAAGCAGGCAAGCGTCGATTTGCGGCGTCAGGCCGTATTCGTCCGACCACGCGTCGACCCAATCGGCGTAACCCTCGGGCCCCTCCATCTTGCCGTCGACGGAAATTTTCATTCCAGCGATTAATTTGCGCATGACTTCCTCCATCAGGCTTGCGGGATGCAAGCACGTTTCATCGGTTCAGCGTTGCTTCGTGTTGCTGGCGGCGACCTCAGGGATGGCCGCCGCGAGTTACATCAGGCCGGCAGGCGGCGGTCGTATTCTTCCCGCAGGCGGCTCCAGCCGTCCCAGAACGAGGTCGGCGTCTTGCCCGCCAGGCGGGCGGCCAGCAGGTCGAGGTGTATGTGCCAGCCGGCCGTGATGTTGAGCTGGATTGCACGTTCCGGCAGGCGGCGATGAACGACGGTGAGCAGCACATCGTTACCCTTCGCCTCCAGCAAGAAGGAGACGCCGCCGGTGTTTCCCCAGGTGATGGAAAGCTTGCGCGGCGGATCGAGTTCGGTGATCCGGCCCTCCATCCGATGCTCTTCGGGAAAGCCCGCTGGTCGCTGGCCAGGCGGGTCCGTCAGCTCGTCGTTACGCCAGACCAATTCGAACGAGCTGCCGGCCTTCATTTCCATCTGGCCCGCGGCCATCCATTGCCGGCGCAAGTCACTCTCGGTGAGATAGGCCCAGACGCGCTCGATGGGGCCGGGCAAGAGGCGCTGAATGGTGAACGTGGCGGGCTCGCTCAGCTCGCCATAGGCGTCGATGGTTCTCATCTGGTTCATTGCTCGTCTCCTTCTTCTGAGTTGGGCGATTTCCTGGGCTCTTCCTGGGCTTTGCGTGCGTCCTCTTCGCGAAGAAGGCGTTCGAGAACATCGAGACGACCGGTCCAGAAGCGCTCGTAGAAGCTGAGCCACTGATGGGCGCTGGCCAGCGGTCCAGGGGCTAGTCGGCACAGATGCGTTCGGCCCCTCACCTCTCGACGAATAAGCCCTGCGTTCTCCAGCGCCTTGATGTGCTTGGAGGCCGCCGCGAGCGACATCGCGAAGGGTTCCGCCAGCTGGCTTACCGTTTTCTCGCCATCGGCGAGATCGCGAAGCATGTGCCGCCGGGTGGCGTCGCCAAGGGCGTGAAAAACCGCGTCCATCTTGGGTGTCTCTAATTCAACCATGTAGTTGAATATAGACGCACGCTTTGAGATAGTCAACCATTTGGTTGAATAATTTATGCGAAGCGTCGCGGGACCGTTTGCGCCATCGAGCTTGTCGTGACGGGAGATGCGGACGCGCCCCGCGACAGTAAGGGCGAGGCCCTTATTTGCCGTCGAAGAAACGGTGGATCGCGGCTTCCAGCTTTTCGATAAGCTGAGGGTTGTGGCAGCTGCCAGCCCAGATCAGGGCGTTTAGCCTCATCTCTTTGTTGATAAAGCTCACTTTCCCAGAATCCAGCAGGTATTCCGCGATCTCGTAGTGCCGCCCCTTGATAGCCTCGATGAGCGCGTTGTTTCTGCCCGTCTTGTCGGTCAGATTTACTTCCGCGCCATTCTCCACGAGCAACTTGACGACTTCGAGATGCCCGTTCTTCGCCGCCTCGATAAGAGCCGTTCTGCCGTAGTAGTCAGCTCGCGCGTTGATCTCTATTTGGGGGTGTCTCACGAGGACTGCGATACACGCGTAATGTCCCTTGGCCGACGCAAGGCTCAAGGGCGTGCTCTTCCACTTGTTTCTGGCATTCACGTCGATTTCCGGGTCTTCGATCAGCGCCTCCACCACAGCTGTGCGGCCATTGAGGGCTGAAAGGTGAAGTGCAGACCAGCCGCCGTCGTCCGACTGATTGATGTCGGCGCCAGCCGCCAATTCCGATCGAACCGCCTCCGCATCGCCTTGTTCTGCCGCGACCAGCAGGGGCGACCAGTCTCTTGCCCCTTCGGCTTCCAAGCTGTTGGTCAACGCAGTCGCCTCCTCGGATCGTCCACAGAATACCACAGAATCCGCGATAGTGGGGTCGTCCTGTATAGAGTTCCCTGGAGTCCGTGGGTCGCAGAGAGCTGTCGGCCCGAAGCGGAGGATCAGCGCTTCACGTCCGTCTCCTCACATTCTCCTGAGATCGACTGGCTTTGGCGGCCATTCAGACTAGATAGAGCCTGCGCCGGGCGGAACGATGCAGAAGGACCTGAACATGCCTGAACAGATTACCCTGAATAGACCTGAACAAATCAGATTGAACGACGGCTCCGCCATTCCGCAAATCGGCCTCGGCGTGTGGCAGGTCGATCCAGCCATCACCGCCAAGGTGGTGCGCTGGGGAATCGAGGCCGGCTACAGGCTGATCGACACCGCCGAAGGCTATCAGAACGAGGAAGGTGTCGGGCAGGCGATCCGCTCGGCCGGCGTGCCGAGAAGCGAGTTGTTCATCACCTCGAAACTGCGCAACGGCGCGCATCAGCGCGACGCCGCCTTGCGCGCCTTCGACGAGACGATGAGCAAGCTCGGCATCGAACAGATCGACCTGTTCCTGATCCACTGGCCGGTGCCCAGCCAGGACAGATATGTCGAGGCCTGGAAGACGCTGATCGAACTCAGGCAATCAGGCCGGATCAAGTCGATCGGCGTTTCGAACTTCAACCAGGACCACCTCGAACGGATCATCGGCGAGACCGGCGTCACGCCGACCGTCAACCAGATCGAGCTCCACCCCCGCTTCCAGCAGCGTGACAAACGTGAATTCCACGACAGGCACAACATCCGCATCGAGAGCTGGAGCCCACTGGGCAGCGGCCGGCTGTTGAGCGATCCGACGCTTGAAAGCATCGCCAGGAAACACGGCAAGTCGGTGGCGCAGACGATCGTCAGGTGGCACCTTCAGGAAGGGCTGATCGTCATTCCAAAGTCGATCCACCAGGACCGCATCGCCGCCAATTTCGATGTCTTCGATTTCGAGTTGGAAGCGAAGGACCTCGAGCTTATCCGGGGCATGGATTCGCCCGACGGCCGCACCGGCCCGAACCCCGCCACGGCCGCATTCCTGTTCTAACGAGGCGGGCCAACCGGGACGTTGGCATTCCTTCACACCCCCCTCTGTCCTGCCGGACATCTCCCCTTCAAGGGGGAGATCGGCAGCTTCAATAGCCGCGCCCTTCTTGCAGCGTCGGAGATTAGCGAAGGCCGCGATGAGGGCCAATCTCCCTCCTTGAGGGGGAGATGGCCGGCAGGCCAGAGGGGGGCGCTGTCCCGCCAGCGATCAAAACTACCCTTCCCGCTCGCTCATATCCCGGAGCCATCCACCAGCGGCACATCTTCGCCCTCCCAGGGGCTAGGCATCGATCCCTTGCTGAGATTGGCCGACGGCAGCGGCATCCAGCACTTCAGTTCGGGTTCGGCATATTCGACGATGCGTCCTGGAGACGAGTCGGAGGCGCGCCAGCCTTCGCTGCCGAACTGATCGGCGCGGGCCCAGTAAGCCATGTCGACCTCGGCCGGACCCTGTTCGGACGGCCGAACCGTGACAAGGATTCTGCTGCCGTCCCTTGGCGCGCTCGACATGTGGCGCCACTGACCGGGCTCGTCCATTGCATTTCCTCCTGCGATCTTCGCCTCGAACGGATAGTCGCTTCGCGTTCGGAAGCGGTCAACCCGAACTTTTTTGCCTGAGACAAAACCCCTGTCCCGTCGTCGCGGAACAAGTCATGGCACGCCGGGTTTGGGCAAGTTGTTGAAGGAAGCAAAATGAGACCAGCGCCGCGACCGATCCTTACCATTATTGCATGGCAGGCCGCGTCTTTCGTTCGCAACCCGGTCCCGTCGCAATGAGGCAGGCCGGTTCCGATCATTCCATCCCACCGAAGGAGGGCAAAGGCGGCATAGGACGAGCGCTCGGCCTCGGACTGATAACAGGGGCGGCCGACGACGATTGTTCCGCAATAGGCACCTATGCCAGTGCCGGCGCCCGTTTCGGACCCGACCTGCTCTGGACGGCTCCGGTGACGTTGCCGATGATGTACGCGGTCGTCTACCTGTCGTCGAAGCTCGGCCAGGTGTCGGGGCGCGGATTGTTCCACGTCATCAAGGACTTCTACCCGCGGTGGCTGCTCTGGTCGGTGCTGTTGGGTGTGCTCGTCGGCAACACCATCGAGGCAGCGGCAGATCTTGGTGGAATGGCGGCGGCGATCAACATATTCGTGCCGCTTCCCATTCCGCTGATCGTGCTGTTCGTCGCCGCCCTCATCTTCGCCCTCCAGGTCTTCGGCTCCTATACTTTGATTCGCAACATCTTTCGCTGGCTGGCGTTGGCGCTGCTCGCCTATGTCGGTGCCGCCATTCTGGCCAAACCGAACGCCGCGGCGGTGCTGCGCGGGACGTTGCTCCCCAGGATCGAATTCAATCGCGAGTTCCTGTCGATCCTGGTCGCCATCATCGGCACGACGCTGTCCGCCTATCTCTATACGTGGCAGTCCAATGAGGAGGTGGAGGAGGAGATTGCCCAGGGGCGCACAACGCTCAGCCAAAGGAAGGGCGCTACCGACAGCGAACTCCGCCGCTCGCGCCGGGACATCCTCATCGGCATGATGTTTTCAAATCTCATCATGTATTTCATCATCCTGTCGACGGGGGCGACGCTCTACAAGGCGGGGCATCACGATATCGACACGGCCGCGCAAGCGGCGGAGGCGCTGCGGCCGCTCGCCGGCCAGGCCGCAAGCGTTCTGTTCGCCGCAGGTGTGATCGGCGTCGGTTTCCTAGCGGTTCCTGTCATGACCACCGGCGCTGCCTATGACGTGGCACAAGCCATCGGCTGGAAAAACAGCCTGCACGCCCGGGCTCGAGAGGCGCCCAAATTTTACCTCGCCATCGGATTTTTTACGGCGATCGCCGCTGGCCTGAACTTTCTCGGCTTCAATCCGATGAAGGCGCTGGTCTGGTCCGGCATCGTTCAAGGCTTCTCGACACCGCCCTTGCTGCTGCTCATCATGCTGATGACGAACAGCCGCAGGATCATGGGCGATCAGGTTAACAGCCGCAGCACCAACATACTCGGCTGGGCAACGACCGTCGCCATCTTCTCGGCGACGATCGGCCTGGTGGCAACCTGGTTCATGTAAATCCGGCAGGACAAGGGACGCCGCCAGTTGGACTACCCGTTCCCGCTTGCGGATTGCCCCAGCTTTGCCGGCCTTGGAAACTCCACAACATCTCCCACCGGCCGCTTGTATTGCGCTGCGACAATTGCATCGATCAGGAGATCCAGAGCCGCACGAGCCGTGCGGCTCGTCTCGTCCTCGCCGCTCAAATAGTGGCAGGCTCGTTCAAGGTGCAGGTGTGCGGCGGCAAAGTCGCTTGTCATAGGCATCTCCCTGTTGCCCGCCCGCCGGCAAGATGACCGCCTCGATTTAGCTAAAAGCAAATATCCACAGCCGGATTTGAATCAAATTGGCCTGACTCACTGCATGCCGCGGAGCCACTCCAGCGCCGTGGCCTGTGCCTCGCTTGCATCCTCCCCGAGGACCGCTAGGCCGTCGAGGATCGTGGTATCGGGACATAGTTCCTCGACGTCGCGCCGGGAGCGTCCGAGGGCGACTTGCCTTATATGTCCGGCCGGCTTCATGCGCTCTGTCCGACGCGCTGCGCCATCGCGGCTGAAGGCGCTGTGGCGGGTTTTCAGCGCGCTGCGGCGCATTGAATGAACCAATTGTGGGCGATGTGCCGCAAACTCCGTTCGCGCAATGCGCTACTTTTGAAATTTTCTCACTCTCTTAATTCTACAAACTCTCTAGATTTAACATAGATCGCTAGACCCAAGATCTTAAAATAGAGCGCTTGAGAGGGAGCCAGGAATGTCGAAAAAGCTCGTGGTGGGGCTGTCGGGCAATTTGACCCGGCCCTCGAAGACCAAGGCGTTCGTCAGCCACATTGTCGGGCAGGCCGCCGAAAGCATCGGCGCGGCCTCGGCCGTCTTCGATATCGAGGATCTCGGCGCTTCCCTGCCGCAGGCAAGGCGCCTCGGCGACCTCGACCCGGCGGCGCGCAACATTGTCGAACGGCTGCTGGGCGCCGACATCCTGGTGGCCGGCTCGCCGACTTTCAAAGGCAGCTATACCGGGCTTTTCAAGCATTTCTTCGACCTGCTCGATCCGTCGTCGCTGAGGGGCAAGCCCGTCATTCTCGCCGCGACCGGCGGCGGCGAGCGCCATTCGCTGATCGTCGAGCACCAGTTGCGGCCGCTGTTCGGCTTCTTCGAGGCGCTGACCGTGCCGACCGCGATCTACGCCTCCGACAAGGATTTTGCCAATGGCGTGCTGGTGTCGGAAGCCATCCACGCCCGCGCCCGGCAGGCGGTCGCCGAGGCATGCCGTGTAACCGGGGTGCCCTACGGCGTCGGCCTTGCCGCCTGAACGCACCACTGACCCGAGATCCCCTCTCCGATCCGTCCAGGAGCACGCCGCGATGACCAGATCCACCAAATCCAGGCAAATCAAACTGGGCGCTTTCCTGCCCGGCGGCGGACAGCATATCGCCGCCTGGCGCCACCCCGAGGCGCCGGCCGACGGCGCCACCAATTTCGAGTTCCACAAGCAGCTCGCCCTGACCGCCGAGCGCGGCCTGTTCGATGCCTATTTCCTCGCCGACAATCTGACGGTCGGGCTCGGCGCCCGCGAAGGCGGCAATGCCAAGATCGCCGGCTTCGAGCCAGTGACGCTGTTTGCAGCGCTGGCGCCGCTCACCACGCATCTCGGCTTCATCGCTACCGCCTCGACCACCTACGAGGAGCCCTACACGCTCGCCCGCAAATTCGCCTCGCTCGATCATCTGTCGAATGGCCGCGCCGGCTGGAACGTCGTCACCTCGGCCGGCGACGAAACCGCGCGCAACTTCAATCGCGAGACGCAGCCTGCCCACGCCGAGCGCTATGCCCGCGCGCATGAGCACGTCGAGACGGTCAAGGCCCTGTGGGACAGCTGGGAGGACGATGCCTTCATCCGCGACAAGAAATCGGGGCGCTTCTACGACAAGGACAAGCTCCACGACATCGACCACAAGGGAGCGCATTTCAGCGTGAAAGGGCCGCTCAACGTGCCGCGCCCGGTGCAGGGGCACCCGGTCGTGGTGCAGGCGGGGCAATCGGAAGACGGTCGCAAGCTCGCCGCCCACTCGGCGGAAGTCATCTTCACCGCCCATCAGAACCTGGCGTCGGCGCAGGAATTCTATCGCGATATCAAGGCGCGCGTGGCGGCCGTCGGCCGCGATCCCGAGCAGGTGCTGATCATGCCGGGCGTGGCACCCTTCGTCGG
The DNA here is from genome assembly GCF_040319155.1 of Mesorhizobium sp. M0954. Taxonomy (NCBI): domain Bacteria; kingdom Pseudomonadati; phylum Pseudomonadota; class Alphaproteobacteria; order Hyphomicrobiales; family Phyllobacteriaceae; genus Mesorhizobium; species Mesorhizobium sp. M0954. The sequence continues at coordinate 222,550 of NZ_JAMYNR010000004.1, read as the reverse complement.
CCGCACCGAAGAAGAAGCGCGCGCCAAGTACCAGCAGCTGAACGATCTCATCCTGCCCGAAGACGGCGTCGCCCTGCTCAACGGGCTGGCCGGCCAGACGCTCGACATCACCGGCTATCCGCTCGATGGACCGCTGCCGCCGAGCAAGGAGACCGAAGGCATGAAGAGCCGCCAGGCGCTGATCCGCCAGATTGCCGACGAGCACAACTTCACCATCCGACAGCTTTACCAATGGGTGGCAACGGCCCGCGGCCATTATACCGTCATCGGCAGCGCCACGCAGGTCGCCGATCAGCTGGAGGAATGGTTCGGCAACGAAGCCGCCGACGGCTTCAACATCCTGCCGCCCTGGCTGCCCGGCGGGCTCGACGACTTCGTCGAGCTGGTGATCCCCGAACTGCAGCGCCGCGGCCTGTTCCGCACCGCCTATGAAGGCAGGACCCTGCGCGAGAACCTCGGCCTCAGGCGGCCGGAAAACCCCTGGACCGCCGCCCGCTCGGCGGTGCTGGCCGCCGAATAATCCCGAGAAGCCCGATATTTTCCAAGCAGGAGGCAACACGATGACCTTGCAGCACATCGAACAGGCCGCCAGCCTCGGCACGCCTGACAGCACGACAAGCCTCGGCACGGATTTCCTGCGCCTCGGTGGCCGGGCGGGCATCCGCTTCCTGTCGCGCTACGGCGTCCTCATCGCTTTCCTCGCAATCTGGCAAGTGTCGAGCAGCGCGGGCTGGGTCAACGCGGCCGTGCTGCCGCCGATCGACATGATTGTCGCGGCACTTTGGAAGGGGCTGGTCGGCGGCACTCTGCTCGGCGACATCGCCATCAGCCTGCAGCGCGCCGGTCTCGCTTTCGCGGCCGCCGTGCTGGTCGCCATCCCACTTGGCCTGTTCATGGGTCAGGTGCGCACGGTCGAAACCGCGCTCGATCCCATCCTGCAGGTTTTCCGCCAGACCTCGGCGCTGGCGCTCTATCCCGTATTTATCCTGCTGCTTGGGCTCGGCGAGGCCTCCAAGGTGTTCGTCATCTTCTGGGCGACGCTGTTCCCGTTGCTGCTCAACACCATCGGCGGCGTCAAGCAGGTCGATCCGAAACTGCTGGAGATGGCCCGCGTCTATGGTGCCAGGCAGCTCACCGTCTTCCGCCGCGTCGTGCTGCCCGGCGCCGTGCCGTCGATCTTCGTCGGACTGAGGCTCAGCGCCACCACGGCGCTGCTGCTGTTGATCGCTTCCGAAATGATCGGCGCAAACAAGGGCATCGGCTTCCAGGTGATGAACGCGCAATACAATTTCCAGATCCCGCTGATGTTTGCGGCAATCGTCATCCTCGCCGGCCTCGGCCTGATTGCAAACCAGGCGCTGGTCAGCCTGCAGCGCCGGCTCTGCCGCTGGAGCAATGCCGTCGACTGACCACCCGCCCTTACCAATCTCAACCAGGCCAGAACTCAAATCAGGAAAGACCCGGACCATGAAAATCTCCCGCCGTTCCCTGCTTGCCGGCGCGCCCTTCGCCGCCGGCCTTCTCGCCGCGGGCCTGCCGCGCTTCGCCTTTGCCGAAGCGGAACCAGTGAAGTTCCGCTCCCTCGCCAGCCGTGGCAGCATCTCTCCGCATGAGCTGGCCGGCGAGCTCGGCTATTTCAAAGGCCTCGGTATCGAGGTCGAGAATGTCGGCTATTCCGGCGGCGGCCCGGAATCATTGTTTGCGCTGGCCTCCGGCAGCGTCGATATCGGCTCGGCTGCAACCGCAGCCGTGATCAACTCGATCTCCGGCGGCAACGACTTCGTCGCCGCCTATCCGAGCAACGGCATCAATAGCAAGGTGCGTAGCGTCTTCTACGTGCTGGACGACAGCCCGATCAAATCGATCGCCGACATCGCCGGCAAGACCATCGCCGTCAACACGCTCGGCGCCCATCTCGACTACACCGTGCGCGAGGCGCTGCACAGCGTCGGCCTGCCGCCGGATGCTGCCAATCTCGTCGTCGTGCCCGGACCGCAGCTCGAACAGACCTTGCGCTCCCGTCAGGTCGACATCGCGGCGCTCGGCTACTGGCAGGCGACGTTTGCCGGCGCCCTCGTGGACAACGGCGGCGTGCGTGGCGTGTTCAACGACACCGACGTGCTGGGCGAGCTGGCCGGCGGCTTCGTCGTGCTCAGGCGCGACTTCATCGCCGCGCATCCGGACGCCGCCCGCAACTTCGTCGAACAATCGGCGCGCGCCTCCGACTGGTCGCTGCAGAACCCCGACGAAGCGCGCAAGGTGCTCGCCACAATCCTCGACAAGCGCGGCGAAAACGGCGAACTGGCGCGTTACTGGACCGGCTTCGGCCTGCGCCAGGGGGCCAAGGCGACGGACCGCGACATCGACTTCTGGGTCAGCGTGCTCGAGCGCGACGGCCGCCTGCCAAAGGGCAAGCTGAAGGCAACAGACATCCTCTACCGGCCGGGCGAAACCAAGACCAACTGACAAAGGCAACCGACCAACCAGTTGGGAGACGCGCGCGATGAGCAGCACAAGCGGCGGTCAGGTCAGCATACGCGACCTGTCCAAATCGTTCAGCATCAGTGGGCGCTCGCTCGCCGTTCTGAGGACCCTCAATCTCGACATCCGCTCGGGCGAATGCCTTGTCATCGTCGGCGCCAGCGGATCGGGCAAGACCACGCTGCTGCGCATCCTTGCCGGGCTGGAGGCCGCCGACAGCGGCGGCGTCGCCATTGACGGCAAGCCGGTGCACGGCGTCGGTGCCGAACGTGCGGTGATCTTCCAGGAACCGCGCCTGCTGCCCTGGTTGACCGTGCTCGGCAATGTCGCCTTCGGTCTCGAAGTGCGCGGCGTGCCAAAGGCCGAGGCCGAGGAACGGGCGCGCTTCTATATCGCGCTCGTCGGCCTCGCCGAATTCAGCGATGCCTTTCCCCGGCAGCTGTCGGGCGGCATGGCGCAGCGCGTCGGCATCGCCCGCGCCTTGACCGTGCAGCCCGAAATCCTGCTGCTCGACGAGCCGCTGGGCGCGCTCGATGCGATGACCAAGATCGGCATGCAGGAGGAACTGGCGCGCATCTGGAGCGAGGAGAACGTCACCATGGTGATGGTGACGCACGACCTCGAGGAAGCAATCTACCTCGCCGACCGGGTGCTGATCCTGCCCAAGGAGAAAGGCGGCGCGGCGCGGCTGATCGACATCGACCTGCCCCGCCCGCGCGAGCGCAGCGAAAGCCGCTTCGTCCGATAGCTCTAGTAATTGCTGCGCTATTGGGGCCGGCAGTTAAAGCGGCCTACGGTGCCTGGGGGCCGCCCCCCTCAACGGGGGATGGGGGTCTCGGCCCAGCCGAGACGGAGAGAGGGGTCCTCCTTTAAGTGCCCTGCCCCCACCCTCTTCCTGGAACCGGATTCCCCGCCCCCGCATTTCCTTAACCGGGAGGCGAAGGAGCGCGGCATGAAAGCCTTATTCGCAATCTTCGGCGGCTTCGTGCTGACGCTCGCCGTATTCGCCAGCGGCCTCGCCTTCGCCACCTGGCTTCTAATAGCCAAGCCGGTACGGCCGGCCGCCCCGGTCTCCAGCGTCGCCGAACTGTGGGCCAAGGACCCGCGACCGGTGAACCCGGCCTCGCAGCGCCTCGAGCGCCTCCCGGCCCGCCCGGTCCCCGTTCGCACCTCGGAAGTCGATCGCACCTCGAAACCCACCGATGCCGCCGCAGCGTCGACAGCCGACATTACCGCGACCGGCTCTATCCAGCCACCAGCGGAAGAGCAGCAGACGCTGCCCGCCGCCCACGTGGAATGGTGCGCCAGCCGCTACCGCTCCTACAGGCCGGACGACAACCACTACACATCCTACAGCGGACAACAGCGCCCCTGCATCTCGCCCTATCTCGGCGCCGCCGATGACGGCAGCTATTTCGAGGCGAGCGATACGTCGTCGGTGGAGGGCTACGCGCCATCGGATGAATCCGGCGCCGCCGAGCTCTCATTCGACCACGTGCAATACTGCTTCAGCCGCTACCGGTCATATCGACCGGAGGACAACAGCTATCAGCCGTATTCGGGCGGGCCGCGCAGGCAGTGCGAGTAGGCAGGCCGTGGGGTGGCTGGCGGCCGCAGTGCATGGCGCCTTGTGCGACCCCACCCAACGATCACGCAGATTTCTTGGATCGTTCGGGTTGGCGCGGCGTTCATCCGATACCCAAAGGAGAAATCAACATGGGCGACGACCGGGAAGACAAGATTCGTGAGCGCGCATACCAGATCTGGGTACGCGAAGGCGGGATCCATGGCGATCCCGAGCGGCACTGGCACCGGGCCGGGGCCGAGATCGACAGGGAGGCGGCCCTGCCACTGACGGCAGGCGATGCCCTGCCGGAAACCCGCGAGGTCGCGAGCTCCGACGTTTTGACGGTGGAGGCCCTGGCGGTGCGCACCGGCATATCGGGCGAACAGGCGCAGGAGCTGATCGACAGGCTGGGAAACGACAGGGCGGCTATCGAACAAGCCGCGCGCAACCTTAAGGGGAAGCAGCGGCTCGGGGAGTGACAGATGATCAGAAAACTCAAAGACGGAAAATACCGCCTCTATTCGCGCAAGAAGGACGAAAAGACCGGCAAGCGCCGCAATCTCGGCACCTTCGATACCCGCGAGGCCGCCGAAAAGCACGAACGTGAGGTGCAGTATTTCAAGAGGCATTGAGGCGGCGTGCTGTCGCTTCGGTGCCTCCATTAGTTGATATTGAACAAAACGGGAACAAAAATGTCAAGAGCGAATTGACTCTGCGAGGAATGCCTTCCTATTTGTCAGCAGGCGGGGCGGTTGCTCACAAATCGAGGAGAGCCGCGATGGGCAGACGAAAAAGCCGGTTCGACAGGCTGTCGGCGAGGGATGCGGAGGCGATCAGGGACACTTTGAGCCTGCGCAAGACGGTGCTGTCGTCGCAACTGCATCTGAAGGCGCATGGCGAGCTGTTCTGGCAGCTTTGCGGGCTTGTCGAGAAATTGCACGAGGTGCTGGCCAGCGTCGCGGAGAAGGAGCCCGATTACCGGATGGCGGAGCTTGGCCTGCTTCCGCTGCCCGAGGATTACTCGACCCGGAATTGAGCCATGGCCGGGCCGATGGACAGCGTTGGGCGTGCCGCCAAGGCCAACATGCTGCTCATCGTGGAGTGCGGCCATTGCTACCATGTCGGACGCTTCAGGGCGAATGACGTGGCCCAGGTGGTGGGCTGGAGCAAGCCGCTGGAAGCGATCAGGTTCAGGTGCAAACGATGCAGCCGCAAGGACACGACGGTGAAGACGCAGTTCATCGACCAGGACCATCCGCCCAAGGGCTACATCTGGGTGCTGCAGAAATTCAAGCGCTAAAACAACGAGCCTTGCGCCGGCGCCTGCTGCGGAAACTTGATCTGTGTCGCCGGCTTGTCGACGATCACCAGCGCATCATCGGGCGCCGTGCGCTGCAGGTGCCTTGCCTCCGACCATGGCGCCGTCAGCCAGGTCTCGGTTTCTTTCGGCGTGGTCAGGATCACCGGCATTGCCTTTTCGTGGATCGGCGCGATCAGCGCGTTGGGCTGGGTCGTCATGAAGCCATAGACCTGGTGATCGGCGGGGCCGTCCTTGACCTTGCGAAGGCCATGCCAGCGCGTCCACAGGCCGGCAAAGAAGAACAGCGGGCGGTCCTCGCCGAGTGCAAACCAGTAGTTGCGCTGGATGCCGGTCTCGTGGTCCTTGTCGCCGGGCGTCGGGCTAGGCTCGGCGAAGCTGGTGACAGGCACCACGCAGCGGTTCTCGATGCCGAGATATTGCTGCCAGTGGCCATATTGCGGATTGCGGATATTGGTGGTGCCATAGTCGGCCTTGCCCTTGACCCGCTCCAGTGGCGTCGGCATGCCCCACAGCAGATTGGCCAATTCGCGTTCGCCGTCCGGCGTGTTGCGCACCACAGGGCCTGGCTGGTTGGGATAGGTGTCGATCGAGGGTTCGAGATTGCCGAGGATGTCGCGCAAGGCGCGGGTCCACTGGCGGATGGCCTCCTGGCTGGTCGTGATGTTGTAGAGATTGCACATTTCAGGCCATTCCCGGATGCTCAGGCATCTTGTTGGAAACGGCCTGGAATTTCCAGCGCTGTGCGTCGGGTTGCTGACACGGCAGGCCGTGTCAGCAATGGTTTGTGAGACTTACCGCGCCGATTGTCTCATAGCTTGTGCGGCGACTGCGGCGAGAAAAGCCCTCGCCGCGGCATCGCAGGCCGCTCGAGACGGGCCTTTGGCGAAAAGAAGAAGCTCGGCGGCTCGAATGTTGAGCCCGTGCTTCCTTGCGAATGTGGCTAGATCGTAAGGCTTGTTGTCGTAAGGTTCGTCGTCGTAGTCGATCGTCAGATCGTAGTTTTCTTTCATTTTCTTCCTCCCTTTAGCGATCTCCCCCCTCCTGTCGCTAACGCAAAATTAACGTCGATGGCGGCGGGCGAGTCCACCAATCAGAGATTGTGTAAAAAACGTACGAGCTCGCATGCTCACCCTCGCAACGGGGCTGCGAGCAATCGCTGCGGGCCGGACCGGTCGAAAGAGCCGATTATGATGGCAATGTTGGAAAGGCTGCCACGGCCTGGTGCTACAGGGGTGTCCGAGACGCCTAGCGTGCCTAAATGGCCGGCATTTTCATCTTCCAGGCCCCGGTCCGCAGCCGGCGCCGTTGGGTCCGGCTAAAGGATAAATCCGGCTAATAACACCGTGAGGAGCAGCGACAGCGGAACGGCCGCAAGACACCAGATCTCCAACGTGTTGTTTTGCAGCGGGTCCATCGTCAGCCTCACTTTTTGGTTTGTCATTGTGACACTAACGGTTGGTCGGAGGTAGCGGTTCCAAGCGACGCCGTTCATAGAGCGCTGCCTGTGCTGCATATTAGCAACAGCTTGACGACCGCTGCGTACCGCTTGGACAACTTCACTGGCGCTGGTGGATGCGTATTCCGCAGGACTGCAAGCGCCCTCGGCATCAGTCGTGCGGGGACAGATCGCCGCCCATGATCAGCGCCGAGCCGGTCATGCTCCGGGACCCGATGGCTGCATCTATCTCCGGCCGAAGTTTCGCTACCACCGAGCCGATCCGATGTTCACTCCAGCCAGCGATGCGCGTTTACAGGGACCTAAGTCTGACCTGCCTGCGCAATGGTCTTGTGTACGGCCGGCGTCGGGAACAACTGCGCCCGTCTTCAGTTGAAGGCGTCACCTCCTCGAGGAGACATCGGCGCAGAATCAGTCCCTTCATGCGCTGATTAGGGTCCGCCTGCCATTGCTGGATTTGGCAGGCGGACCCTTGGTTCTGTACGCTCCAGATGAAAAGCGGGTAAGCTCGGGATCACTCATCATCCCAGAAACCCCGTAGAGACGTATGGCGGAGGTCTTCCTCGCCCCTGAGATGCTTGACCCGGCTTGACATCCGAGACGACCTCCCAGCGCGCGCACGCAGCGGGTCGCCCTCAGGCTTCCAGCGCCTCGTGCTGGTAAAGCTCGTCCATGCTGAGCGTCGCAAGCGCGGCGAACGGCGCCTGCTTTTTCACACGGCCGTGGCTCAGGATCACGACGTCGTCGCAGAACGAGATGGTGCTGCGATGATGGCTGATGACGATGGTAGTGCGGCGGCCGGCCCGCGACTTGAGCGTCTCGACGATTGCCGCTTCCGACAGGCCGTCCACCGCATTGGTGGCTTCGTCCAGGATCAGGATATCGGGATCGCGCACCAGCGCTCTGGCCAGCGCGATCCGCTGTCGCTGTCCCGCCGAGAGATTGACGCCGCGGTAGCCGACGACCGTCCAGTAACCCTGCGGCAGTTGCTCGATGAAGCCATGCGCTTCGGCCAGTTTTGCCGCGCGCTCGGCGTCATCGGCCGAGGCCGCGTCCTGGCCGTAGATGATGTTGTCGAAAATCGTGCCGTCGACCAGCTCCAGCTCCTGGCTGGCAAGCGCGATGTGCTTTCGCCACTGGCCGGGGTCTATGCGGTCCAGCGGCGATCCATCGACGAGGATCCTGCCGCTATCCGGTTCGACGAAGCGGCACAAAAGGTTGACGATCGTCGTCTTGCCGGCGCCCGACCGGCCGATCAGCGCGGTCGAGCGGCCGCTACGGATATCGAAACTCGCCGCATGCAGCACCACCGCGCGCTGCTCCGAGCCGGAATAGGTAAAGGTGACGTCCTCGAACTTGATGCCTTGGCTGAGCCCGGGGAACGCTGCGCTGCCTTGCGGCGGCGCTGGCTTGTCGGATGGGTCCAGCATCCACGTCACCTCTTCCAGCGATCCGCTGAGGCCCTGCAGCTGGCTCCAGGCCATTTGCAACGATCGCATGTAGGGCTGCAGCCTGTAGAGCAGGATGACGAAGGCGACGATCAGCGGGAAGGAAACATTGGCGAACCAGGCGCCGATCACCACCGCCAGGAACAGCATGGCGTGCAGAACCTCGGTCAGCGGCGGCAAAGCTCCCTGGCGGGTTAAAAGCACGAACGCCGCCCGGCGCACCGCATCCGATGCCTGGTCGAATGCCGCCTTCTCGCGTTGCTCCTGGCCAAAAATGCGGATCAGCCGCCCGGCATGCACCAGATGCAGCATCTGCGATGCGAGCTGGCTGTTGCGGGAGGCGACGCTGCGGCTCGGCGCCTTCAGATTGGCCGACAGCACGGCGTGCGCGACCTGGACCAGCGCCAGGCCCAGCGTCACCAGCAGCGTCATCTGCCACGACAGGAGCAGCAGGAAGGCCAATAGGATGATTGCGGCCGATGCATTGACGATTGCCCCCAACGTGATCTGGATGGCATCCGAGGCCCGCCAGGATTCGTTGGAGATGATGTTGAGCAGCCGTCCCGGGCTTTGCTGCAGGAAGAATGGGTAGCCCACCCGCAGCAGCCGCTCCGACAGCGCGCTGCGGATCGAATGGCTTGCCTTGCCATAGATAAAGGTGGTCAGCAGCGTGTTGGCGAAAGCGAACAGGTTCTTCAGCACGATCGAGCCGAGGATGGCGACCGATATGACGATCAGCCGGTCGCGCTCGCTCAAGCTCGATCCGACATGCTGGAAGACGGCGGAAAAGCCAGCCATGCCGGTCTGCCCCTGTTGCCCCATGATTATGTTCAGCAACGGGATGATCAGGCCGATGCCGAAGCCTTCAAGCGCGGCGCTGAGCAGCCCGAGCACCACCACGGCCGGAAGCAGACGCAACTGTTTTTGCCCGAGCGCGCGGCGCAGCATCGGTAGGCTGGGCGGCATCAGTCGCATGATGGCGGATCACCTTGCCTCGGCATTTGCCTGTTGCTCCTGTCGCATTTCCGTCGTTTCGGGGGATTTCGCCAGCAAAAGCACCGCGAACTTGGCCGCGCCCAGCAAGTTCATGCCGATGATCGGCCAGTGCGACAGCTGGAGTTCACGGTCGAACAGCGGGCCTTTCCCCAATTCGCGCAAGGCCGCCCTCATCGACCAGTAGAAATGCCGAAGCAGCCACGGCGCGTTGCGGATATGCTTCAGGCAAAGCCCGCCATTGCCCATGCTGTAGTCGCGATGCAGCTTTTCGATGGCCTTGCGGTCGCGCCGGCCGTGATGGTGATAGATGGTCATGTCGGGCACGTATTCGACCGGAATCCCAAGCAGCACCGCCCGCACCAGATAGTCCGTATCCTCCGCCGATCGCAGCGGGCCGCCGGCGCCGAACCGTTCGTCGAACCGCCCGATACGGGCGGCGACATCGCGATGCATCGTCATGTTGCAGCCAAGCACGAAGCCGCCGGGATGGACATCCGGCGTAAGCCGCGCGCGCACCGGCGACCGCTTGATGGTGAACGGCAGGTCGCGGGGGTCGCCGATCTCGACGCGGCCGCCGCGGATGACCCGTTCGCCGGCCGCATAGTGCCGCTGCAGATCGCGCAAATAATCCTTGTGGACAGCGCAATCATCGTCGACGAAGACCAGCACGCGGCCCCGCGCCCGCTCCAGCCCGGCGTTGCGCGCGGCCGCTAATCCGGGTCGCGGCTCGCAAATGGCGGTGAACGGGATGTCCGACAGTTCGGCGATGCTGGCCAGCCGTTTGGCCGTGCTGTCGGTCGAGCCGTTGTCGACAACCACCAGCTCGGCGGCAAAGTCGGCATGGGCACGACACGCGGCCTGGATCGAGCTGATGCAGGGCTCGAGTACGGCGACACGGTCGCGTGTGCAGACAATGAAGCTGACCGCCGGCGCCGGTCCTTGCTGCGGCCGCGGCGACATGGCCGCCGGCACCGTCGAGCGGCCGCGCTGCTGGAGCTGGTGCGATTTGACGAACATGCGTTGCTAGCTCAACTGGTTCGAAGGCAAAACCGCCGCGGCCGGCACGGACTGCAGATACCGCGACAGGGCATCCACCTGCCTGGTGACCGACATCGAGGCGAGACTGAAGCGCGGCGCGAAGGCACCGGTCCGAAACACGTACTGCTCGCGCCGCCGGATGAGGTTCCATTTCGCCGTCCGCGTCAGGAATTCGTGCATCAGCAGCGGCTGCCTTTCCCCCGATATCAGCTGGTAGTGGAAATAGAACAGGTTCAGCGTGCCGGCCTGGTAACTCGGCCTCGTCTCGGCCGGCAGTGCCGAAATCCTTTCTTCCAGCGCAAGGATCCATTCGGCGGCACGGCGAACCGTGTCCATCGACAGGACCTCACCGATGTCGCGCAGGCCTTGCGTCTCTTGTGCGAGCCCTTCGCGCTCGAGGTTCTCGGCGACGATCTTCAAATGGGTCCTGCGCATTTCGCGCTTGTGCCTGTTGGTCACGCTGTCGTCATGGATACGATAGGCGATCAGGCTTTCGGGGATCATGGCCGCCGGGTAGCGGTCGGTCAGCCGCCTGAACAGGTCGAAATCCTCGGCATGCTTGTAGCTTTCGTCATAAAATAGAACGCTCTCTTCGATGACCTTCCTGTTGTAGACGACCGTGGAATGCATGAAGATCGTGAAGAACATCGACAGTATTCGCAGGACATTGTCCTGGAATATCGGATCGGGCGAACCCCGGACGATGCGGTTGCCGAGCAAGGTATCGAAACCCGCGCCGCATAGAGCCAGGTCAGGCTGCTGGTTGAACAGCGCGACCTGCCGCGACAGGCGCTGGGGATAGGCGATGTCGTCGGCGTCCATCCTGGCGACCAGATCGCCGCGCGCCACGGCCAGGCCTTCGTTCAAAGTTGCGATCAGGCCACGGTTTTCGCGTGAGATGATCGAGATGCGATTGTCGGCCTGGCGGTATTTCTGCAGGATCTGCAGCGAGTTGTCGGTCGAGCCGTCATCGATGGCGATGACCTCCAGACGCTCGTAATCCTGGCGCAGGACGCTGCCCAGCGCAGCGGCGAGATAAGGTCCCGCATTGTAGATCGGCAGCAGAACGGAAACCAAGGGAGCAGCAGCCATGATCAGCTCCGATCGGTTCGGTGCAGCTTGCGCGGCAAGGGTGACGTGCCACCATCAAGCGGCCTGCCCGGATATGCTCCGGCCGCGAGCCATCCGGCATTGCCCACGTCCATGCCTGCCGAGATGGCGCCTCGGCCTTTTCCAGCAACATAGGGGAAGTGGCGCTTGAGGCTGTTGAGCGGCTTTTCGAAAAGCAGCCACGAAACCGAAGCCAGCATGAGCGTCGCAGTTCCCGCGACCAGGAACCGCCCCGGCCCTTGCTCCGAGACGTTGAGCGGGATCCAGGGCTGCGACTTGACAACCAGAGCCAGCACTATGGGATGGTAGAGATAGACGCCGTAGCTTATGCGGCCAAGGCCAAGCAGCGGCGGCAGTTCGAGAAGTTTTCCGACGCGACCGCCAATGCCCGTTGAACAGCTTGCAACGATGACCACCAGAGGCGCGACAGGCAGGATCTGCAACAGCAGCCAGAGACCCCATTCCTGCACCGGATTTGCCGGCGCCGGCGCAAACCACTGCAGAACGAAAAACGCCGCGGCGAGCCCCGGCCAGCCAGCTCGAAGCCATTGCGGCAAGCCGGCTGTTCTTGACCGGTAGGCGGCGAGCAGCGCGCCTGACGCCAATGCATCCATCGACGCCGGCGGCAGCAGGTCGCGCGCCAAACCGGGCGTTCCCGCGATCGGCCAATAAAACCGGTAGGCCAGCGACAGCATGATCACGCCGATGCAGATCGCTTCGAGGCGCTGGCGCGGTGCCAGCAGGACGATCAGTGGCCAGGCGATATAGAACTGCTCCTCGATGCTCAGGCTCCAGAAATGGCAGAGCAGCCAGGGCGTCCATTCATTCTGCGCCGCGTACCAGAAATTCGACAGATAGAGGGCATGCCAGGCCAGTGATCCTCTGGACTGCTCCAGGTCCACCAGCCAGACGAAACCCAGCACGGCGAAATAGGGCGGGAATATTCGCAGCGCCCGCCTGATATAGAAGGATTTCAGCGCCGGTCCGGTTTCGAATTCGGCGGCCGCTCTGGCTTCCAGCAGCAGTCGCGTGATCAGAAAGCCGCTCAGCACGAAGAACAGGCGCACGCCGATATGGCCCCAGAACGAGGACCCTCCGGCCGCGAAGAAATGGGAGTACAGCACCATCGTCACGGCGATGGCCCTCAGCGCGTCCAATTGGGTGTCGCGCGCATTTCCCATTAGCGGCATACGCCGGAGGGACGGCGAAACTGCCAATCGGTCAATATAGCGGCGTCGTTCACGGCGCATTCCAATCGGAAGCGCCCCCCTTGCGCAGAATAGGACCACCATTGTGCAACGCAACACAAAAAGTTGACACATTTGAAACAGGAACGTGAGGCGCGACTAATAAAAGCCAAAAAACAGCAGGAAACAGCCTGAATTGTCCATTCTTGACGATTTTTTCGCACTGCCTTGGCCCGCCGATATCGGCGAGAGGGTGCTGCGATGCAGCATGTTCGCCGCCATCACGGGCGCAAGATCTGGGTCTGGACACAGATGCCCCGCCACAGGACCGGCCGGCAACCGACGCTCGGCGACCTTTTTGCTGCGCTGGCGCGGCTGCTGTTAGCGCGACAACAGTGGGAGCAAGCGCAAGCTTCCCGCCTTCGAGTTACGCCTCCTTGCTGGCATTCGCGAGCGCCACTGCGCGACGCTCCGGGAGCCCCAATCCGACGAGCGCGCCGGCGAGCGAGAGCAGAGCGGAGACGTCGATTGCCGAGGTGAAGCCATCGCTGAACGCGTCGGTGGACGAGAAGCTTCCAGTGCCGGCGAACACCGCACCGGCGATCGCGATCCCGGATACGCCGCCGAGAAAGCGGAATGTGTTGAACGTGCCGGCAGCCTTGCCGACCTCCGGCCGGGCGACCGCATTGAGAACCGCGTTCTGCGCGGCAGGCATGGCCATCGACACGCCGGCACCGGTAATGATCAGCGGGGCGACTAGCTGAACGTAGGGCAGATCAGGTGCGGCGATCTGCGCCAGCCAGGCCATGCCAGCCGCTTGCAGGATCAGTCCGGCCACCACAAGCCAGCGCTCGCCGACTCGGTTGATCAGGCTGCCGGCGATCGGTGCGACCACGAAAAGCGTGGCGGTCCAAGGCAGCAATCCCATGCCGGCGCCGAACGGCCCACGGCTCTGGGCAAACTGCAGAAACTGCGGCAACAGGAATACGAGGCCGTACATGGCGGCGCAAAGCAGGAAGTTCGCCCCTACGCCCGAGGAGAATGCGCGCGCCTGAAAGAACCGCAAAGGCAGCATGGGCTCACGGGCACGCAGCTGCCAAAGGACGAACGCGATGGCGAGAAGCAGCCCGGCCGTCAGCGCCGTCAGCACTTCAGAGCTGCTCCAGCCCACGATGTTGCCGCGCATCAGGCCCCAGACCACTCCGAATGCCGCCGCAGTTACCAGCACGACGCCGAGGACATCGATAACCGTGCCCGGCCCGTGACTCTCCGGAATCCGACGCAGCACCAGCGGGATGAGAACGATGCCGACCGGGACATTGAGCCAGAAGATCCAGTGCCAGGAGAGGCCTTCGGAAATCGCACCGCCCGCTATCGGGCCGATGATCAGGGCCAGGCCGGTGATGCTGCTGAAGATACCCAGCGCCTTGCCTCGTTCCTCCGGAGGAAAAGCGACGCTCAGCAGCGCCATGGCCAGCGGCATGACCATCGCGGCACCTGCGCCCTGGACCGCACGGGCCGCAATCAGCAATCCGGCATTGCCAGCGAGCGCGCACGCAACCGACGCTGCGACGAACAACGCCAATCCGGCAACGAGCGTACGGCGGCGGCCGAACCGGTCACCGAGCGCAGCCCCGGTCATGAGCAGGACGGCAAAACTCAAATTATAGGCGTTCATCGTCCATTGCAGCGTCTCCAGCGAGGCGTCGAGCTCGACGCGCATCGTGCTCAATGCCGTCGCCACGACCATCGCATCGAGAACGACCATCAAGGAGCCTATCGACGTGAGGGCGAGAACCCAGACCTTCGTTGATCCCGCACTTTGCTTGCTCATGACTATGGCGCCTCCGGCTTGAACAAAGGGCCCGCCAGGTTGACGGGCCCGTGATCCAGAGACGCGTAGGGAACATCAAAGGATTCCAGCAGGAGAAAGTTTTTTCGACCGAATCCTTTTGCCATCGTCGAGCGTCTATAAGACGCTGCGCCCGATGGCGGGCGCCTCTGCCTGGGAGATACGCATGAGATCGACCCTTGTGCGATGACCGGATCCGCAATCGGCACGCCAGAAGGACGGGAGCCATTCGACCGGCTGCTCGGCGAATTGCGGCCGAAACTGCACCGTTATTGCGCCCGCATGACCGGTTCGGTGATCGATGCCGAGGATGTCGTCCAGGAAGCTACGGTCAAGGCGCTCGAGGCGTTCCCCGGGACCGGGCCGATAGCCAATGTCGAGGGCTGGCTGTTTCGCATCGCGCACAATGCCGCGCTCGACCACCTACGCCGTCGTGCCAGGTTGGATGCCGCGCATGTCGTTGAGGATATCGATATGATCCCTGACCCCGGTATGTCGGCCGAGGGTCGACACACTGCAGCCGCAAGCCTGCAGACCTTCATGCGCCTGCCCGCGGCGCAGCGTAGCAGCGTCATCCTCATGGATGTGCTCGGCTATACGATCGAAGAGATCGGCAACATTATCGACAGCAGCGTTCCGGCGGTGAAAGCCGCACTGCATCGCGGCCGTCTGCGCCTGCGCCAGGTCGCCGGCGAGCCTGACGATCGGCCTGTGCCGGTGTTGGCCGAGCCCGAACGGGCGCGTCTGGCAGCCTATGTAGAGCGGTTCAACGCCCGCGACTTCGATGCGATCCGCGACATGCTGGCCGAGGACGTCCGGCTTGACCTCGTCAACCGGCTCCGGGCGAGTGGCCGCACGAAAGTGGGCCGGTACTTCCACAATTACGCGGGTATCCACGATTGGCGGCTGCTTCCAGGCCTGGTGGATCGGCAGCCAGCCATTCTTGTGATCGATCCGGACGACTCGGCCGGAGGGCTAAAATACTTTATCCTGCTGGAATGGGCCGGCGACAGATTGGCGAGAATTCGCGATTTCCGCTATGCGCGCTACACGCTTGACGGCGCCGAGGTGGTGCCTCTGCGGGCATAGCAATTCGCGTTTCATAATGCCGAACAAACACTGCCAGCTATTTTTGGATCGCGGCCGCTTGCCATCCAAGCGGCCGCCCTTTTCCACCGATCCTGCTTTAAGCCGGTTGCAACTCCCTGCGCGGCAGCGGCGGGAAGGCGATCGCAATCGCCATCGCGCCAAGCCCGACAAGGGCCGAGCCGATGAACAGCCAGGAATAGCTGGCATAGGCATCGAACACCATGCCGCCGGCGAGCGGGCCGAAAGCCATGCCGAGGCTGGACAGCATGGTTACTGCACCGAACACCGTACCGAGGATGCGCTGGCCGAAATATTCCCGCGCCAGCACCGCATAGAGCGGCATGACGCCGCCATAGGTGGCGCCGAAGATGACGGCGAGCGTGTAGAATTGACCAAGCTCGCTGACCGCCAGATAGGCTGCGATGACCACGGCCTGTATGGCCAGCCCGGTGATCAGCACCGGCTTGACGCCCAACCGATCGGCAAGCACGCCGTAAAGCAGCCGGCCACCCAGCCCTGCCAGGCCCTCGATGCTGTAGATGCTGACCGCCGCCATCGGCGCTATGCCGCACAGCATGGCATAGCTCACCATGTGGAAGATCGGCCCGGAATGCGCCGCGCAGCAGGCAAAGAAGGTCAGTCCCAACACGATGAATTGCGGCGAGCGCAGCGCCTGCGGAACCGTCATGCCGGCACCCTCGGCGGCAACGCTTGGGGCAGCGCCGGCGGCAGCGGGCTTGGGCGGCTGGCGCACCAGAAGCGCGGCCGGCAGTAGCAGCACCCACGCGGTTATGCCGATGTCGAACATTGCGGTGCGCCAGTCGTAGGCCGAAATCAGCCAGCGGGCGAAGGGCGAGATGGTCATTGGCGCCACGCCCATGCCGGCCGAGACCAGCGAGACGGCGAGGCTGCGGTTCGTGTCGAACCAGGCGGAGGTCAGCGCAATCATCGGCGCGAAGAAGGCGCTTGCCGCGAGGCCGACGAGCACGCCGTAGGCCAACTGGAAAACGAGCAGCGAACCGGTGCGGCTGGCCAGGACCAGCGCCAGGCCGAGCAGCACGGCGCCGGTCATGACGACGATGCGGGCGCCAAAGCGGTCGTAAATGGCGCCCCAGGCGAAGCCGCCGAGGCCCATTACCAGGAAGTTCAGCGTCATCGCACTCGATATGCCGGCGCGCGACCATTGTGTGTCAAGCGCCATCGGTTCGAGAAAGATCGCCAGCGAGAACATCGCCCCGAGGGCGACACAGGTCATCAGCGCACCAGCCGCGACGATAACCCAACGATAGGGAAGGCTCATTTCACTTTTCTCCCATGCCGGAAGCGTTGATACGGCACGACCTTTTCGAGCTTCGCCGAGCCGCTTGCGTCCGAAGGACGTTGGATATGTCATGAATCCGACAATCCGGTTGCATTTTTTATCCAGTCGGCGCGATGGCGCCATTCCACGGCTTTCTGGATTGACCGCGCACCATTCGAAGCTAGATTTCCAACCGGCGATCAGGAGCTGTCAAGCATGGCAAATCAGGAACTTCATCGCGGGCGTCTCATCGACCACCTCCATCTGGTGGTCAGGGATCTCAAGGCCAGCCGTCGTTTCTACGAGGCGGTTCTCAACGTGCTCGGCATACCGATCGGTGGCGCCGGCAATGATTATTTCTGGGCCGACGAGCTGTTCATCTCCAGCCCCGACAGCCCGGCGGCCCTGGGAAAGCTGACCGGCCGCCACCACCTGGCCTTCCAGGCAAATGACCGCGCCATGGTCGATGCCTTCTACAGGGCCGGGCTTGAGGCCGGCGGCACCGACAATGGTGCGCCGGGCGAGCGATCCTACCATCCCGGCTATTACGCCGCCTTCCTGCTCGACCCCGACGGCAACAACATCGAGGCCGTCCACCACGGCGCGGCCAACCGCAGCGCCGATTCAGTTAAGATCACGTTCTAGCTCTATGGACAGGTAACGAAGGCGGGGGTCGCTTGTGCTACTAACAGGGTAATCTCGAAGCCGCCGCTGTCTTTGCCACGGAGCCCTGCGCTATCGCGCCAGCGCCGCCATTTGGCCCGCAAGGAAGTCGACGAACAGCCGCGCCCGGACCGGTAGCTGCCGCCCGTAGGCATGGACGATGTGCACCGGCATGGTCCGCATCGCCACCTCGGGCAGCATGCGGACCAGGCGGCCCGTGTCGAGATCGTCCTGCACCGCAAACTGCATGAGATGCGCGATGCCGGCGCCGGCAAGTGCGGCATTGCGGATGGCGCCGCCGTCATCGGTATCGAGCCGCCCATCCGGCACGATCATCGTACCGTCGGCAAATGTGACCGGATAAGGCCGGCCAGCCATCTGGTGGCGGACGAATTCATGGTCCCGTAAATCCTCGACCGATGCCGGACGGCCGCGCCGCTCGACATAGGCCGGTGAGGCCACCAGCATGATCGGCAGATTGGCGATCTTGCGCGCGACGAGCCCGGTGTCTGAGAGCGGCCCCATGCGCACCGCAACGTCATAGCCTTCGCGGATCAGATCGGCGTGACGGTCGGTGACGCTGAGCTCCAGTTTGACTGCGCCGTGCTGCGCAAGGAACGCTTGCGCCCATGCCGCGATCAGGCCACGCCCAAGCTCGACCGGCGCTGTAACGCGCAGCAGGCCGCGCGCCGTATCGGCCATCTGAACGATGTCTTCGGCATCGTCCAGCGCCCTGAGCAGCGGCGCCACGCGCTCGTAATAGACGATGCCTTCGCTGGTGAGCCCGAGCCGGCGCGTCGAGCGCTGGATCAGCCTGACGCCGAGCCGACGCTCGAGCCGCGCCACGCTTTTCGACACTGCCGACGGGCTGGAGCCGACCAGCCGGCTGGCGGCATGGAAAGAGCCGGCATCGACGGTTCGGACGAAGGCGACGAGACCGGCGGTCTTTTCGAGGATGGTGGTCATTCCGGAATTCCAGGAACGAAAGAACGGATTGTGGGCACCATAATACGCGTTTCGATCATGATTAAATACCGCTCATCGTCAACAAAGGAGAGATTTGATGAGCAAGCTGAACGGCAAGGTCGCCATCGTCACCGGCGCCTCCAACGGTATCGGCGCCGCCATCGCCAAGAGTCTTGCCACGGCCGGCGCCGCAGTGGTCGTCAACTACGCCTCGTCACGGGAAGGCGCCGACCGCGTCGTCGCCGAGATCGAGGACCGTGGCGGCCGCGCCGTCGCCGTCCAGGGCGACGTGTCGCAAGCGGCTGATGTGCGCCGCCTGTTCGAGGCGGCGAAATTGGAGTTTGGCGGGCTCGACATACTGGTCAACAATGCCGGAGTCTTCGCATTCGAGCCGCTGGAAGCGGTTACCGAGGCCGAGTTTCACCGCGAGTTCGACACCAATGTGTTGGGCATCATTCTGACCACGCAAGCAGCAGTGAACCATTTTGGCGCGGGCGGCGGCAGCATCATCAACATAAGCTCGGTCGCCAGCCGCAATCCGCAACCGAACTCGCTCGTCTACGCCGCGACCAAAGGTGCGGTGGACACGATCACGCTGTCGATGTCGCGGGAGCTCGGCGCACGCAACATCCGCGTCAACGCCATCGCGCCCGGCGGCATCGATACCGAGGGCCTCGCGCGCATCGGCATCGTCGGCAGCGAATTCGAGAAGCAGATTATAGCCATGACGCCGCTCGGTCGCTTCGGCCTGCCCGACGACGTCGCCCGCGTCGCGGTGTTCCTCGCCTCCGACGAAGCGTCCTGGCTGACCGGCGAGCGCATCACCGCCTCCGGTGGCTGGCGATAGGCATGGAGGGCGCGAACCTGCCGGCTCGCTGACCGTGCTACCCGCGGCGCGACGCACTGCAATCGATGACGAGAGCGATCTAAGCCCTATGTAGCAGCGAGGAAGGAGCGCCGTGCGCCATCGATGACGGCGAGATGCCAGGGAGGTAACGGATGACGGGCGACGAAACAGCAATCCGAAAGCTGGTCGAGACGTGGATGGATGCGAGCAAGCGTGGAGACATCGCGACCGTCCTCAGCTTAATGACGGACGACGCGATCTTCATGGTTCCCGGCCGGGAACCCTTCGACAAGGAGATCTTCGCGGCAGCCGCGCGGGAGACGGCCGGCGTTCATATCGACGGCACGAGCGATATCGTGGAACTACAGCTTCTCGGCACTTGGGCCTTCATCCGCAGCCGCATCAATATGACCGCGACCCCGCCGAATGGCGAGCCGGTCCATCGATCGGGATATGCGCTGACGCTCCTGCGCAAGGAGGCGGATGGTGAGTGGCGGCTCGCACGCGACGCAAACCTGCTGACCCAGCAAGGCTAGAGCCGGTCTCCGGCATCGCTGCACCTGAAGGCGCGCCAGGGGGGAGCGATTAGATGGCGAAGATGCGATGCAGGTCGCCCTGAACAGCGTTCCCCTCCTCTACCCGATCACACCGGCAAAAGGGCGTTCGGCTTGACATCGGCGATGGAGGCGAACGTGTGCGTTTCGCGCACGCCGGGCAGCGGCAGGATGACCCGCTGCAGGAAATCCTGGAACACCGCCATATCGGCGATCCGCGCCTTGACCAGATAATCGAAACCGCCAACCACCATATGGCACTCCAGAACCTCCGGAGCTTTCGCCACGGCTTCGGCGAAGCGGTCAAAGACATGAGGCGCCGTGTGGTCAAGCCGGACCTCGATGAACACCAGCGTTCCCCGGCCGACCTTGCGCGGATCGAGCATGGCCCTGACCGCGGTGATGAACCCGTCGCGGAACAGGCGCTTAACCCGCTGGCTGGTTCCGGTCGGAGACAGCCCGACACGCCCGGCAAGATCAAGCGTCGTCCGGCGTCCGTCTTCCTGGAGCAACCGGAGCAGGCTGCGGTCTATCTGGTCGAGGTCGCTCATTTCACAATCCACGCTATCTAAGGGATTTGCGTGTTGATTTCACGCAGAGACACCGAAATCAACGTATTTCACAACATAAAACCTCGCAATAGCCTGCGCTTCCCTCACCGCTGAAAGCAAACGTGGTGAGCCGATTTCGAACACAGGAGTGCAGGATGACCAAGGAAGCGTTCAGCCCAGCCGGCAAGAGTGCGGCAGAAATCAGCAAGGGAGCGACCGAGATCCTGGTGCTGAGCGAAACCGATGTGATGGAATGCATCGACCTCAGTCAGCTTCTCGATGTTCTGGAAGACGGCTTCAAGGCGCTGTCACAAGGCAGGGTCGTCAATCCACCCCGACCACAGCTCGACATCCCCGAGGCCGGCTACAGCCTCGCCATGCCGGCCTGGATGGAGGGCATGAACCTGACCGTCAAGATCGTCAACGTCTTCGAAGGCAACCTGGCCAAGAACCTGCCCAGCCACCTCGCCACCATCACCCTGTTTGATCCGCTGTCCGGCCTGCCGGTGTGTATCATGGACGGCACCTTCATAACCGCGGTGCGGACCTCCGGCTCCGCCGTGCTGTCGGTGCGCACGCTTGCCCGCAGGGACGCCAGGATAGCGACCGTGGTCGGCGCCGGCGTGCAGGCCAACCAGCACCTGCATCTGTTGCCCTTGGTGCGCGACTTTGCCGAAATCCGTGTCGCTTCGAAGAGCTTCGACGATGCGGCAGCGCTTGCCCGGCTGCATCCGTCGGTGGTGGCGGTCGCCGATCTCGAGACGGCAGTGCGCAGTTCCGACGTGGTGTGCCTGGCGACCCACTCCTACCAGCCGGTGATCGACGCAGGCTGGGTCCAGCCGGGCACGCATGTCTCCTCGGTCGGGGTGGCGCCGCCCGGCGGTGAAATGCCGATCGAGCTCATCGGCAGATCCAGTCTTTTTGTCGAAACCAAGGATGCATTCAAACCGACCCCGGTCGGATCTTGCGAGCTTGCCGGCTTCGACCCGGATTTCGGCACCGAGCTTGGCGCCATGCTGCTCGACCGCGCGCCGGGCCGCGTTTCGGATCAACAGATCACCACCTACAAGGCGATGGGCATTGCGATGGAAGACATGGTCGCTGCCGACCTCGTCTATCGTTGCGCCCGGCGTCTGCGCAAGGGAAAGCTCATCGTGCTGTAGGGGCGCGCCGCACGCCAGGCGGGATCGACGGTGCTGACAGTGGCGCTTTCGCGCAAGCGGCCGGGCTAAAGGCCGGCCCCTCAGGCCGGCTCGCGCTTCAGCGCCTGCGCCATGCAGTGAATGCCGCCGCCGGTCTTCGAGATCTCGCTCATGTCGATGGCCGCCACCTCGAAGCCGCGCGCCTTGAGCTGGCCGATCAGCGTCTGGCTCGAGGTCGGGGCGATTACCCTGTCCTTGCCCAGCGACATGAAGTTGCAGCCGAGCGCCATAGTATCCTGGAACGGCACGTCGATGATCTCGTGGCCCTTGCCCTTCAGCCAGTCGACGATGCCGGGCTCTGTACAGGCAAGGCAGACGGCGGTCAGCTTTTCGGCGATCGGCACCACCATCAGGTCGATATGGACGTAATACTCGTCGATGAAGGCGATGCGGGTCTCCCAGCCCTCCTTGTCGAACCAGGCCTGGACCTGGCGCGCGCCCTCCTCCTGCGTGCGGGCGCCACCGCAGCCGATCAGCACGACGCCGTCCTCGATGACGTTGAAGTCGCCGCCCTCGAACGTGCCGGCGGTGACCATATCATAGATCGGGATGCCGAGCTTCTCATAGGTGCGGATCGCCGCGTAGTTCTCGCCACGCCGCCACCATTGCGACATGGCGGTGATGATGGCGCCGTACGGCGTCATGACGCTGGAATCGCGCGAGTAGACCTGCATCGGCAGTTCCGGCGTCGGCTCGTGCCAGTGGATGTTGACACCGAAATGCTCATAGGCGGCGACCAGGTCCTTGTGCTGCGCCTGCGCGATCTGGACGTTGCATGGCGCTTCGCGCAGGTGCTTGCGCGACAGCGAGCTGGTCGAGAGATGGCGCAGGAAATTCGGCGAGCCGAGCAGCACGTCGGTCAGCACGTCGGTCTCGTTGGCGAAGCCCCAGGCGGTCAGCGGCTTGGTTCCGCCGGCCGGGTTGCGGTGCTGCAGCGAAAACGGCTCGGCGACGATGCGGTCATGGACGGTCATGGGGTTTCTCCTCGTGAAGGGCGGCTTGGTTGATCATGCGGCTTGGTTGCCTGGTATCCACCAATCCCGTCCGCGCGGGGTGGTGATGTATTCCGGCCAGCGAAATCCGATGGGCGGATCGTAGTCGCAGAGCGGCGCGATCCAGTTCGAGCCGCCGATGCCGCCGCCGGTGCGGGTGACGAATTCATCCATCGCCGCGTCGCGCGCAGCCTCGTCTTCCAACAGGCGAAGTGCTGCCAGCGCGACCGTCTTTGCGGCGCAGATGACCATCGGGTCGATGGTGGCAGAAATGCCGCCCAGCGCATTCATAGCCCAGGACGGAAACGCGTGGCCGTTCTCGGATCGCAGCGCCGGCCGGGCGACGTAGAATCGTGCCGTCGGTGTATGCCACGACATGTCGGTGTAATCGTCAGAGGTGGAATTGAGCTGCCAAGGCGGCAGGTCGCGGCGCAGGAGCGCCTCGGCCGCCTGTGGTGCAATCAGCCGGTCCAGTTCGTCGATGAATGGTTCCTCGGTCGCCTCGCCCCCGGCATTGAGCTGGACTTCGCGGGCGATCGCCTTGGCCGTCTCGTCCCAGCACGGCGGCCCGACCGCCGCCAGCGCGTCGAAGGCAATACCGGCCATGACGTGATTGGCCAGCCCCGGCCGCGACTTCGACACCCAGTGCCGCTCATGGCGGCAGCCGCTCATCCTGGCTGCGGCTTCCGCATTGCGGTCGAGCACGGCGGTGACCTGCTCGGCCATCGCCAGCGTCGGCACGCGGATCATGTACTGGATCTCGGCCAGCCCGGCCGGCAGATTGTCGGCGGTCGCCTGGCCCGCCGTCAGGATCGCCTCGCTGATCGACCAGCCGCCCTGATGCGGCAGCATGGAATCGCGCAGCGCCTTGGACGCCATATACATCATCATCAGCGCGTCGTTGGCGCCGGGCGCCCTGACTGCCGAATGCGCCTGCGGGATGGGTGCTGCGCCGCCTGCCGCCCTCGCCCAATGTTCCGGCTCGTCGCACACAAAGCGGTAGATCATCGCATAGGCCGCACCGCAATGCGTATCCCAGCGCGCGGTATTGCAGAGCGGCAGCATATAAAAAGGATGGAAGGAGACCATGCCCGCTAGCCCATCGTAATAGCCCTTCGCGGCATGGATCGGCTTCGACCCGCGCACCTTCTCCGCCGGCTCGCCGGTGAAGCGCAGCGTGCCTGATATGCCGTGGCGCTGCATCGCCGCCTTGGTCGCCAGCAGCCCGCCGAGGCTGGCAATGCCGAGGCCGGAATGCGGATCGGTGTGGCCGCCAGCCTGTTCGCCGAGGCCCGGGCGCGGTCGCTTCACCGTCGCAGCATCCTGGCAATTGCCGGGCACTGCATCATACTCGGCATACAGGCCGATGGTCGGCCCCGCGCCATTGGCCCAGTGGGCGCAGAAGGCGGTCGGCATGCCGCCAGAACCTTCCTCGACGGAAAAGCCTTCGTGCTTCAGATGCTCGACATACCAGGCGGCCGACTGGTATTCGCGCCAGGCGGTCTCGCCGAAATCGAAGATCGCCCGCGTCCACGCCGATAGCGACGGCTGGATGTCATCCAGAAAGGCAAGTGCGGTCACTTGCGCGGAGGTCACCGGTTTCTCCATGGCGGAAAGAAAGCAGTGAAGCGCCCCGCCAAAAAGTGATATGTTTTCCCGGCTCATGCAAATTCGGTTCACCTCTTGAGAATTCCCTCGACGCAGGCGCTGCGCGCCCTCGACAGTTTTGCCCGCCACGGCAGCGTCTGGCGCGCCGCCGACGAACTGCATCTGACCCGCAGCGCAGTCAGCCATCAGCTTCGCCTGCTCGAACGCGATCTCGGCTTCGACCTGCTCGAGCGCATTGGCAAGGGCGTGGCGCTGACGCCGCGCGGCCAGCGCTATGCCAGCGACGTGCGCAAGGCGCTGACGGTGCTGGGCGACGCGGTGACACGCCATGCCGGCACCGGCATCGGCGGCTCGTTCAGCGTCAGTTGTACGCCGGGTTTCGCCTCGCTGTTCCTGTGCACCCATATCGGCGAGTTCCGGCAGATGTACCCCGATGTCGCGCTGCGCATCCTGACGCCGCGCCGTCTCGACGACGTGAGCAATGCCGAGGCCGATGCCTTCATCGCCTTCGGCGTCGGCAATTGGCCAAACCGCGCGGTCGAGCTGTTGTGCGGGATCTCCTTTACGCCGCTGTGCAGCCCGACGCTGCTCAACAAGATCGGCGGCTTCTCCAAGCCGGCCGACGTGCTGCGCGCCAATCTCCTGCATCTCGGCGATACCGAGGACTGGGCGCGCTGGCTGGCGCTGTCCAAGGTCGAGAACCCCGACCCGGAAGGCGGCATCTTCTTTTCCGACATGAACCTGGTCTTTTCGGCGGCGATCGCCGGCCAGGGCATCGCCATGGGCGACGAGCTGACCAGCGGCCGGGCACTGAGCGAAGGCCGGCTGGTCCGCCCCTTCGACATAGCGATCAATTCACCGCGCTCGTATTTTCTGGTTTCCGAGCACGCCAAGGCGGCGCATCCGGTGCTGGAGGCGTTTGGGCGGTGGCTGCGGTCGAAGCTGTCGGAGAACCAGCGTTAATCTCCCCCCTCGAGGGGGAGATTGGCGCATAGATGAATCAAATTTGCCGATCAGGCGAAAACTATTCGGTTGCGGTGAGCCGCCGCCCTGCCTACGATTTCGGCTACGCTAAGGAAAGGGCAGGATGCAGCAACCCGGCCGGGCCGCAGAGATCAAGGCAATCGGGATCGGCAAGAGCTTCGGCTCGTTCCGTGCGCTGGACGATCTGACGCTCGATATCGGCCGTGGCGAGTTCCTCACCCTGCTCGGCCCCTCCGGTTCCGGCAAGACCACCTTCCTGATGATCCTTGCCGGCTTCATTCAGCCGACCGACGGTCGCCTTTACAGCGACGGCGTCGACATCACCGAGCGGCCGGCCGAGCAGCGTGCCGCCGGCATGGTGTTCCAGGGCTATGCGCTGTTCCCGCATATGAGCGTCGAGGCCAACATCGCCTTTCCGCTCAAGGTGCGAAAGAAACCGGCGGCCGAGATCAAACGCCGCGTCGGCGAAATGATCGAGCGCGTCGGGCTCAAGGGCCACGAAAAGAAACTGCCGTCGCAATTGTCCGGTGGCCAGCAGCAGCGGGTCGCACTGGCGCGGGCGCTGGTGTTCGAGCCGGGCGTACTTTTGCTCGATGAGCCGTTTTCAGCACTCGACAAGGGCCTGCGCGGCCAGATGCAGGCCGAGATGAAGCGGTTGCACCAGGAGACCGGCACCACCTTCGTCTTCGTCACCCATGACCAGAGCGAGGCGCTGGCGTTGTCATCTCGCGTCGCCATCTTCAACCACGGCAAATTGCTGCAGGTCGGCGCGCCGGACGAGGTCTACGACCGGCCGGACAACCGCTTCGTCGCCGAGTTCCTGGGCGAGATCAACATGCTGCCGCTGAAGGGCGTACGCCCGGCCAACAATGGCTCGACGGGCCTCTGCGAAGACCGCGCGATCAGCATGCGCTGCAAGGCCGAGAAGGTCCGGGGCGACGCCATCCTGGCGATCCGGCCCGAATACATGTCGATCGCCCGCGAAGCCGCGACAGGCGAGAACGGCATTGCCGCGACTGCCGTCGCCTCGACCTATCTCGGCGCTGCGACGCGGCTCGATCTGACGACGCGGCAAGGCGCCAAGGTGACGATCTCTGTGCCGAACGAGGTCGCCGCTTCCGCGCTCAGCAAGGGCAATTCCGTCTGGCTGACCTGGCCGGCGGAGAAAGGCTTCCTCCTTCCGAACGGAGGACAATGACGATCGGCGCGGCGAATTCGCCAAGCTGACTTTCAGGAAATATCAACGACAAAAAAGGGGAACTGACATGACAAACCAAACCAAGAAAAATTCCATCGAGGCGCTATCCGCCAGGGCAGTGCGCGGCGAGATCTCGCGCCGGCAGTTTACGCAGCTGGCCGCACTGGTGCTGGCCGGCACGCCGATGCTGCTGCGCTCGACCGGCGCCTTTGCCGCGGCTAAGGAACTGGTGCTCGTCAACTGGGGCGGCGACGCCATTACCGCCTATGACGCGGCTTACGGCCAGGCCTTCACCAAGGAAACCGGCATTGTCGTTAAGATGGACGGCTCCGGCCCGACCGAAGGCGCGATCGCGGCGCAGTTCAAGAGCGGCGCCCCGACCTGGGACCTGGTCGACGTCGATCCGTTCTCGGCCATCACGCTCGGCGCCCAAGGCATGCTCGAGCCGATCGATTATGCGGTCGTCGACAAGAAGAAGATGCGGCCGGGCTTCGGCTGGGAATACGCCGCCTCGACCTATTTCTTCTCCTATGTCATCGCCTATGATGCCGAGAAATACGGCAGCCAGGCACCAACCGGCATGGCCGACTTCTTCGACGTGGCAAAATTCCCCGGCAAGCGCTCGCTCTACAAATGGGGCGTGTCGAGCTGGGAAGCGGCACTGCTCGCCGACGGCATCGCACCGGCATCGCTCTACCCGCTCGACCTCAAGCGCGCGCATGACAAGATCGCCGCCTTCAAGGAAAACGTCGTCGCCTATTGGGGTGGCGGCGCCGAAAGCCAGAGCGTGCTGCTCAATGGCGAGGCCTCGATGGCGATCGTCTGGTCGACCCGGGCTTCGCTCATCGAGCAGGATTCCGGCGGCAAGATCAAGTTCATCTGGGACCAGGGCCTGATCTCGCCCGGCGCGCTCGCCGTGCTCAAGGGCAATCCCGGCGGCAAGGACGCGGCGATGAAGTTCATCGCCAGCACCCAGGACCCGGAGAAGGAACTCATCATGTTCGAAAAGCTCGGTCAGGGTCCGGCCAACCCGGCCACCGATGCGCTGATACCCGCCGACAAGAGGCGCATCAATCCGGTCGATCCCGAGAACATGAAGAAGCAGATCCCGCTCGACATGGATTGGTACGCCAAGAACTACGGGGCGGCACTCGACGAATACACGAAGATCATCTCCGCCTGACAAGCCGGGATAACCGGATGAGAGCATACCTCTCCGACAGGATGGGCGCGGCGCTGTTGATGGCGCCGCTGCTCCTCTTTCTTGTGCTGGCCTATGCCTGGCCATTCCTTGGCGTGGTTAAATGGAGCTTCACCCTGCCCACGCCGGGGCTGGGGCAGTACAATGCGCTGCTCACGGATCAGTTGGTGCAGTCGGTCTTCATCCGCACGCTGCGTATCGCCGCGATCGTGACGATCGTTTCGGTTGTCGCCGCCTACGCCATCACCGTTGTCTGGGTACGCGGCACGCCGGTGCAGCGCGTCGTGGCCGAGTTCTGCATCCTGGTGCCGTTCTGGATCTCGGTGCTGACGCGCGCCTTCGGCTGGGTGGCGCTTTTGTCCAATCGCGGCCTGATCAACACCTGGCTGCAGGCGGTCGGCTTCATCTCAGAGCCGCTGGCGCTGGTGCGCAACGAGTTCGGCGTTATCGTCGGCATGACGCATTTCCTCATTCCCTTCGCCGTGTTTCCGCTGGCCTCATCGATGCGCAGCCTCGACGACCGTGTGCTGCTGGCGGCGCGCGGCCTCGGCTCCAGCCGTATGCGCACCTTTTGGTCGGTATTCGTGCCGATGACCAGCTCCGGCATCATCGGCTCGGCGCTGATCGTCTTCGTCTTTTCGCTCGGCTTCTTCGTCACGCCGGCGATCCTCGGCGGCGGCCGTAGCGTGATGATCGCCGAGCTGATCTACCTTCGCATCTTCCAGAGCCCGGACTGGGGCCTGGGCGCCGCAATCAGTGTCGTGCTGGTGCTGTTTGTCGGCGCGCTGATGGCGCTGCTGTTCCGCTATATCAGACCCAAGCAACTGGTGTAGCGCGATGCCGACCTACCGCCCCGGTCCCGTCTCGCTGGTCCTCGCCGCCCTCGTCGCGCTGTTCCTGCTGCTGCCGCTGCTCGCCGTCATCCCGGTATCGCTGACGCCGAGCCGCATGCTGGCGATGCCGTCGGGCGAATTGTCGCTGCGCCATTACCGGGCGCTGATCGAGGATCCGCGCTGGATCGATTCGATCCTGCTCTCGATCAGGATCGGCATCGTCAGCAGCGCCTTTTCCACCGTGCTGGCGCTCTGCTTCAGCCTCGGCATCTGGATGTTCCAGCCGCGCTTCACGGCAGCATTGGTCGGTTTCGTGCTGCTGCCGATGGTGGTGCCGCCGGTGGTCTCGGCAATCACGCTCTACTTCCTGCTGACCTCGATCTCCGGGTTCTCGTCGTTCTTCGGCTATGACACCTGGCTGGGTGTCGTCATGGCGCATGCGGTGATGACGGTGCCCTTCGCCACGGTGCTGATCCTGGTGTCGCTCAGCCAGCTCGACCGCCGCATCGACCTCGCCGCCCGCGGCCTCGGCGCCACCGTGTGGGAGCGCGCCACCCGCATCATCATGCCCAACATCAAGTTCGGCATCGTCACCGCGGCGTTGTTGTCTTTCGTGCTGTCCTGGGAGGAGATCGGCGTCACCCTGTTTATCACCTCGGTCAACGCCATCACGCTGCCGCGCTTGATGTGGATGGGCCTGCGCGACAACATCGACCCGGCGATCGCCGCACTCTCGGTGATCCTGATCGTCATCACCGTGCTGGTGCTTGTGGCGCGCAGCGTCGTGGTCAGGCTGCGCGCGGCGCAGTGAGGGCCGCCTCACGCCGTGGTGACTGGCGCAAATGAAACCTTGCGCTACGATTTTCGTTATAAGTAGTTCAACACGTCGAAGGCTCCGCCATGACCCAAGGATGGTTTTCCAAGCCGGTTGCGGTTGCGGTCGGCATCGTGGGAGATATCCGCAACATTTCCAACGCACGGCAGGCTGTCGAGTTGCTGGAAGCCCACTGGCGTGACGCCGGCAGCGCCAAACACGGCTTGGCACTGCGCACATGCCGCCGCGCCATGAGCGACGATCGCTGGACCGAAGCCGCCAGGGACGCGTTCGTCGAGGCCGCGCGGGCGGCGCATGTCCTGGTCGAGCGCGCCGTCGAACCGGAGAACCGGTCCAGGCAGGCAGGACCGTGATCGATTTGTGAGAGCCTCGGTGGTTCGGCCGATCTATTGCATCTCAGGCAGCATGCAATCTTGGAACGGCGCTGACGTCGACCTCGCGCTCCGCATGCCAGGCATCATAGGCAGCCTGCATCCTGAGCCAGATCGCGGCGCCGTCGCCGAACATCTTTCCAAGACGGGCAGCGACAGCCGGCGACACCGGCTTCTTTTCGCGGATGATGTCATAAAGCTGCTGGCGCGAGATTCCGAGCAGATTGGCGATCTCCACCTTGGTCTTTCCGGTTGCCGGGATAATGTCGTCAAGCAGCGCTCCAGGGTGGGATGGGCAGCGCTCCATCGGACGCATCGGCTCATAAGAGGTCATGGGCTGGTTGTCCTTTCGCTTGGGGCGCCACGTACCCATAATGATATTGTTCGAAATCTACCCGGGTTGCCAGACCTCCCGAAAACCTGGCGGAGTTGTGGCACAGCGCCACCCACTATCCCATCGCATGACGAATGGTCTTGGACAGGCGGCTCAAAAATGCCGGCCTCGACGCCGCATCAAGCTTCCACGACAGCACCGCGGTCGCCATTTTCCGCGGCAACACCCCGACCGACAGGAACCAGGCGGCAAGGATTGCACGCCGCCGCAGGGATGCGGTCATTTCGAGGCTGGCGACGGCGCCGGCCGCCCCGAGCGCCAGCCGGGAATCGTCGGCCACGGGATGTCGGCCGCTGTCCGCGCAGAGCGACGCCAGCCGCTCTTCCAGGTGGACCGGATCGTGGCGGACAGCATCCGACGGCACGATGGTCAGGCCGATCCCGGCGGCCTGGTCCGACAGCGCCTGCATGCGGCGGAAATCGTGAGTTACCCGCCAGCGTGCCCGCTCGGCGAGCTTTTCACCGAAGACTGAATGGTTGGCGCCATGGATCCGGTAGGCGCCGAGGCATTCGTCGATCGATTGGACATGCCCGTACATCGGCGCCAGCGTTGCCAGATAGCCGTCGGCGCCCTGCCGGAACTCCGGCTCCGGTATCGGCATGATCGATTCGAGCGTTGCGCGGTCAAAGGCCAGCCCGCTGGTCACTGTCGTCTGATAGCGGCCCTTGTGCAGGAGTTTCGGCATGACGTCGCCGCTGTCGAAAGGCAATTCGGGCGGCGGAAAGACATCCTTGATGCGTTGCCCCTCGTCGACGATATGCAGTCTGGACTGGACCTGAGCGGTTGCATCATCCCACGTTTCGACAATGGTGGAGACGGCGGTTGGATAAAGATAATCGTCGGCGTCGAGGAACAGGACGATCTTGCCCGAGCTCGCAGCGAAGCCGGTGTTGAACGCCGCCGCGTGTCCGCCATTTTGCGCTCGCGGGCATGCGAGGATCTCGTCGCGATAGGATTCCATGATTGTCGTGGAATTGTCCTGCGATGCATCGTCGACGACGATGACTTCGACATCCGCGTAGTCCTGCTCGAGGGCGCTGTCGATGCTGCGTTTGAGGAACCGCGCATAGTTGTAGTTCGGGATGATGATGGATACCGGAATGACAGGCTGCATCGCGTTTGACCTCGCATCTTGCTTTGGTTCGGCAAAGGCCCGCTCATGGGCCCGCCCCCCTCTTCAAGCGCCCCCTCTTGGCGCAACGAGTTCCCTGGGAGAAAGCCTGCGCTTCCCACGAGGAGACGAGTCACGTTTCGCGTTGCGACTTCGTACTGAGGCCGCCATTGCCTTCGAGGCTGCTGCCATGGTCAGGGTCGGCGGCAGCAAAAGCTCCGACGTTCGGCCAAGGTGGGTCGCAACCGAGCCCGACGGAAATGTCTCGCCTCGCGATCAGGTCGGGAGCGAAGCGGACGGGTGCCCTGAAGGCATGGCGGATACTGGCCTGCAAATGCGGCTGGAACAAGCCCCGCGTCGAAAATAGCGCCACTTCAGGTTGCGTTTCAGGCGGCATGCCGCGACCGCCGGCCCTTTTGCCCCGGAGCCGGTGAACCGCCTCCGGGGCCTTGTGATCATGTGGCCTAGACGGTCAGGCGGCCTGCAAACCCGGCAGCGACAGGTCGACTTCCTCCGGCAAGTCGCCGGCCATGGCGGCGGCAAACTTCGTCTGGTCGAGTTCTCCCTCCCAGCGTGCCACCACGACCGTCGCCACCGCATTGCCGATAAAGTTGGTCAGCGCTCGGCATTCCGACATGAAGCGGTCGACACCGAGGATCAGCGCCATGCCGGCGACCGGCACGGTGGGGACGACTGAAAGCGTTGCCGCCAGCGTGATGAAGCCCGCGCCGGTGATGCCGGCGGCACCCTTGGAGCTCAGCATGGCGACAGCGAGCAGCAGGATCTGGTCGCCGTAGGTGAGTGGCGTGTCGGTCGCCTGCGCGATGAACAGCGCCGCCAGCGTCATGTAGATGTTGGTGCCGTCGAGGTTGAAGGAATAGCCGGTCGGGATGACCAGACCGACCACCGAGCGGTTGCAGCCGGCGCGCTCCATCTTGGCCATGAGGCCCGGCAATGCCGCTTCCGAGGACGAGGTGCCGAGCACCAGCAGCAGCTCTTCCTTGATGTAGCGGATCAGCGCCAGGATCGAGAAGCCGTTGTAGCGGGCGACAGCGCCGAGCACCACCAGCACGAACAGCAGCGCGGTCAAGTAGAACGTGCCGATCAGCATGGCGAGGTTGGCGATCGAGCCGATGCCGTATTTGCCGATGGTGAACGCCATGGCGCCAAACGCACCGATCGGCGCGGCCTTCATCAGGATGGCGACGAGGCGGAAGATCGGCGTGGTCAGCGCCTGCAGGAAATCGACGACCGGACGGCCGCGATCGCCGACCAGCGCCAGGGCGACACCGAACAGCACCGAGAAGAACAGCACCTGCAGGATGTCGCCCTGCGCGAAGGCGCCGGTGATGGTGTCGGGGATGATGTTCATCAGGAAGCCGACGATGGTAGTGTCGTGCGCCTTCTCGGCATAGGCCGCCACCTTGGCGGTATCGAGCGTCGCTGGATTGATGTGCATGCCGGCGCCGGGCTGGACGACATTGGAGACGACCAGGCCGACGACCAGCGCCAGCGTCGAGAACACCAGGAAATAGATCATCGCCTTGCCGGCGACGCGGCCGACCTTCTGCAGGTCGGAAACACCAGCGATACCGGTCGCCACGGTCAGGAAGATCACCGGCGCGATCACCATCTTCACCAGCTTGATGAAAGCATCGCCGAACGGCTTCATCGCCTCGCCGGCTTCCGGATAGAAATGGCCGAGCAGCACGCCGGCGGCGATCGCCGCCAGCACCTGCACATAAAGATGCCGGTATAAGGGAAGTTTGCCGCGCGGCTCGGCGGCAGCGATTGCTGTCTGCATGACGTCCTCCATGGCGCCCCGATCGAAAGCTCGACTCCCCGGGGCAGTTGTTTTGAGACCAGCAGCCTCGCGACTGCTGAATTCGTGTTTGCAACAGCCGTGCCAGATACGCAGAAGAGTGCTTCAGCATTGATTTTATTGAGCATTCGCAAACGTCCGCACTGCCGGACGCATGGTCAAGTGCGACTCTCCGCATAGGTCGAATTGTGTTTTGTGCGAGTTCATGCACAAATGGGCGATGCTGCAACGCCCCGCCGGTGCCTTGTCTTCGACGCCCGAGCAACTCGCCAGGCGGGCGCGCCGAGCCTGGCTGCTGTTTGCGGCCGTCGCCCTGCTGATCGTCACCGCAGCGCTCTACGGCGCCGGCCTCTACGGCCGCACCGCCGAGGTCGAGACCCTGGCGGCGCAGGGGCGTACCGACGCCAATCTGAAGGTCGCGCTGCTGCGCGCCGTGCTCGAAAGCCCGCGTGCCCTGCCCCTGCTTTTGTCCGCAGACCAGCAAGTGCGTGACGCGCTGTCGCAGAAAAATGCCGCGGCAATCGATGTGCTGAACCGCAAGCTCGAGGGGCTGGTCTCCGGCACCAAGGCGTCGGTACTCTATGTCGTCGGCACCGATGGACTGGCGGTCGCCTCCAGCAACTGGCGCGAGCCGATCAGCTTCGTCGGCAATGACTACCGTTTCCGCGACTATTTCTCCGGCGCGATGCAGGCCGGAACCGCCGAGTATTTTGCACTCGGCAATGTCAGCAAGCGCCCCGGCCTCTACATTTCGCGGCGCGTCGGCGACACAGACGCACCGCTCGGCGTCGTCGTCGTCAAGATGGAGTTCGACCAGCTCGAAGCCGACTGGCGCGAGGCGAACCGCCCGGCTTATGTCAGCGACGAGAATGGCGTCGTGCTGATCACCAGCGTGCCGTCCTGGCGTTTCATGACAACCGCACCGCTGGCCGCACCTAAGCAAGCCGCGATCCGCGACAGCCAACAGTTCGGCGACGCGCCGCTTGTGCCGTTGCCGATCATGCACGCGCAGGCGCTCAGCCCGGATGTGTCAATCGTCCACGCAGTAACGCCCGGCGGCAGCGACGCGGAGTATCTCAGCCTTTTCACGACGATTCCTTCGACCCCCTGGCGGCTCGACTATCTGATCCCGGCTGAAGCGCCGATCGCCGCCGCCGTCCGCGAAATGCGGCTTCTGGCGCTCGGCGTCGTCGTCCCGCTGCTCGGCCTTGCCGCGTATCTGTTGTGGCGCCGGCAGTCGGCGCAGATGCGGATTGCCGCCGAACAGGCGGCCCGCACCGAACTCGAACGCCGCGTCGTCGAACGGACCGAGGATTTGAGCCGCGCCCGCGACCGGCTGCAGGCCGAGATAACAGGCCACCGCAGCACGGAAGCCAAGCTCCAAATCGTGCAGCAGGATCTGGTCCAGGCCAACCGCCTCGCCATCCTCGGCCAGGTCGCTGCCGGCGTCGCCCATGAGATCAACCAGCCGGTCGCCACCATACGCGCCTATGCCGACAATGCCCGCACCTTCCTCGACCGCAAGCAGACCGGGCCGGCCGAGGAAAACCTCGGCGCTATCGCAGCCCTTACCGAACGCATCGGCTCAATCACCGAGGAGTTGAAGGCATTTGCCCGCAAGGGCCGCACCGCCGCCGAGCCTGTCGAATTACGTGGTGTCATCGAAGGCGCCGTCATGCTGTTGAGAAGCCGCTTTGCCGGCCGGCTCGACGCATTGGCCATCGACCTGCCGCCGCCGAGCCTCAAGGTCATGGGCAATCGGGTGCGGCTCGAACAGGTGCTGATCAACCTCTTCCAGAACGCGCTCGAAGCACTCGACGGCCGCGACGACGCTCGTGTGCAGGTGTCGGTCGACGAGACCGCGGACGGCGTGACGGTCGGCGTGTCCGATAACGGACCCGGCATTCCACCCGCGATCCTCAAATCGCTGTTCACGCCGTTCAACACCTCCAAGGAAAAAGGCCTTGGCCTTGGCCTCGTCATCTCGAAGGACATCGTCGCCGATTATGGCGGCCGCATCGAAGTTTCGAGCGACGACAGCGGCACCCGCTTCACCATTCATCTCCAGACAGCAGCGTAAGCCATCATGACGAACGACAATGCCGCGCCGGTGATCCTGATCGACGACGACCGCGATCTCCTCAAGGCCACCGTGCAGACGCTGGAGCTTGCCGGCTTCTCGGTCTCGGCCTTTGCGGTGGCGGCCGAGGCGCTGGCCGGGCTCGACGCCGGTTTTACCGGCGTCGTGGTGTCGGATATCCGCATGCCTCAGATCGACGGCTTGCAGCTTTTCAACCGCATCCTGCGGCTGGATACCGACATTCCCGTCATCCTCGTCACCGGACATGGCGACATCGCCATGGCCGTCAAGGCGATCAAGGACGGCGCCTACGACTTCATCACCAAGCCTTTCGCCGCCGACCGGCTGGTACAGAGCGTGCGCCGCGCAGCGGAAAAGCGCCGCCTGGTGATGGAGAACCGGGCCTTGCGCGAGGCGGCCGGAGAGGCGCAGGACGGCCTGCCGCTGATCGGCCAGACGCCGGCGATGGACAGGCTGCGCCGCACACTACGCCAGATCGCCGACACCGACGTCGATGTGCTGGTGACCGGCGAGACCGGCTCCGGCAAGGAGGTGGTGGCAAGCCTTCTGCATCGCTGGAGCCGCCGCGCCAAGGGCAATTTCGTCGCGCTGAATTGCGGCACGCTGCCGGAGACCGTCATCGAAAGCGAATTGTTCGGCCATGAGGCCGGCGCCTTCACCGGCGCTCAGAAGAAACGGATCGGCCGCATCGAGCACGCCAGCGGCGGCACGCTGTTCCTCGACGAGATCGAAAGCATGCCGGTCTCGACACAGGTGCAGATGCTGCGCGTGCTGGAAATGCGCGAGGTCACCCCGCTCGGCACCAACGAGGTGCGGCCGGTGGATCTGCGCGTCGTCGCCGCCGCCAAGGTCGACCTCGCCGATCCGCGCCAGCGCGGCGCTTTCCGCGAGGACCTTTACTACCGGCTCAACGTGGTGACGATCTCGATCCCGCCGCTGCGCGAGCGCCGCGACGATGTCGCCCTGCTGTTCTTCTATTTCGCCGAGCGCGCCGCCGCCCGTTTCCACCGCCAGGTGCCGGCAGTGCCGGCTTCGGTGCATCGCCATCTCAGCGACCATGACTGGCCGGGCAATGTGCGCGAACTGGCGCATTTCGCCGAGCGGTTCGTGCTTGGATTGGAGGAAGGCGCCGAAGCACAACCCCCTGCCCCGACCCAATCGAACGCCGCCATGAAGCTGCCGGAGCGGCTGGAGCGCTACGAGGCCGACATCATTCGCGAGACGCTTGGCCGCAACGAGGGCGACGTCAGGCGCACGATCGAAGCGCTGGGGATTCCGCGCAAGACCTTCTACGACAAGCTCCAGCGCCACGGTATCGTGCGCAGCGATTTTTCGAGGTAATCGTCGCCAGGGCTTGACCGGGCGGCCCGGTTACTTGGCGTCGTGGAAGATGATACCGACAGTGTGGCGCATGCCGGAGCGAAGCCGGCTGACGCCGTGCCTGAGATTGACCCGGTAATTGCCCTTGCTGCCCTGGACCGGTCGATTGTGGACCGCGAAGGCGACCGCGTCGCCCCGGCGCAGCGGCACCACCTCGGCGCGGCTCTGCATGCGCGGACGCTGCTCGGTCAGCACGAACTCGCCGCCGGTGAAATCCTTGCCTGGTTCCGACAACAGGATCGCCACCTGCAGCGGGAAGGCCAGATCGCCGTAGAGATCCTGGTGCAAGCAGTTGAAGTCGCCGGGAACATATTGCAGCAGGAGCGGCGTCGGCCGCGTCTGGCCCTGCTCGTGGCATTGCTCGAGGAACGCGGCGTGTTCGTCGGGATAGCGCTGGGCGATACCCATGCGCTCGTTCCAGTCATTGGCGACCGCGGCCAGGCGCGGATAGAGCGCGGTGCGCAAGCCGCCGATCAAGTCGGGCAAGGGATAGCGGAAATAGCGGTACTCGCCCTTGCCGAAGCCATGCCGCGCCATATGGACATGGCTGCGGAAATGGCTCTCGTCCGAATAAAGTCCGGCGATATGCCGGCACTCCTGCGGCGTCAGCAGCTTTTCCATCACCGCGCAACCATAGCCGCTCAGCTCATCGGCCAGCGTCCGCCAGTCATATCCGGCAACGCGCACCTCCGCCGATTTGACCGCCGCTTTCGCGCCTATCGAATGGATGGTCATGGCTTCGCCTCCTGTGGCTTCTCTGTCATTGAGATGGGTGAAACGGCGCGCGCGGACCACCCGTTTCTTGCCGGGTAACTCGTTAGCGATTGTCTCGGGGATTTCGTTGAATACAATGCAGCTGGGCTTGCCGCGATGGGGGGCGATTTGATCGGACGGGTTCGACAGGGGGACAGGGCAGTCCGGCAATTCCTCGTTTGCCTCGTCGTCATGCTGGTCTCGGCGCTCCCGGCCTTGCCCGCCAGCAGCGACTGCGTCAGCGACGATGAGGTCGATCCGGCGGTGCGGATTCCCGCCTGTACGCGCATGATCGAGGATGCGACAGAGCCCCTCGAAAACCGCGGTATTGCCTATTTCAAGCGCGGCAATGCCCTGACGGAACGAGGCGACTATGACCGCGCGATCGCCGACTACAGCGCGTTCATCGGCATCGCACCGACCGTCGCCAGCGGCTACTACAACCGGGGCATCAGCTGGGTCTTCAAGGGCGACTACGACAAGGGCATCGCCGATCTGGACAAGGCGATCAGCCTGGACCCGAAATATGGCGATGCCTACTACAACCGCGGCGTCGCCTGGACCTTCAAGGGCGAGAACGACCGGGCTTTGGCCGACTATGACAGGGCAATCAGCCTCAATCCGGGAGACGGCAGAAATTACCACAATCGCGGGCTGATCTGGTCACGCAAAGGCGACGACGACCGCGCGATAGCCGACTTCGACCGGGCCATCAGGCTCAACCCGAACGACGCCGGTTCCCTGAACGATCGAGCCGATGCGTTGACCAGCAAGGGCGATGAGGAGCGCGCGCTGGCCGACTATGACAAGGTGATCAGCCTCGATCCGAAAAACGCGCATGCCTACTACCGGCGCGGCAACGCCCGGCTGACGGGCGGCGATTTTGACGGCGCCATCACCGACTACAATAAGGTCGTCGCGATCGATCCGAAGGATGCTAGCGTCTACTACAACAGAGGCCTCGCCTGGTCGAACAAGGGCGACCATGACCAGGCGCTGGCGGACTTCGACACGTCCATCAGCCTCGATCCGACATTTGCACCAGCCTATTACAGCAGAGGCGTCACTTGGGCCAACCGGGGGGACCATGACCGCGCCATAGCCGATTATGGCAAGGCGATTGGCATCGATTCAAAACTCGCCGTCGCATACTACGCGCGAGGCGCGGCCCGATCCGACGCAGGTGACGCCGATGGCGGCATCGCCGACTATGGTCAGGCCACCGCGCTCGATCCGAAATATGTCGACGCCTACAACAACCGGGGGATAGCATGGGCGGCGAAAGGCGATTTCGACGGCGCCATCACCGACTACGACCAGGCGATCAGACTCGATCCGAAACACGCCATCTCTTATTCAAACCGGGGTCTGGCCCGAGCAAACAAGGGCGACATCGATCGTGCCATCGCCGATTACAGCCAGGCGATCACCTTCGATCCGAACCTTGGCAATGCCTATTTCAACAGAGGCATCGCCTCGCTTGCAAGGGGCGATGCGGACAGTGCCATTGCCGATTACACCCAGGCGATCAGGCTCGATCCGACAAATCCGAAAATCTACGTCAGTCGTAGCCATGCCTGGTACAAGAAGGGGGAAGACGACCACGCCATTGAGGACTCCAACCGAGCCATCGGTCTCGATCCAAAAGGCGCGATGCCCTTCAACAACCGTGGCATGTCCTTGTGGCGAAAGGGCGAAGCCGACAAGGCCATCGCTGATTTTGACCAGGCGATCCGCCTCGATCCGAAATACGCCGACGCATACGCCAATCGAGGTGCAGCTCTGGCGGACCGGGGCGATAGGGACCGTGCGCTGGCCGACCTCAACCAGGCGATTACCATCGACCCGGGTCAGACCGACGCCTATCTGCATCGGGGCATGATAGATATCGACAGGGGCGATTTCGACGACGCGATGGCCAATCTCGACAAGGCGATCAGTCTTGACCAGAAAGATACCTACGCTTTCAACGCTCGGGGTTTAGTGTGGTTCAAGAAGGGCGATAATGACCACGCCCTCGCCGACTACAACATAGCGATCGATCTTGATCCGAAGCGTGCCGAGACTTTCAACAACCGGGGGATGGTCTGGGCGCGCAAAGGCGACGTCAACCGCGCCTTCAAAGATTACGGACAAGCCATCAACCTCGATCCAAAATACTCAAGCGCTTACTACAATCGGGGAATAGCCTGGTTCGCCAAAGGGGACAATGACCGTGCTATGGCCGATTACGACCAGGCAATCAGCTCCGACCCCGGGAACATCGATGCCTACAACAACCGAGGACTGGTGTGGGCGGCAAAGGGCGAGTTCGACCGTGCCATCGCCGACTACGACAAAGCGCTCGGCCTCAACCCGAAAAATACCTTTTCCTATTCCAATCGTGGAATCGCGCGTGCGGGAAAGAGCGACAATGACGGCGCCCTCGCCGATTTCGACAAGGCCATCAGCCTCGATCCAAAAGACCCTTCTGCATTTTTCAACCGGGGCATAACGTGGATTGCCAAGGGTGATGCCGAGAAGGCCATCGCCGATTTCGATAAGGCGATTAGCCTCGATCCGAAACTGATGCCCGCCTACTACAAACGCGGCGAGGCATGGCTAGAAAAAGGCGACAATGACCGGGCGATCGCCGATTACAGCCAGACCGTTACGCTCGACCCGACAAAGGCGATCGCCTACAACGACCGAGGTTTCGCCTGGAGCAGGAAAGGCGAATACGATCTCGCCATCGCCGACTACGACCGCGCGATCAGCCTCGATCCGAGACTTGTCAAGAGCTACCAAAACCGAGGCGTAGCCTGGACGGCAAAGGACCAATACAGCCGCGCTATCGCCGACTATGGCGAAGCAATCAACCTCGATCCGAAAGACGCCTCCACCTATGCTGGCCGGGGCGTCCTGTATCTCTATTCCGGCGCGACGGCGATGGCGCAGACGGATTTCGAGCAGGCGGCCTCTCTCACCCCCGACAATGCCTACTTTGCCATCTGGCTTGATATCGCGGCGCGGCGCAACGGCGCGGCGAGCCACTTGAAGGAGGCGAAAAGCAAGCTCGACATGACGAAGTGGCCGGCACCGCTGGTCAGCATGCTGCTGGGTGAAAAGACGTCCGCCGAAGCACTTTCGGATGCCGGTGCTGTGGGCCTGGCTCAGAGAACCGGACAAGTCTGCGAAACGAATTTCTACACGGCCGAGCTTAGCCGGCTCCAAGGGCATAGCGAGGAAGCCTTACGGCTTTACCGGCTCGCCGCTAGCGATTGTCCCAGGGATTTCGTCGAATACCGAGCCGCCATGAGTGCGCTGCACGATCTGGGCGTGCCGCCATAACTCTGCAAACGACCGTCTCTTTTGCCGAGAAGATCGTTGGCGAACAAGGCGATAGAGACACACCCTGCCAGACTGATCCAAGCCGGCCGGCGTCCATATGTCAGGAGCCTTCGCCAGCGCGATTCCGGTTTTCACTGGCCCGCGCTAGGCTGGCAGCAACCGCAACCGGACTGCCC
Source organism: Mesorhizobium sp. M0954 (assembly GCF_040319155.1). NCBI lineage: Bacteria > Pseudomonadati > Pseudomonadota > Alphaproteobacteria > Hyphomicrobiales > Phyllobacteriaceae > Mesorhizobium > Mesorhizobium sp. M0954. Next base: position 181,833 of record NZ_JAMYNR010000004.1, on the reverse strand, counting down.
ATAGCATGATTGTCCAGACCTGCATCAATGGCGCGCGCAGCGCCGATTTTCACCCGCGACTGCCGCTTGATCCCGAAGCCATGGCGCGCGACGGTGCGACCTGCGTCGCCGCCGGTGCCGCCGAACTGCATGTCCATGCCCGCGGGCTGGACGGCCGCGAAAGCCTGGCTCCGGCGGCGATGGATCGGACGGTGCTGGCGCTTCGTCGCGCCTGCCCTGGAACGCTGATCGGCGTGTCGACCGGCGCCTGGATTGAGAATGACGACGAGCGGACGCTGGCCGCGATCGCCGCTTGGAGCGAGCTGCCCGACTATGCCTCGGTCAATCTCAGCGAAGACGCCGCGCCCGCTATCATGGAGCGTCTGCGCCAACGCGGCATTGGCATCGAGGCGGGGCTTGCCTCCGTCGCCGACGCCGAACGCCTGGTGAGCCTCGACCATGGCAAACGCGTGCTGCGGATCCTGATCGAAATCTCCGAGCAGGAGCCGGACGCTGCGCTGGAGATCAGCGACGATATCGCCGCCGTGCTCGACGGCGCCGGAATGCGCCGGGCAATCCTGCTGCACGGCGCCGACGCCACGGTCTGGCCTTTCGTGCACCGGGCGGCGGAACGCCGTTGGTCGACGCGCGTCGGACTGGAAGACGGCAAGGAGCTCCCTGATGGAACAGTAGCATCTAGTAACGCTGCGCTGACAGCGGCAGCCGTCGCTATCTTCGAGTCCAGCCGTTAGCGCGGGAACGGCCAATCTCCTCTTCACTGGGGAGATGCCAAGTTTGGCAACGAGGCAGGCCAAAGTCGGCCGAGCATAAGTGTGGCGGCACGCTATATCAATAAAACTTATCTAAAACTTTACGTGTTAATTAAACCAACAATTAATCGGCACATCAACGATCACGTATGTTTATGCTCTCCTGCACCGGGGACCATTTTTTGATGAACATCATTCCACAGAATGATCACGCTGCGCCGCGTCGGATTCAACAGTATACATCGATACAGGTACTGCGGGGGCTAGCAGCTCTCATGGTTGTTATCTATCATCTTCCGGCCGCGCTGGGCATGCTCGATCTGCGTATTCCCGTTCTAAACAGCGGCGTCGACCTGTTTTTCGTCATTAGTGGTTTTGTAATGGTTCTCTCGACAGAGAACAGACGCGCCGACCACCGTGCTTTTTTGATGCAGCGCTTCACGCGCGTCGTTCCCTTCTATTGGGTTATGACCTTCCTCATGGTCGCCGCACTTTGGTTGTTTGCCGGTCGTGCAGTGTTTCTTGAGCAGATCACCAATAGCCTGCTTTTCATAGCCTATCTCGATACGGTCACAGGCTATGTCCAACCGGTGCTTGGCGTGGGTTGGACGCTCAATCTGGAAATCCTGTTTTACATTCTGTTCGCAGCGACTATGCGTTTCGGCACGCTGACGCAAATGGCCATGGTCGGCGTTGTCTTTGCAATCGCCGTAGCGGCGCGCATCGTCTTCAAACCCGCCGCCGACACTGTGCTGTTTTTCTATACCACGCCAATCCTGTTTGAGTTCCTTGCCGGCATGGCGCTCGGCCACCTGGTCGGCAGACTGGCGCGTTTGCCTACCGTCCTGGGTGTCTCGGCGCTCGTGTTCGCCATCGTGTCCATGCTGGTGATGGTACTTGGCTTCAACTTGCCGCGAACCCTTGCTCAGGGAATCCCGGCCTTGATCCTTGTCGCCGGTTGCATCAGCCTGGAAAGCTATTTCCGGCTTTTTGCTCCTCGCCTGCTGGCAAGATTGGGCGATGCCTCCTACTCTCTCTATCTGACGCATCCTATCGTGCTGCTTGCGACCGCTCCTGTCGTTGCAAGCGTCAGCGTATCACCATGGCTTGCTGGCATGGTTATTGTCACCGCCTGCATTGCCGTCTCCCTGGCCAGCTACAGTTTTGTTGAAAAGCCGATTTTGGCCATTTCGCGGATGAGCCTTTCCGCCCGTCACGTGAAGGCATGAGTTGCGGCTGCGCTCCGCGGAACCACGGTGTCCCGCCAATCTTAGACCGGCGGCGCTGAACCTTCAAAAGATCCGGAAACAAAAACCCGCCTCGGGAGGACGGGTCGTTGGAGCCAAATTGGCACCATACCCAAATTAGTAGCATAGCTGCCGGCACAAAGCAAGAACAAAATGTGGCGACATCGACGAAACTGCCGATAGGCGCAGCGGCACGGCGGATGACATGGCTCTTGCCGTTGTTAAAAATCTCTCATAAGGTATTTTCATATCAGAAAGAAAATACGATCATTTCTTTCCCTTTATGAAAGCCTGAGCGTTTGCGGGAACATCTCGATCAGACCGACCGGCGACTGGTCAAGCTGCTGTCGCAAGATGCGCAGCTTGGCGTCAACCGCCTCGCTGAGAAGATGGCGATCTCGGTGCCGACGGTGCGCATGCGGCTGCGCAACCTGCTCGACCGCAACCTGCTCAAGATCGTCGGGCTGCTCAACCTGACCGAACGCCCTGAGCTGATCTCGGCCATCGTCGGCATCAATGCGCAGGGACGCGGCCGCGCCCGGGAACTGGCGCAGCGCATCTCCGAACTGCCTTTCGTGAACTCGGCCGCCGTCGTCACCGGGCGCTTCGACATCATCGTCGACGTGACCGTGGCCGGTGATGTCGCCGATCTCTACCGCGTCACCAGCGAGCTGATCCCCGGCGCCGGCGAGCCGGGCGAAGTCGTGCGCAGCGAGACCTTCGTCGTCATGGCGTCCTGCAACAAATGGGTCAGCCTGCCGGAAGGCTGCTGGTCGGACGAGACGCGGAAGGAAATGGCATGAAGATCGCGGTTCTCGGCGGCCTCGGCCTGCAAGGCCGGGCGGCGATCGCCGATCTCGTTGCCAGCGACGGCGTCGAGCAAGTGGTCTGTGTCGACACGGCAACCGACGGCGCTGCGCGGCTTGGCGGCCTGACCGACCTTGCCAGGGTGCGTTTTGTCGTGCCGGAGGGCGCGATCGGTCCGGTGCTGGCCGATGTGATGGAGGACGTCGATGCGGTCATCGACCTGTTGCCGCAGCCGCTGATGCGCGACGCGGTGCAGGCGGCGATCGCGACGCGCACGCCGCTGGTCACCACCAATTACGGCAAGGCCATCGCCGATCTCGCTCCCGAGGCCGAAAAGGCCGGCGTGTCGATCGTGACCGAATGCGGGCTCGACCCCGGCATCGACCTGGTGCTCTACGCGCGCGCCGCCAGCCAGTTCGACACCATCACCGCGATCGATTCCTACTGCGGCGGCATTCCCGAGCCGAAGGCGGTGGTCGAGCCGCTGCGCTACAAGGTGAGCTGGAATTTCGACATGGTTCTGGTCAGCCAGAACCGCGACAGCGTGCTGGTCGAGGACGGCAAACGGGTCGATGTGCCGGCCGCCCGCCAGCACGACAATCGTTTCATCCACGAGATCGAGGTGGCGGGACTGGGCAGGCTCGAAGCCTTCCCCAATGGCGACGCGCAGCATTATGCCGGCATGCTCGCCGCCGCCAAGGGGCTGCAGCGCTCCGGCCGCTATTCGCTTCGCTGGCCCGGCTGGTCGGCGTTCTGGGCGCCGCTGAAGCAGCTCGGCTTCCTGTCCGAGGACAAGGTGCAAAGCACCGGTGCCAGCCCACGCGAATTCCTCGGCCGGCTGCTTGGCCCGCAACTGCAATATGGCGCCGACGAAAAGGACCTTTGCGTGATGCGCAACGTCTTTGTCGGCAGCGAAGGCGACCGCCGCAAGACGGTGACCTCGGAGCTGGTCATCGAACGCGACCTCGCCTCGGGCCTATTCGGCATGAGCCTCGGCGTCGGCTATCCCGCCAGCATTGTGGCGCAGATGCTGGCACGGCGCGAGATCGCCGCGCCCGGCCTGCTCAATCCGCTGCTGCATGTTCCCGATGGCCGCTTCCTCGATGAGCTGGCCAAGCGCGGCATCAAGGTTGCCGAAACGGTGAGCTGGGACTGAAGGATTTTCGAACGGTGGTCGCCGCCGGCAACGGCGCTGCCGCTCAAAAAGCACCTCGATGGGGTGAAACAACAAGTGGAACAACAAACGACAACAAGGAGGAATGCCCAAATGAAGATTGCCAAGCTTTTCATCGCCGGCCTTGCGCTCGCTGGCCTTACCGCTGCCGCCAGTGCGGGAACGCTCGACGAGATCACCAAGCGCGGAGAGTTGCGCGTCGCCGTGCAGACGCAAGGACCGCCCTTCTCGCTGGTGGGTGCTGCCGGCGAACGCACCGGCAGTTCGGTCGAACTCGCCGAACTGATGGCCAAGGAAATGGGCGTCAAGATCACCTTCCTCGACTTCGACTGGGACGGCCTGATCCCGGCGCTGCTGTCGGGCAAGGCCGATCTTCTGGTCGCCGACATGACCCCGACACTGGCGCGTGGCATGAAGGTCGCCTTCACCAAGCCTTACATGTACACCGGCAGCACAGTCTTCACCAAGGCTGGGACCGCCTTCAAGTCCACCGAGGACTGCAAGGCCAAGGGCACCAAGATCGCGGTGCTGCTCGGCGCCACCGGCGAGAAGGAAGCCAAGGCCGCCTTCCCCGACGCCGATATCAAGAGCTACAAGGGCGGCGGCCCGCTGCTGCTCGACGCCGTCAACAACGGCCAGGCCGATTGCGGCGTCAACGACGTCTCGGCGGTCAAGGGCCAGTCGACCGCTTACCCCGCCGACAGCTTCATCATCATGCCGGACATGCTGTCGAAAGAGCCGCTGGCCTTCGCCACACGCTATGACGAGCAGGACCTGCTGGTGTGGATGAACCTGTTCCTCGACCAGGTCAGCCTCGACGGCCGCCTGCAGAAGAACCTCGATTACTGGGTGAATTCCGACGCCTGGAAGAAGGATCACTGAGTAGTGTGAATGGTGAATGGTGAGCAGGGAGTAGGGGGTAGGGAGTAGAGAAGAGCTACTCGCTACTTGCTGCTCCTATTCCCAATTCCCTATTCACTATTCCCTATTCACTATTCACCATTCACCGTCCAAAATGCTCGAAAACTTCAGCTTCCGCACCATCGTCGAATATCTGCCCCTGTTCGGGCAGGGCCTCGTCACGACCGTGTGGCTGTCTGTCCTCTCCTTTGCCGGCGCGCTCGCCGTCGGCATCGTGCTCGCCGCCATGAACCTGCAGCGCGGCCGGCTGTTCCGCGTCCCGGCCAAGGCCTATATCGACGCGGTGCGCGCCACGCCGCTGCTGGCGCAGCTTTATTTCCTCTATTTCGGCCTGCCGCGGCTCGGCTTCGTCCTGCCCGAGCTCGTCGTCGGCATCTTGGCCCTGTCGCTGAACAGCGGCGCCTATGTCGCCGAGATCATCCGCGCCGGCATCCTGTCGATCCCGCGCGGCCAGGTGGAGGCCGGCGTCGCCTCCGGCATGACCTATGTCCAGCGCATGCGCCTGGTCATCCTGCCGCAGGCGTTCAAGGTGACGATCCCGCCGCTGCTCGGCCAGGCGATCGTGCTGGTCAAGGATTCCGCCCTGTTGTCGCTGATCTCGGTTGCCGAGCTGACGCGCGCCGGACAATTGCTCGCCTCCGACCGCTTCATGCCGGCCGAAGGTTTCATCACCATCGCCGCCTTCTACCTCCTGCTCTATTACGGGCTGAAGGGGCTGGCGGCGCTCTCCGGGCGCTGGCTCGGCCTGGCGGGGGCACGGACATGATCTGGCAGCAGCTGCAAAGCATCGCCGGCAGCTATCCCCTCGCCTTGCACGGCCTCGGCATGACCGTGGTGCTGTCGCTGATCAGCCTGGTGCTGGGCACGCTGCTCGGCTTCGGCCTCGGCATCCTGCGCACCGGCGGCAACCGGCTGATCAGCGGCGCGATCGGCGCCTGGGTCGACCTGATCCGCGGCACGCCGTTCCTGGTGCAGATCTTCCTGATCTTCTTCATCCTGCCGGAACTCGGCATCGAGCTCGACGCCTTCACCGCCGGCATCATCGCGCTGACCAACCTGGCCGCCTGCTTCATCTGCGAGATCGTCGTCGCCGGCATCCGCTCGGTGCCGACCGGCCAGGTCGAGGCAGCACTGGCGTCCGGCCTGTCGCGCTGGCAGCGCATGCGCCAGGTGGTGCTGCCGCAGGCGATGCGCATCGTGCTGCCGCCGCTGGTCGGGCAATATGTGCTGCTGATCAAGGATTCCTCGGTCGTCTCGGCCATAGGCCTCACCGACCTCACCCGCGTCGGCTGGCTGGTGGTGCAGCGTGTACCCAATGGGCTGCTGGTCTTCTTCCTCGTCGGCCTCGGTTACTTCATCGTCTGCTACCCCCTGATCATGCTGGCCCGCCGGCTGGAGCAACGCATGGGCGCGGCGCATGGCGAGGTGCAGTTGTGACATCGAACCTCAAGGGTCCGGCAATATGACCAAAACCGGCATGATCGAATTTCGCGGCGTCAACAAATGGTTCGGCACGCTCAACGTGCTGAAGGACATCAAGCTCAGCGTCGAGCCGCGCGAAGTGGTCGTCGTCTGCGGCCCGAGCGGCTCGGGCAAGAGCACCCTGATCCGCTGCATCAATGGGCTGGAGACGATCCGCGACGGCGACCTGACGGTCGACGGCCAGCGCCTCGGCGACCCCGCCACCAACATGACGCGGCTGCGCACCGAGATCGGCTTCGTCTTCCAGTCGTTCAACCTCTACCCGCACAAGACGGCGCTCGAGAACGTCACCCTGGCGCCGATCCATGTCCGCAAGATCCCGCGCGCTGAAGCCGAGAAGGCCGGGCGCGAATTGCTCGCCAAGGTCGGCCTCGCCGACAAGGTGAACGCCTATCCGGCGCAGCTGTCTGGTGGCCAGCAGCAGCGCGTGGCGATCGCGCGCTGCCTCGGCATGCGCCCCAAGATCATGCTGTTCGACGAGCCGACCTCGGCGCTCGATCCCGAGATGATCTCGGAGGTGCTCGACGTCATGGTCGCGGTGGCCGAGGAAGGCATGACCATGATGGTGGTGACGCACGAGATGGGCTTTGCCCGCAAGGTCGCCCAGCGCGTCGTGTTCATGGACGCCGGCGCCATCGTCGAGAGCGGCACGCCGGATGAGTTCTTCTCCAACCCGAAGACCGACCGCAGCCGCGCTTTTCTGAGCAAGATCCTGCGGCATTGACAGCAGCGACAATACGCACCGAACCTGCCGTCGCCTTTGCGCCGAGGTTGCGCTCGAGCCTACAATGAATCATCCGCAGCGGCGCACTATGGCGACACACCGAGCGCGCGCAGTGCATTGCCTGCTGCGACATATTCGATGAAGTCGTGGGGGCAGTCGCGTTCCGCAAGCCGGTACCGCCGCAAGGCTTCATCGTCACGGCCGTCGAGCCGGTAAAAACTCCGCGACATAGAGATTGGCCTCGCATAGATTTTCGCGTTTCTTGGCCGGGACCGGGACGGGATCGTCGGCTGCGGCCAACGCTGCTTCGGGCGTCTGTTCGCCAAGAAACATGCGAAACCAGCGGCGCCGGCCAACTTCACGGCCGCGGCCAAGACACTTCGGGTCTCGCCGTCGGCGATCAGCAAGATGATCAGGCAACTGGAAGCGCGGCTTAGCGCGACCCTTCTGACGCGGACCACGAGGGCGACGAGCCTGACTGAAGCCGGCGAGAGGTTTTGAGCCAGGCAGGACCGGCGCTGGAGCTCATCCTTGCCGCAATGAGGGATGCGGGAAGCTTTGCCGAAAAGCCTGCCGGCCGGTTGCGGTTGAATGTCCCGCAGATGATCTATCCGAACTTCCTCAAAGTACCAGAAACTTAGGCAATGATACTTTCCAAATCCCTGCCCCGGAGCGCCGATCTGGTTCCTTTCGTGGCTCCTGCGGACGTGGCCGCGCTGTTCGCGACCAAATCTTGCGCCGGGTTAACGTCCGCTCTGGGCCTAAGATCTGCCGAAGCGTTCAGCCGACCAAGCGGCAGCAATGGGTGGCGAGCCGACGCTCCACGCGAACGCATGGAATGGCCGGCTTGCTGGGCTAGCCGGACGTTGAATGTGGATCAATTCGAGCTGAAAAGAAGCACAGTTCTGGCTCCATGACGCCGGCAGAGCCGATGGTGCCGCCAGCGCAATTCCTTTCTCTGCCCGTTTCGGACCGACGCTTCTCAGAACGCGAAATCCGCGGACTGAACGACATCGGCTGGGAGCCAGGTTTCATGAACTTGCAAGATCTCGGGCCCCCGGCTGTTGCCGCGATCGCGGACCACCATCGTCGTGACCCGGCCATTGTTCGGTTGATCGGAGTCCTTCGCGTCGCGTTGCCATTCGTGGTAGTTCACGACCGCCAGGTCGGCGCTTTGATGGCTGATCCGGATGTCGCGTATTTTGATACGGAAGGCCGGATTCGATCCGTAGATGCTCTTCATGTAACCTGCGAAATCATTTTTCCCGAACGCCCTGCCGCCCGGCATGATGGCGACCAGATCGTCGCTGATCCGGTCGAGCGCGTTCTTCTTGAACGTCGCGTCGTCGCCAGGGCATCGGCCCGCCACCCAGTCGGTGAAGAATTCGTGGATGTCGTGGATCGTCGCCTCGATTTCCTTCGTTTGAAGGGACATTTTTTCCTCCTGTCTCAAGATGATGCTGGATCAGGCGCTTTACGCCGTGGCTTGCCCCGACCGGACGCTGCTTGAGGACAGCCCGTACCACGCGAGCCACAGGCACATGAGAAGCGAGGAAATCAGCCAGATCGGACCCCCGATGCCGATCCCGAGCTGCTCACCGAGTGTCCACCCGGTTGCTGAAAGGATACCGAACGCCGAGCCGACGATCGCGGCCCATCGGGGCAGTATCCCAACGTTGTCGCGGGCATCGTGATACGCGACAAGCGCTGTCGCCAAGGCTAACGCCCAGAATCCGTTACCCATGCCGCCGGAAAACGCCCACCAGGTCATGAAGGCGTTGGTGTCACCCCGGTCGGCCGCGACCGCGACCACCGATGCCTCGGCGACTGCGGTGGAGAACGTAGTCAGGGCGCCGAGAGCCATCACCATCCAGGCAGAACTCAGCATCGGCGAACGCCGAACCCGGGGGTTGAGCGCCAGGTTCAGGAACGAAGCGCCGGCGATCAGGAACAGCGCCGCTGCCGCCGTCCAATGGACCGTAGCCCATCGCCCATGGCCCTCGGCGATATTCTGCATCTGAACAGACAAATCCGCGTCCGGTGGCCCGTGAAAGACGAGCGCAGCCGCCAGCAGCAGCGTTCCGGTGGCGAGCCAGACACCGCCCGGCCCGCTCATGCTGTTATTATTCGTTGGCATCGGGAAAACCTCCTGTGGCCTTTATCACGCCATGAGGTTTAGACCCGCGCCACGGTTGCCCGCTTCGGCGTAAGTACCCACGCAGCGAGAAATTTGGCTTGGGTAGGATTACCCAGATACGACCATGCCGATCAGGCCGTGCTCGACCGCATAGGCCGTGGCTGCCGCGCGCGTGCGCACGTTCAGCCGCGTCAGGATATCGCTAACGTGACGGTCTACCGTCCGCTGGCTCAGACCGAGCTCGCGGGCAATTTGAGGAGGTGGCGGCAGGTTACCGATGTGACAGAAGTTCGTTTCGGGCTCAATCGAGCCGTTCATCGCGTCCGCCGCCGAGGACCGGGGGAAGGGTGGATGCTGCCATTCGTCTCGTCGATGGGAACGAGTAGGTAGCGCCAATATCGCGACATTCATGGCGCTTCTCAAAAGCGGCCCTTCGCGCAACGGCTCGAATCGACCCATTTCTGCCGTTCGGATATCGGCCTCATCATCTCCAAGGCGGACATTCACCCATTATTCGACTAAAAATCTCGTTCCGATCAAAGCCGCCCTACTTCGTTGCAGCGGCTGCGGCTTCCCCCGGCGGCATAATCCGCATCATGAACGTCGACACCGCTTCCCCGGGTTTGAACGGGCCGGGAACCTGGTGGCTGACCGGCTTCACACTTTGGAGGAATGCCGCGATCGCCATGGCGTCATCCGCGGTGAGATGCGCAAAATCGCGCCAAGGCATGATCGGCGCCAGGATGCGGCCGTCCGGCCGTTCGCCGGTCTGGATCGCGGTGACGATCTGCTCCGGGGTCCAGCTTCCGATACCGGTCTCCCTGTCAGGCGTGATATTACGGGCGACAAAGACACCAAGACCAGGAATCTCGAAGCCCACATCTGAACCGCCAAGGAAGCGCGACATGTCGGGCTTCCCGAAGAAGTAACCGGATGTGTGACAGTCGCTGCAGCCGGCAATCGTAACCAGATATTCGCCGCGCGCGATCTGTGTGTCATCGGCCATGGCCGCGTAAGATGGCAGGGCAACAATCGACGCTGTCAAGAATGCAAGATGAACTGGTGTCCGAAACATTGCTTCCTCCCTGTGATCTGTTCGTGTTTGTCCGTCGACCTCCCGCGCCGTCAACCGGTCGCAATTCCCCGATTTTAACCACGTCGAGGACGCTGAATTCTAGCATGGCCAGCACGTAGTAACCATCAGCGATCAATTGGATGGTCGGCACTTGTCGCGCCCCGTTGAGCGCAGCTGTGACGGAGCTTGCTCAGCCGACGCACACGCCTTCTTTTGGCGCGATCGAGCCACGCACGTTGATGGATCGACTTCGTCGCCTGAAATGCCTTGACGGTCGGACCGGGTCGAACTCGGTCGTTCAGAGTGATTGGGTTTGATCCTGAAACGTCAGCCGCAGGCGACCGGATTCTTCAGCCGCCACACCGCATCATGCGCCGCCTCGGCCGGCCGCGCGCGCCTGTCAACCTGAGCAGTCCCACCTGTCAGCCGCATCAGTGCACCCACCGCGAACCACGCGGAACCGTCAAATCCCCATAGCGCCGGAACCACGCCCTCCATCCCGCGGGTTCTTTCCCTGGAGGCTTTCGGACGCCGGCCCTCGCGCCAAGCCAACACCTGTTGGCCGGCATCCGTAACCCTAAACAATAGCCGACATTTGCCGCACGCCTTCAGCTTTGACATCGGCGCTATCTTCAATTGCTGCCGGGGTGGCGGTGTAACCGTCAACGTGAGTCATCATGGCCTCCCTGATGTTGATAGGACGGTAACGTATTGCACGTGCCGCTGGCCTCTTGGGGTGCTCACGCGCTGAAGCTCGCGCTGCGAGCTTTCGACACGCTGTTCTCGGCTCGCGCGAGCCCCAACCCGAACCACAACGTCCACAGGGCCATTACAAAAGACGACGCAACCCAGACGAGGCTGCCCAGCCCGATGCCGAACCACATGCCCAGCGGCCATCCGACGAAGGCACCAAGCCCGGCCACGACTCCGACCAGTGACGCCCAGGTCGGCGTTACCTGTTGCCGGCTCAGCGTCTCATTGCCGGCGATCACGGCAACCGCCAGGCAGAGGAACATGAAGCCGTTGGCCTTGCCCTCGGCGAAGGCCCACCAGACCGCGAATCGCGCCATGTCGTTGGCGGCGACGGCATCGGCGACGGTGGTGGCCTCGGCCACGGCGGTTGTCATCGTCCAGAGCGCGCCGACGGCCACCACCGCCCAGGCGGATAGGGTCCACCAGCGTTCGGTCAGTCGAGAGCCGGCGGTCAGCACGATCAGGCTCGCGACGACGAACAGCGAAAGTGCTGCCGCGGCGGCCCAATGCACGACCACCCACAGGGTGACGCCACTGGCGATGGCCTGCATTTGCTGGGCGAGGTCGGGATTAATCGGCCCGTGACCGATCAGGACGAAACCCAAGAGTACAGAAGCGATCGCAAGCCAGGCGCCCGCGACCCGCATTCCGGTATCGGCATGCGACATCGCTACTTCCCTTCATTGTGGCCGGATGTTCGCAGCGCGATCACTGCGTCCGTCTCGCGATCTGTGGGCGAGCTGCGCCGTGGCGCCGCGCATCCATGGCCGATCGATTTCGAGTGCAAGCTAGCGCGGAAGGGAGGGCGGCGCTTCGGGCGAACCACCCAATGGGCGCCGATAACGGCATGGGTGATTCGACCCATGCCAGACCTGCTCAAACCAGGCGGTGCTCGTAGGCCCAGGCGGTGGCGGCAGCGCGCGTGGGGACGTCAAGCTTGTTGAAAATATTGCTGACGTGCCTGTCCACTGTCTTCCCGCTCAAATCCAGTTCGTTGGCGATTTGCTTGTTGGTTTTGCCGGCAGCGACCAGGCGGAGAACTTGCAGTTCACGGGCAGAGAGGCCGCGGGCTCCGTCTGATCGCATGCCAAGCAGGATATCGACACGAGAAAGGTCCGGCATCGCACCGAGCTGCCGAAACACTGTCCGGGCTGCCTGCAACTCCAGTTCCGCACCATCGTTGTCACCGAGGGCGCGGCAAGCCTGGCCTATCATGACGCCTACGCGCGCTGCTTCGTATGGCGCTTCGACTTGCTGCCACCCCTCGAGTGCCTGGCGCAGCCAAGTCAATGCAGCCTGCGCTTCGCCTTCTGCCAGTTCCACCGCTCCCCGCGCGTGAGCGGCAAGGGCGCGCAGCGGTTCGGTTCCGTAGCTTTCTCCAACGTCCGCCAGTTCGTGGCAGGCACGCCGTGCTTCCTCGATGTCATCAGCCGCCAGCATGATCTCGACGTGAGCAGGCAGCAGCCGAATGCGTTTCAGTTGGTCGGTCGTCGCGCCCATGACGCGCCGGATTGCGGCCGCAGCCGCATCGATGTGCCTTTCGGCCAACCGCAACAGGGCAAGGCCCGGCTGCGGTTCGAAGCCATGTTGGCTTGCACTCCGATATGCCTGCTCGGCCACGTCAAAGTCTCCGCGAAGGCGGTATACTTCCGCCAGCTGGTACCATGCTCCAGCCGTATCTCTCCGATTGTTCGACTGCGTCAAACGCTCCACGGCCTGCTGCGCTTCGTCGATCGCGTCCTGCCATGCGCCGCTGAGCCGCTTGATCTCGGCGCGATGCATCAGGCAGGTGCCGCTGAAACTGACCAGCTGGGGCTGTTCGGCGCACCATCGCCCCAGGGCGGAGGTCCATTCGCGTGCGCGGCCCAGAGCATGGACTTGCTGACACGCTTCGATCACGCTGCAGTAGATCAAGCCGGTAAGCAGCGGCGACAATTCGCCGGCCGTGACCGAAACCATCGCCTCGTCCAGGAGCGCGAAACCTTCCGCGGTTCGCCGCTGGCGCAACAGAACACGGCCCTGCAAGTGCCGTGCACAGGCCACCAGATCCACGTCCGCAAAGCGCTCGCCAATCTCGACTGCGCCGCTCGCCGCAGCGTAGGCCGCTTCAAGGTTGCCCGAAGCAAGCTGCTGTTCGACATGGGGCAGCATCAGGTAACCCTGTTCGGCACAATCATGTGGCTCGCGTTCGAGCAGCCGATGCGCCCGTCCAAACCAGCCGGCCGCCTGAGCCATCTCCCCACGAAAGACAAGGCGCAGGCCAAGCCAGAAGGCGCAGCGGGCGGCCCGATGGCACTCGCCCGCGTCCAGATATGCATGATGGGTTCGCTCCAGGGCCCGCAGGTACTCCTCGTCGCGCCCGGTCAAATAGGCCGACATCGCCAGCCGTTCGAGATCGTCCACTGCGAGCGGAGCCGCTTCGCCGGCACGCGAGAAGAACCGATAGGCGTCGTCCCACGCCCTTTCCTCGTAAGCCTCACGACCGAGCACGAGCTGGTCCGCCTCCTGCAAGGAGCCGCTGTTGAATTGCTGTCGGTCTGACCTGCCCATCCGCATTGGTTCCTAGCCATCAATGGCTGCTTTGGAGCCAAGGTGCAGTATAACATGCTCGAACGCGAATGACCGGAATGCACTTAAAGCGCTCTGAATGGGGAACGTCCCGGACGACTGAAACGGGTCGAACTCGGTCGTTCAGAATGATTGGGTTTGATCCTGAAACGTCAGCCGGCCGTGGCCGGCGTCTTCAGCAGAACGTCGCCAGAGGCTCAGTGCGGATCTCGACCCACTGGCAGCGCCGGCTCTCATGATAGAAGGACAAGAAGGGCGATGGGAACGCAGGGTCCGCGAAGGCACCCACCGGGATGGCGGTCAGACCGGGCTGGGTGTCGATCCGGTAGTGGACGGTGGTGCCGCAATCCGGGCAGAAGCTGTAGATGACGCGGCCACCCTCCTCGCCGGTGCGCGAGAATTCCGCTGCCCGCCCCTCGATCGATACGTCATTCTCGGCAAACCGCGCATTGAAGCTGAATGCACTGCCGGTGCGCCGCTTGCAGGCCAGGCAATGGCAGACGGAGACGCGCACCGGCTCGCCCGAACAAATGGCCGATAGCTGACCGCAGGAACATTCGGCGCGACGCGTGACCATGGCTACTAGACTCCTGAAATGACCTCACTGCGCATCCGCGTGGGTGCTCAATTCGGCCCGCTTCTCATCCGAGACGACGGCGAGATCGAGGACCTTCTGCAATTCGGCAGCATGCCGGAACGACGGTTCGGCCTGGACGCCGCTGCGCACCGCATCGACGAAGCGCTGGTAGTTGGTCTGCACCGTTCCGGCGTCCAGAACTTGCCATTTGGCGTTCTCGACATCCTCGCCGATGCAGGCTTTCAGCTCCGAGCCGGTCAGATTGTGCACGACTTCGATGCCACCCTTGTCGCCGTAGATGCGCAGTCGGAGCTCGTTGAGATGGCCCGTCGCCCAGCGGCTGGCATGGACGACGCCGAAAGCGCCATTGCTGAAATCGAGCGCCATGGTGAAACTGTCATTGGCGTCGAGCTCGTACTCCCCGATCCGGTTGCCAGGCGCCTTGTCGAAGGACCGCAGGCGGCAGAACACATGGTCGATGTCGAGCGCCGCGCCATAGCTGGCGAAATCGAGGATGTGGATGCCGACGTCGCCCAGCACGCCATTGGAGCCGTGGCCGCGCGACAGCCGCCACAGCCATTTCGGATCGGTGCGCCAGTCGCCCCAGAACTTGGATATCAGCCAGCTCTGCAGATAGGACGCCTCGACATGCCTGACCGTGCCGATCTCGCCGGCCAGCACCATGGCGCGCGCTCTCTGCAGCGGCGCGACGTTGCGATAGGTCAGGTTGACCATGTTGATGATGCCGGCCCGCTCGGCCGCATCGGCCATTTCACTGGCCCTCTGGTAATTTTCGGCGAGCGGCTTTTCGCACAGCACCGGCTTGCCCGCCGCGATCAGCATCATGGTGGTCGGATGGTGGATGCGATCGGGCGTCACGTTCGCCACCGCGTCGAACTTGCCCCATGCCAGCGCCTCGTCCAGCGACGCGAAGCGGTTGGGGATACCGTAGATGTCCGAAAACTTGTCGACACGCGTGCGGTCGAGATCGACGGCGCCGATCAGTTCGACGCCCTCGATCTTGCCGAACTGCCTGGCATGCTCCTCCGCCATCCAGCCGGTGCCGAGTATCAACAGACGCATGATTCTTATCCTTAGGACAGGGCTTTATCTTCTTGTTCGATCATGGATTTGTCGTCTAGCGGAAGCCGGCTTCGCCGGCGGAATGAAGCT
Source organism: Mesorhizobium sp. M0954 (assembly GCF_040319155.1). Taxonomy (NCBI): domain Bacteria; kingdom Pseudomonadati; phylum Pseudomonadota; class Alphaproteobacteria; order Hyphomicrobiales; family Phyllobacteriaceae; genus Mesorhizobium; species Mesorhizobium sp. M0954. The sequence goes on along the minus strand of NZ_JAMYNR010000004.1, from coordinate 166,446 downwards.
TTCCGCCGCGCTCGACGATCGGCTCGAGCGCCTTTTCCACCGGCACGTTCGGCGCATCGAGGATGGCTGGATTGGAGCCTTGGGGGTTGTGCGCCCATCTCACCGCATTGCGCAGCACCTTGTGGACGTTGGCGTCGTGATAGGTCGGATAGGTCTCGTGGCCGGGCCTGAAATAGAAGATGTTACCGGCGCCGCGGCGATAGGTCAGCCCCGACCGGAACACTTCGCCGCCCTGGAACCAGGAGATGAACACGGTCTCGAGCGGCTCCGGCACGGCGAACTGCTCGCCATACATCTCCTCGTTCTCGAGCTCGAAATACTCGCCGATCCCGGCAGCGATCGGGTGGTTGGGGCTGGTCACCCAGAGCCGTTCGCGCTCGCCCGCCTCGCGCCATTTCAGCGTGCAGGGAGTGCCCATCAGCTTCTTGAATACCTTCGAGAAATGGCCGGAATGGAGAACGATCAGCCCCATGCCTTCCCAGACGCGGCGCGCCACGCGCTCGACCACTTCGTCGGCGACGGCGCCATGGTCCTTGTGTCCCCACCACAGCAAGACGTCGGTCTCGGCCAGACGGTCGGCCGGCAGCCCATGCTCCGGCTGCTCCAGCGTTGCCCAGGACACTGATATTTCCGGGTCGAGCTTCAGTGCATTGGCGATCGTCGCATGCATGCCCTCAGGATAGATGCCCGCGACCACTTCGTTGGTCCGCTCATGAATATTCTCGCCCCAGACGACAGCGCGTATTGTCATGATGTCCTCGTGATTGTTTGAAGCCGGAGCCGCCCCACCGGCCACTCATACTGTCCCTGGACGGGATTGAAAACCTTCGAGATTGGCCAAACCTCCCCAGCTTCGTCATCCCAGGGCGGAGCAGGCGCGAAGCGGCGTCGCGAAGACCCTGGGATGACGAAGCCATGAAGGGCTGCCGCGAGCGACCTAAGCCCCTCGCCCCTCTTGGGCGACGCGTGTCAGCGGCTTCGACAGGCGCGGCACCACGACGAGGCGCTTGATCTTGCCCTTCTTGTAGGCGGCGAGGAAGCGGGCATAGTCCTTGAAGACGACGCAGCCATTCGATTCGGCGCGGCCGCCGCGCAGCATGTAGGTGTGGGCGAGCAGGCCGTCACGGCCATATTTGTTGCTGCCGCTGGCCGGCGTCAGACGGATCGCCTCGACACCGTGGAAGCGCGATTCGCGCATCGTCAGATTGTAGGTATCCGGCGGCGTCGGGCCGACATTCTTCTTGTGGACGTAGCGTGGCTGGTCGACCATCGCGCCCAGTCCCGAATGTGCCTCCAGCCGCGAGCCGTCGGGCATATAGACGGTCTTGGCCGAGATGTCGTAGACGGCGACGCCGGTACCCATGTTGGGCGTGGTGAACAGGTTCCTGAAGGCTCCGCCGAGTCCGCCGGAAGGCATGTCGGGCTTGGCATAGGCCAGCATGTCGCCGCCCTGCGTCTTCGAACGTTTGCCCGGCTTGCCCGACACACCCGGCACTGCCGCTTGTGACGAATTGCGAGGCGACAGGCTGCCGGGTTGCGTCTCGACCGGCGGACCGTCGGCCGTCTGCACCTTGCTCGCCTTGGCGGTCCTGGAGGCCTGCGCCTTGGGCGGCTCCGTTTTCGATGCCTGATCCTTTTGCGCCTGATCTTTTCGCGCCTGGTCTTTTGGCGCCTGATCTCTTGACGCTTGAGCCCGCGGCGCCTCGGCCAGCTTATCGATGTCCGCCCGCGGACGCAGCGTCGGCAGCGGAATGCTGTCGGGCATGTCGTCTTGCGGCGGCAGCGAGGCCAGTTGGACCTCAGGTTCTTGCGGCTCTTGCGAAGCCGCGGGCTCGCTTGCCGCGACGGCTGCCGGGAGCACGTCGATCATCTGCTCCGGCAATGTATTCGCCAGCGCCAGCGCAAGGCGCGACGAGCGTTCGATCTCCGCCACCGCGGGCCCGAAGCGCACTGACGCCGGGCCGTTCGGGTCGGGTATGCGTACCGGCTCGGCGAACCGGGCGTCGGCCGGCAGGCTGGCGAGCATGACGAGAGAGCCGGCTGAGGCACGGGCAAAGGCGGCGGCAAGCTTTTGCGGCGACAGCGCGGCCTTGGCGACCACGTCGTCGAAGCTCGATTGCCGCGACGCATCAGCGACAAGCGGCACGGTGTTGCGCTTGAGGCGGGCCGATTTTCCCTGGTGGACGAAGTTCGACGCCGACCGCAGGCAGTTGGCATCGCATCCGTGCTGCAGCAGCTTGGCCGACAGCGCCGCGTTTGCTGCGGCCCATGTCGGGGCCTGCGCCTTTGGAAGGCTGCGGCGAGGATCGGCGAGCGCGATGGTGCGCGGCGCGAGCAGGCTTTGCGGGAGACCGTTGGAAGCGGCGCTGAGCGAGGTTCCCACTGAATAAAGGCCGGCCAAGGTCGCTACCGACCATAAAGCAATGGCTGCGCCGACGGCCGGAACCGCGACCCAGCGCAGGCCGGGCCTCATCGAAGTCAATCCAGTTGCAGGACTGTCACCCCGGGTTTTCGCACTTACAAACGCCATTCAACCACTCTCAATCGGCCGATGCCGGCTAGCGGATTTCGCAGCCGTGACATTCACAGTTCGCCTGGTGCCCCCAGCACGCTTTGCGTCTGTTGCCGATTGATTCAAAAGATGGACAAAGTTGGTTAACCAATCCCTCTACCGACCGCCGATTGGGCGACGGTCACACCGAAAAACGCCCTCCAAAACCTGCATAGGTGGCAAAACTGCCCTCCAATGATGACTTTGCTGCCCGTTTTTGTCGGCCGAGTCAAGAAAGCGAAATGACTAGACCTTGCTGGGCGGAGTCGGCCATGGCTGCCAAAGTGAAGCCGGGCCGACCGGAATCGCGCGGCCGGCAGCCGCCGCCATCAAGCCCCGGCGATCGGTCAAACCGGCGATTATCGACCTGGCACTTGTCGACCTGCCACTCGGGCGAATGAACGTTAACCTCTGAGAATTCGGGATAGCGGCAAGATGTTTGCCGCACAGCAGCTGAATGTCGCGAAGTGCCGGAGCGGGATATCCAACACCTAGGCCACAGCCACCACTATGTGAGCCTGGATTTTGGCAGCAACCTCGCCGCTGCCATGCCTGTCAGCAATCGCGGCTGCGGCGTAGTCGGTTGCAGCGTCCAGTTTTCCCGCCTCTCTGGTCTCGATTTCATTGCGAAGGAGAGTGCCCTGGCAATAAGCAACGGCCGGAACGCGCGGCGAGGAGGCACGGCTTTGTTTGGCCCTCGTCTCGATCACCACACCGGAAAAACCTGCGTCCTCCAGCTCGCTACGGATCAGTGCCGTATCGTGGTAGCCATGCGGCGTGCGTGCCAGAAAGCGCGGCGGATCGTTCGGAAAAATCCTCGCCAGGGCATTCGTCACATCGTCCGCAAATACATTCTCTTCGATGCGATCCCATACGCTGAATAGAAAATGTCCTCCGGGCTTCAGGACTCGCCGGGCTTCGCGATAGGCAGATGAGCGGTTGGGAAAGAACATCGCACCGAACTGACAACAAACGAGATCGAAGGCCGCATTTTCGAACGGTAGCGCCAGAGCATCAGCCTGACGCCAATTGATGCGATCGTCGGGAGCTTGCCGCGAAGCGGCGTAGTCGAGCATCGGCTGGTTGAGGTCGGTTACGACATAGCTTGCACCGGGCGACAGTTTTGGCGCCAATGCGCGGGTGACAACCCCGGTGCCCGCGGCGGTTTCCAAAACGGCGCTTGGCGACAATGACGCTGCTCGTCGCGCAAGATCTGCGGCGAACGGCTCGAAAATCAACGGCACCATATAGCGGTCGTAGTTTTCCGGAATTGAGCCAGCGAATACCTTGTCCGTTTCCAACATTGCTATCCCCCGTCGCCCGTTTGATGGCTCGCCAGCATAGCATGGAATTGTTTGCTGTTCGGTCGCATTCGACCGGGAGGCGGTTCGCTTCCGTAAGCTCCGAAACGCCGTGCTGCAATTATCTGCATGTGTGCTAATGTATTGTAGTCATGCGCATTGGTGCGTGGCCAAACATTAAATGGGAGGACGCGATGAAAACCATGAATCGCAGGTCCGCGATTGCTCTCGGCGTGACGGCGGCAGCGGTAACGCCTTTGTTCACGCTGGCGGCGGCGGCAAAGGTGAAGAAATACGGCCCGAAGGAAGGCAAGGAGATTGCACCCGGCGTCAGATTGGTCGAGGTCGGCACGGGCAATTCCGATATCCCCGCCTACAAGAGCATCTCAATTGTCGATATAGTCTTTCAGCCCGGAGCAGCCGCCCCTCAAATGGTGATGGACAACGACATGGTCTGCACCATTGCTGCCGGTGAATTCACGATCAAGAAGGCGGACAAGGAATTCAAGCTCAAGGAAGGTGACGTATATACCTGCTCCAAGGGCAAGACCGACGCGGCAGCCAACACCAGCAAGGTGGTCGGCATCCACCGCATCGCCGTCTTGATACCTGCCTAGCGCATACCGACGAAACCGGCCCGCGTCCTCTTCGGAGACGCGGGCCTTTTGATGACGTGCGTGGCCTTGAGCGGTTCATCGCTTCACCGCTTCGACCCGGTCGACTTCGTCCAAGTGTGGTGAGGCTCATGCTGTTCGTGGTTTTTCCTCCCGATTTTTACTTATGAGCGGTTCTCCCTCCGACCGCTTTGAAAGGGTGATATTATATTAGAGATCGCGCAAGTTTCTGGCTGACTGCTGCATTGGCGGATTGGCAATGCGGCAGCGCGCTGAGCGTTTTGGAGTTCACGAAACGGCCCGGTGCTCTTCCCGAGCTGCCTCCCAGACCTCGCGCGCCGCATCTGCATTCAGTGCCGCGATTCCCAGGCCGACGATCAGATCCGGCCACGCCGAGCGCCACAGGAAGGCCGTCACCAATCCGGCCAGTATGATCGCAATATTGGCGACCGCATCGTTGCGGGCCGAGAGGAATGCCGCCCTGGTAAGACTGCCGCTGTGATGGCGGTAGCGCGCCAGCATGTAGGCGCATGACAGATTGACCGCCAGAGCGCCCAATCCCGCCAGCGTCAGCGCCGTTGGCTGCGGCGGCACCGGCATGTTCAACTTTTCCCACGCGGTCCACAGCGTCGCCAGGCCCGGCACCAGCAGGATAAGCGCCAGCGCCATGCCGACCCGCGAGCGGGCACGCAGCGACCATCCCATGGCGAGCAGTATGAGGAGATTGACCGAGGCATCTTCCAGAAAATCGACGCTGTCGGCGAACAGCGACACCGAGCCGATCGCCAGCGCGACAGCGAATTCAATGCCGAAATAACCCAGGTTCAGCAGTGCGACGACAAGCACCACCCGGCGAAGGCCGTCCGACGCAATGGCTTGCTGCATGGTCTGTCCTAACACGATGCCGTTGTCGCTCTTACCAGCTGCTCTTCCAACGCAACAGCCGCATGGCATTGGCCGTCACCAACACCGTCGCCCCGGTGTCCGCGAGAATGGCGGGCCAGAGGCCGGTGATGCCGGCGATCGTCGTCACCAGGAACACTGCCTTCAGGCCCAACGCAATGGTGACGTTCTGCTTGATGTTGGCCATGGTTGCTTGGGACAGCCTGATCATGGCCGCAACGTCGCCGACGCGTCCATGCAGCACCGCTGCGTCAGCCGTTTCAAGAGCCACATCGGTGCCGCCGCCCATGGCAATGCCGACATCGGCCGCGGCAAGTGCCGGCGCATCGTTGATGCCGTCGCCGACCTTGGCTACCCTAAGCCCCTGCCCCTTCAACTCGCCGAGGATGCGCTGCTTGTCCTCAGGGAGCAGTTCGGCGCGCACCTCGATGCCGAGCTGTTTGCCGATGGCAGCCGCCGTGCGCTTATTGTCGCCGGTTAGCATGACTGTCCTGATGCCTGCATTGGTCAGCGCCTTTAGACCGGCGAAAGCATCCGGCCGGGGTTCGTCGCGCATGGCAATGAAGCCGGCCAGCGCGTTGTCTACAAGCAGCACCGCCACTGACTTGCCTTCATCGTTCAATGCCACGATGCGTGCCGCCTGGTCTGCTGGCAGCAGGTTTATCTCGCCCGCCGCGACTGGCGAGCCCAGAAACAGGTTCTTGCCGCCGACACGACCGATAACCCCTTTACCGCCGATCGCTTTGGCTTCGGCGGCAGGCGGCACGGGAATGTTGCCGGCTTTGGCCCTTTGGAGGATGGCCAAAGCGAGGGGATGGCTCGAGCCGATCTCAAGCGCTGCCGCGAGCGAAAGGATGTCGCGTTCACTGGCACCCACCGCAACGACATCGGTGACCTGTGGCTTGCCGAGCGTCAGCGTGCCGGTCTTGTCGAGCGCCACGGCGTTGATGGTCGCGAGCCCTTCCAGCACCGCCCCACCTTTCATCAGCAGGCCGCGCCGGGCTCCGGCCGAAAGCGACGCCGCGATCGCCGCCGGAACTGAAATGACCAGCGCGCACGGGCAGCCGATGAGCAGCAGCGCCAGCCCCTTGTATATCCATTCGTTCCAATCGCCGCCCAAGAGCAGCGGCGGTGTGGCGGCCACAAGCGCCGCGACGGCGACAACGCCGGGCATGTACCAGCGCGAAAAGCGATCGATGAAGCGCTCGGTCGGCGCCTTGTTTTCCTGCGCCTCCTCGACCAGCTTGATCACGCGTGCAATCGTGTTGTCTGCGGCGGTCGCCGTCACCTTGACGCGCAGCACGCCGTCGCCGTTGATAGTGCCGGCAAAGACCGTGTCGCCGACGTCCTTGCGCACCGGCACGCTTTCACCGGAGACGGGTGATTCATCGATGGCGCTCCCGCCTTGGGTGATCTCGCCGTCAGCCGGAATCCGGTCGCCCGGCCGCACGAGGATGATGGCGCCCACAGCCAGGCTTTCTGCCGGCACCTCGCGGGTCTGGCCGCCTTTCTCGACGAACGCGGTTTTGGGAACGAGGACCGTGAGCGCTTGAATACTGGACCGTGCCTTGCCGGCCGCAACCCCTTCGAGCAACTCGCCGATCAGGAACAAGAAGACCACCGTCGCCGCTTCCTCGCCGGCACCGATGATGACGGCCCCGGCCGCCGCCACAGTCATCAGCATTCCGATTGTGAACGGAATGCCTGCGGCTGCGGCCATGGCCGCTCGGCGCGCGATCGGCGCCAGGCCGAGCAGCATTGCGGCGATGAAGGCCCACGGGCCGGTCGCGGGCCAGGCGTAATCAATCGCGAAAGCCACGGCCAAGGCGACTCCGCTGGCGATGGCCAGGCGGCCCTTGGCGCTGTCCCACCATAGCACCGACGCCGGCGCATCATCGTTATCATGTAACCCCGCTACGGTCTCGTCGTGATTGCGTCTTCCGTCGGCATGGTTGTCGGCGGATTGATCAGACACCGGCGTCCCAGACTTGGAGGTCAGCGGAGCGACGGCGTAGCCGAGGCCGGTGACCTTCCTCTCGATCGCGCCGAGATTGCTTTCGGGAGTATGAGTGACCGTCAGAGTGCCCGCCGAAACGGATACGTTGATGTCCTGAACACCAGGCATCCGCCGCACGGCCGTATCGATTTTGCTGGCGCAACCGGCGCAATCGATGCCCTCCACGCGGTAGCGGGTCTGTTGTTTGGTCGCAGCCATGGTGAACCTCTTGTATCTTCGACCGCGACGCTACATCCTCTAGCGACTAGAGGAGCAAGCGAAATGTCAACAGGTATGACCATCGGTGAAGCGGCCCGACACAGCGGCGTGAAGGTTCCAACCATTCGCTACTATGAGCAGATCGAGTTGCTTCCTGCCGCTGCCCGCAGCGAAGCCAATCGCCGGCAGTATGAAGCGGCAGACTTGCGCCGGCTCGCCTTCATCAGGCACGCGCGCGAGTTGGGGTTCGGGATCGAAGCCATCAGGGCGCTGCTGACGCTGCAGGATAATCCCAGCCAGCCTTGTGCGACTGCCGACGCCATTGCCCAGGCGCGTCTGGCCGACGTGGTTCAGCGGATACGCAGCCTTACAGCGTTGAAAGCCGAGCTGGAGCATATGGTCGAAGGCTGCCGGCACGGAAAAGTCTGCGAATGCCGTGTCATCGAGGTGCTGGCGGATCACGATAAATGCGAGCATGCCCGGCACTGATTGGCTCCCCTTGGTCGCTATGTCACAGCATTGGCACTTGCAAAAACCGTACTTTGCGGTCAGCCTGAGCAGATGTTGGCTCGGCTGTCGCCAAAACATATGCTTGTCACGCTGCTCGCGGTCTTCCTGACCGTGGGGCTCAGCCTGTCCGGTGCACAGGCCAGCATCATGTCGGCAACGATGACGGCCGGCATGGCTGCCGGCGATGGCATGAGCATGCCCGCGGGGCCCGGCATGGACAAGATGGCCGATGCCGCCATGAAGGGTGACTGCAAGGGATGCCTCAAGGGTGCCGGCGATGACGGCAAGGGGATATACTGCCCGCCGACCTGCATTGCCCCGGCGCTTGCGTTGCTGCCGCAGAAGCTCGAGATGACGGCAACCCCGCTGCCGTCGCAAATATCGCCGCTGCCGGTGCCGTTCCTGCACGGACGAAGTTCCCTGCCCGACCCATACCCTCCCAGACCCAGCGCTCTCGTCTGACGCCGTTTCAGCCGTCCCACGGCTGATGTCCGGCGTCCGGTCGCCCGCTCGCGTTGATGCGCGACGGGCGCGGACAAGCAATCAGTCGACGCTCGCCGTCGATCGAGATCGCAAGGAACGTAAGGGTGAATAGCAATTCCAGTCTTTTCCTGTCGCGCCGCGGGTTCCTGCTTGCGGCGGCGGGCGTCGCCGTCTCGACGTCGATGCGCCCGGCGCGGGCAGCCGCAGTTGATGAGCGCCGTATCAAGGTCGCGCCGGCCCATGCCCGGTTAATCGACGCAGGTGGCCCGCAAACCACGGTATGGGCCTATGACGGCACAATTCCCGGCCCGACGCTGCGCCTGCGGCAAGGCCAGCCGGTCCGCATCACTGTCGAGAACGGTCTCGACGAGGATACGACCGTCCACTGGCACGGCATTCGCTTGGCAAACGCAATGGACGGCGTGCCGGGCCTGACCCAAAAGCCGATCGGGCCGGGGCAAAGTTTCATCTATGAATTCACCCCGCCCGATGCCGGCACCTTCTGGTATCACCCGCACGCCGACAGCCTGGTCCAGCTCGGCCGTGGCCTTGCCGGCGCGCTGGTCGTCGAGGAGGTCGAGCCGGTCGCCGTCGACCGTGACATTCTGTGGCTGCTGCAGGACTGGCGGCTTGCGGCCGATGGGCAGATCGCCGGCGGCTTCGGCAGTGCCATGGATGCGTCGATGTCGGGCCGCGTCGGCAATGTCGTCACCGTCAACGGCACGGGGCCAGGCGATCGGAGCGTGAAGGCCGGCGAGCGCGTCAGGCTGCGGCTCGCCAATGCCTCGCTTGCCCGCATGATGGCGCTGCGCTTCGAAGGCCACCGTCCGGTCGTCGTCGCCATCGACGGCCAGCCCTGCGATCCGCATGAACCGGAGGGCGGTCGCCTGGTGCTGGCGCCCGCCATGCGCATCGATATCGTGCTCGACATGCAGGGCCACCCCGGCAGCCGCCACGCGGTGATCGACGATTTCTACGACGGCCTCGCCTATACGCTGACCACGCTGGCCTATGACGCAGCGCCGCCGCTGAGAACCCATCCGCTCGACACGCCTGTCGGCCTGCCGCGCAATCCCTTGCCCCAGCCCGACCTCGCTGGCGCCGAGCGCCAGGAGATCGTGCTGCAGGGCGGCATGATGGGCGGCGGCAAGCTCAAGGGCGTCGGCGGCATGATGGGCATGGGGATGATGGGCATGAACGGCGGTGCGGCCTGGGCGATCAACGGCATGTCGATGACCGGCGACGGCCATGCCGGCATGGCGCCGCAGTTCACGCTGAAACGCGGTGTGACCTGCCATCTCACCATGCGCAACGAAACCGCCTGGTGGCACCCGATGCATGTCCACGGCTTCAGCCTGTCGGTCATCTCGCGCAACGGTTCGCCGGTGCCGCACCGCCAATGGCAGGACACGGTGCTGCTCGCCCCCAAGGATGTGATCGAATGCGCCTTCGTCGCCGACAATCCGGGCGACTGGATGCTGCACTGCCATGTCGCCGACCACCAGATGGCGGGTCTGATGACCGTCTTCCGCGTGACCTGATTTTTTCGCCACCCAATCACCCAAGGAGAACTGCAAATGAAACTGCCCTACTCAATCGCCGCTCTCGCGGTCGCAATCGCAATGCCGATGCCTGCATTCGCCGCAACGATCCAGGCGGTGATGTACAAGAACCCGAGCTGCAGCTGCTGCGAGACCTACGCCGCCTATCTCGAACAGAACGGCTTCAAGGTCGAGCTCAAGCCGACCAACGACCTCAGCCAGATAAGCGCTGGGCTCGGCGTTCCCGCGCAATTGCAAGGCTGCCATTCGGTGGTGATCGGCGACTACGTGGTCGACGGCTTCGTGCCGGTCGACTTGGTCAAGAAGATGCTGACGGAACAGCCCCAAATCACCGGCATCGCCATGGCCGGCATGCCGATGGGCTCGCCGGGAATGGGCGGCGAGAAGACCGAGACCTGGAAGGTCTACGCCTTCACCAAGGACGGCAAGGCGCCGACCGTCTACGCGACGCAGTGACGGCCGGCGATGAATTTCTGGAACTCGAGGAGACTGCCATGAAACTGACCTACTCGCTTGCGGCCTTCGCCGTCGCGATCGCCATGCCCCTTCCGGCCGTCGCCGCGACGATCGAAGCGGTGATGTACAAGAACCCGCAATGCAGCTGCTGTGAATCCTATGCTAACTATTTGGAGCACAATGGCTTCAAGGTCGAGATCAAGCCGGTCAACAACCTCTCGCAGATTAGCGGCGATGCCGGCGTGCCGGCCGACCTGCAAGGCTGCCATACGCTGATGGTCGACGGCTATGTCGTCGACGGCCTAGTGCCGGTCGAGATCGTCAAGAAGCTTTTGACCGAAAGGCCAGCAATCACAGGCATCACGCTGGCCGGCATGCCGACGGGCGCGCCCGGCATGGGCGGCGAGAAAGACGGGACCTGGACGATCTATGCTTTCACCAAGGACGGCAAGGCGCCGACCGTCTACGCGACGGAGTGAAAGGCACCGCGATGTTGACCGACATTTCCGATTGTCCGGCCAGAACCTGGCTTGCGATGACCTTCCTGTCCGTTGCCGGTTTCCTCGTGCTGCTGGTTCTGGTGCTCGCCGTCGCGGCACTCGCAAGATACGTGCTGACGGGTCGTCGGACCACAATCGGCCGGGTGCATCATGACCAGCGGTGACGTTCAATCCGATGCGGGACCGGCAGCCATTCGGCGCGCCTTGCTTCGACGATTACTGGTCGTCCTGCCCGTGATGATTTTCGTCGGGCTGGCCGTGTTGCTCGCCTGGGGGCTCACGCGCAATGCATCCGACATTCCATCGGTGCTGATCGGCAAGCCGGTGCCCCAATTCAGCCTGCCGCCGGTCCAGGGTCGCACGTTTGGTTTGTCGAGCGGTGACCTGCGGGGCGACGTTTCGCTGGTCAACGTCTTCGCATCCTGGTGCTTGGCCTGCCGCGAGGAACATCCTGTGTTCATACAACTGGCGGCGAGCAAGACGGTGCCGCTGCATGGGCTCAACTACAAGGACAGGCCCGATGATGCCGCACAATGGCTCGACACGATGGGCGATCCTTATACGCGTACCGGCGCGGATCTGAACGGCCGCGTCTCCATCGATTGGGGCGTCTACGGCATACCGGAAACTTTTGTCGTGAGCGCCGACGGCCGCATTGTCTACAAGCACATTGGCGCGGTGACGGAAGAGGCTCTTGAGAAAACGATCATGCCGCTCGTCGAGCGCCTGAGGGCCGAGGCGAAGGAGCGGCAACCGTGAAGATGCTCACTCTCGCGCTCTTCGGCGCCTTGCTCACGATGGCGCAGCCCGCATCGGCCGTCGAGCCGCCGCAGGACTTCGCCATTCATGAGGCTCCCGTCCCCGTGCCGGAAATCAGCTTTGAGGACGCCGACGGTCAACCGAAAACGCTTGCGGATTTCCACGGCAAGGTCCTGCTGCTCAACATCTGGGCGACATGGTGCGCTCCCTGCCGCAAGGAAATGCCGACGCTCGACCGGTTGCAAGCCAAGCTCGGCGGACCGGACTTCGAGGTCATCGCGCTGTCGATGGATCGCGGCGGTCCGGACATCGTGAAAAAGTTCTTCGCCGAGATCGGCGTCGAGCATCTCGCCCTCAACATCGACACAACGGGCAAGGCGATGTTCACGCTCGGCGCCCTCGGCCTTCCCATGACATTGCTGATCGACCGCGAGGGCAAGGAAATCGGCCGGCTGATCGGCCCAGCCGAATGGGATTCACCCGAAATGATGGCGTTCATCCGCAGCCATTTCGGGGCCAACTGAGAAAGGAAAAGACATGACCACAACAGAATCGCCCGAAACCTCGCAGGCTTCGCTTGGCCGCAGCATTCTTCACGCCATCCGCCACTATCTCGGTGACCGGCGCGGACTAATCGCTGCCGGCACGGTCATTGCCGTCGCCGGCCTCGCCTTCAACTGGACATGGCTGGTCGCCGCGGGCATTGCGCCACTGCTGCTCAGCGTCCTGCCTTGCGTGGCCATGTGCGCGCTCGGCCTGTGCATGAACCGGATGACAGGCCGCACCTGCCAAACGGAAAACGCTGCCCCAAAAGCGGATGGGGAAGGCACCACGAAAGGCAGCGGTTGATGCCTATCCAGACCCAAAACGAGCGGCAAGCGCTCTCGCCGACTTTGGGCACGCGCTTGCTGTGCGGCCTGATCGCACTGGCGGCGCTGATCCTCGGCCTTTTTCACGGCGCGCAGGCGCATTCGCTCGATGAAGTCGACGCCATGCTCAAGGGCGACGAGAAGTATTTCCAGCCGATTGATAAGCCGATACCCGATTTCACCCTGCGCACCGCTGAGGGGCGTATCGTGCGGCCGACCGAGTTGCATGGCAAGGTCGTCGTCCTCCACTTCGTCTACACGTCGTGCACGGACGTATGCCCGCTCCACGCCGAGAAGATCGCCGAGATCCAGGCGATGGTGAACGCCACGCCGATGAAGGACCAGGTCACCTTCGTGACTATCACCACTGACCCGACGCGGGACACGCCGGACGTGCTGCGCAGCTACGGGCCGGCGCACGGGCTCGATCCGGTCAATTGGTTGTTCCTGACCACGACACCCGATCAGCCGGAGGACGCGACCCGCAAGCTGGCGGAAGCCTTCGGCCACAGATTCAGCAAGACAGATGACGGCATTCAGGCGCACGGCATCGTCACTCATGTCATCGACAAGGAAGGCCGGTGGCGCGCCAATTTTCACGGCCTGGATTTCGCGCCGGTCAATCTTGTCACCTTCGTCAACGCGCTCACCAACGGCGTCGAGCGTCCGCACCATGAACAGGAAACGGGTGGGGAGCCGGACGAAGGCTGGCTGGCAAAATTGAAGAACTTCTTTTGACGCGCAATTTCGCCGGCGGCATGCCGACCGGGCGCCTCGACGGAGAACAAGGAGAGATGCATATGACGATCAGCGTAAAACAGGCAAACCGATATGGGAGCTGGCTTGTCCGCGCCCTGCTGCTTGCCGCCGTGACCGGATGGTTCCTGCTAAATCCGGGCCTTCAGGGCGCCGGGCGATCGGCGATGGCGGCTGGCGGAATGTCCCAGGACCAAATCGACCAGCGCATCCACGACTATATCCTCGCCCATCCCGAAGTCCTGGTGCAGGCGCTGCAAAGCCTGGATCAGCGCCAGCGCGAGGCCGAGGCGGCCCAGGTAAAGGCGGTTCTGGTGTCGCGCGCGGACGACATTTTCCGCGACAAGCAAAGCCCCGTCGGCGGCAATGCGCAAGGCAACGTCACCATGGCCGAATTCTTCGACTATAATTGCCCTTATTGCCGCCAAGTGGCGCCGATCATGGCGCAAGCCGCGGCCAACGACCCGCAGTTGCGCATCGTCTACAAGGAATTCCCCATCCTCGGCCCTGATTCCGTATTTGCGGCCAAGGCAGCGCTCGCGGCTCAGATGCAGGGCAAATATGCGGAGTTCCACAAGGCCCTGTATGACGCCAAGAGCCGGGTGAACGAGACGATCGTTCTCAGGATCGCGGCCGAGGTCGGCCTCGACGTCCCTCGCTTGAAGACCGATATGCAGCATCCGGGCATCCAAGCGGCAATTGACCAAAATGCGAAACTGGCTCAGGCGCTGAAAATCGCCGGAACGCCGACTTTCGTCGTCGGCGACCAGATTTTTCAAGGCGCGACCGATCTTGCTTCGATGAAGAAATTGATCGGGCAGGCAAGGGCCCTGAAGAAGTGACGCCGGCAAGCGGGAACAATTGACCGATGCCCGAACTCTCCAACATCGGCGTGCTGACCGCCTTCGTGGCCGGCATCGTCTCGTTTCTCTCTCCTTGCGTGCTGCCGCTGGTGCCGGGCTATGTGTCGTATGTCGCCGGCAGGACGCCGATGGGCGGGTCGGCGCGCCTGTCGGCGGCCGCTTTGAGCCTCTGTTTCGTGCTCGGGTTCTCGACCGTCTTCATCGTGCTAGGCGCCAGCGCCACGGCGCTCGGCCGATTGCTGCTCCGCCACCGCATCGAGCTCAACCTTGCCGGCGGTGCGATCGTCATCCTGTTCGGCCTGTTCCTCACCGGTCTGCTTCGCCCATCCTGGATGATGCGCGAAGCGAGATTTCATGCCGATATGCCCGGTGGCAAGGCGACGTCGGCCTATGTTCTCGGCCTCGCCTTCGCCTTCGGCTGGACCCCGTGCATAGGCCCGATCCTCGGCGCCATCCTGACCGTCGGCGCCGCGTCGGCCACCGTCGCCGAAGGCGTGACGCTGCTCGCCGTCTATTCGCTCGGCCTCGGCCTTCCCTTCTTGCTTGCCGCTCTGTTCACCGACAGTCTGGCGCGGCGGCTGAAGGCGATGCGCCGGACCGGCTCGATGTTGCAGTTCGCCGCCGGGGGTATCATGGTCGTCATGGGGCTCGCCATGGTCACCGGACGGATGTCGACATTCTCGTTCTGGCTGCTCGAACAGTTTCCAATATTCACGCGCATCGGCTGAAGACCGGGAAAGGAATTAGTCATGGTCCGGACAATGTCCCCAAACAGACGAATGGTTGTTTTCGGCGGTGTTTTCGGCGCCGCGATGGTTGCCGGCTTTGTCAACGAACCGGATTTGGCAATCGCTGCGGAGGACCCCGGTATGGCGGGTCGCTTCAAAGACCTCAGCGAAAATGGCAACAGCACGTGTTCGGCCAAATTCACGGAGTCGATCGCAACCATGCCAAGCACGTCGCGGATCAAGGGCTCATGTTGCAGCCCGATGGAAATGAAGCGCTACATCGAGCAGTTGAATGGGCTGACCAAGTATCGCGATATCGCCATGATACCCGTCGATCCATACGACATTCCGGCTGGCATCGCCCAAAAATTGATTCCTTACTACGATGTGAAGCTCTCCGGCGATGAGCAGCAGGCCTACGACTACGCGATGGCCAATTCCAACGAGAAAGGCCCATGCTGCTGTCAATGCTGGCGCTGGAAAGTGTATGGCGGGCTGGCGAAGTTCCTGATCCGCGAGCACGGTTTCACCGGCAAGCAGGTCGTCGACGTCTGGGATCTCTCCGACGGCTGCGGCGGTGGAGAGTAGAGCCGGGCGACGCCTCGGATGCGGTTCAACAAGCGCTCTCAACCTGTTCTAGCTTCTTGAAAGGAGCGCTTGACCTTCCGGTGGCTGGAACGGTTAGGCTCATTGCCAACTTCCGGAGATCGTCCAATGGCGGACCGAACCATGAATTTCGAAAGGCAGCTACTGGCCCTGTTCAGAGAGGCATATCGGCAAGGCAGATCAGATGTCGCGGAGCATTTGCTGCGAGCGCTGGAGGCACTGGATCAAAGCCCTGCCGTTCCCGAGTTACCGCACGGCCAGCATGTTTTGGCCGAAGCCTACTATGAACTCGTTCGTCGATAGCATTGAACATGCCCTGATTGACCGGCAAGCCACCGCCTTCGTGGGCTGATCGAGTTCGCCTTGACGGGCGTACATGGCGAACTAGTTCCCCTCGCAATCGCCGGTGGCAGCGGCGGCGGGAGGGATGATTGTAATGATGATGGACGGTTCAATGTGGATGATGGGCGGCATGGCGCTCATTTGGGTCCTGGTGCTTGTCACCCTCGTGCTCGCGATCGCGGCGCTGGTCAAATATTTGCGAACCTGACGGCATAGGCAGTCGGGGTCAAAAGAGCAAAAAGGACGGAAAGTTGTAGGCGTCACCGGAAGCAGCAGCGTCATCGGGTCGGCGTCGGAACTGGTCCGGCCCTTCGGCTCTTAACGTCTGTCGCCTTCGGCCCTCTCAGGAGTGGCAAATCGCCGGCTATGAGGTCTGGATGGCGAAGCGCAAAGACACGGTTATTGTTACCGGTAGCACCGGCTTCATCGGCTCGGCTCTGGTCAACAGCTTCGCCGACCGGTTTGCTCTCGTCGGCCTCGACCGGGCGGCGACGCGTCAGCCGCCGCCGGCCGCGGAGTGCGTCTGCATCGACCTGACATCGGAGGACGCCGTGGCAGCCGGCTTGGCGCGCGTGCGGACGGCCTATGGCGCCCGCCTCGCCTCGGTGATCCATCTTGCGGCCTATTTCGATCTCACAGGCGAACGGAACCCGCTCTACGAAAAGATTACGGTTGGCGGCACCGAGAAGCTCCTGCGCGCCCTGAAACAATTTGAGGTCGAGCAGTTTGTCTTCATGAGTTCGATGCTGGCGCACAAGGCTGGCCGACCAGGCGACATCATCGATGAGGATTGGCCGCTCGAATCGAACCTACCCTACCGCACCTCGAAGATCGAGACCGAGCGCCTGATCCATGAGCAGCACGGGGCGATCCCTGTCGTCTATGCCAGGCCGGCCGGCGTCTATGATGATCTTGGCCGTAACGCATTCCTCGCCAATCAGATTGCGCGTATCTACGAAGAGGATCCGACCGGGCATGTATATCCGGGTGACCTGCGCACCGGGCAGTCGTTCCTGCATCTGGAAGACCTCATCGAGGCGGTGGCGCGCCTTATAGATCGGCGCAAGAAACTTCCCACGGAGCTGGCGCTGCTTCTCGGCGAGCCTGAGGTCATGGGCTACGGCGAACTTCAAGCCGAGATTGGTCGGTTGATCCGTGGCGAGAACTGGGAGACACGGGAGGTGCCGAAGGCGCTCGCCAAGGCGGGTGCCTGGGTCCAACAGGACGTGCTGGGCGAAGAATCATTCGTTCGTCCCTGGATGGTCGATATCGCCGACGACCACTACGCGATCGATATCAGCCGTGCCCGCAATGTCCTCGGCTGGCAGCCCCGGCATTCCCTGCGCGAGACGTTGCCGCGGATCGTCGACGCGCTCAAGGCAGATCCCGCCGGCTGGTATCGGGCCAACAAGCTCAACGCCGCCAAGGTGGCCGGCAGCGGAACAAAAGCGCGAGAGAAAGACAAGGCGTTCGAGGCCAAACACGACAAGATGAAACCCGGACACATGGCCGAGATGGCGGGGATGGGCAAGCAGATGCTCTGGGCTCATTTCCTGGTCATCACGCTTGGCGTGTGGCTCCTCACCAGCCCGCTTCAGTTCGCGCTGTTCGATCCGGCGGCTGGCACTGTGCGTGACGTCACGCAAGAGCGTGGACTGTGGGAACCGGTGCTGCGCAACGCGCTCACCGGCTGGAGCGACATTGTCTCGGGCTTGCTGCTGATGCTGTTTGGCGGGCTCGCACTGTCGCCGCGTTTTTCCTGGGCGCAATGGGGCACGACGATCGCCGGCCTATGGCTGCTGTTCGCGCCGCTGTTCTTCTGGACGCCGAGCGCCGCCGCCACCATGAACGACACGATCGTCGGCGCGCTGGCCATCACTTTCTCGGTGCTCGTCCCGATGATGCCGGGCATGAGCCACGAAGGGATGATGGACGAGAGCACCGTTCCGCCCGGCTGGACCTACTCGCCGTCATCCTGGCTGCAGCGCCTGCCGATCATCGCGCTCGGTTTCTTCGGTTTCCTTATCGCCCGCTATCTCACTGCCTACCAGCTCGGCCATGTGGGTGCTGTCTGGGAGCCGTTCTTCCCCGGCGGAGACGGCAGGAACGGCACGGAATTCATCATCACATCCGACGTTTCTCGAGCCTGGCCAGTCGCTGATGCCGGGCTTGGCGCCGTGGCCTATATGATCGAAACCCTGATGGGCGCGATGGGCACGGCGACCCGCTGGCGCACCATGCCCTGGATGGTGACCTTCTTCTTCATCCTGGTGGTGCCGCTCGGCGGCGTCTCGATCTTCTTCATCATCATCCAGCCGATCATGATCGGCACCTATTGCACACTGTGCCTCATCGCGGCGGCGGCCATGCTGGTCATGATCCCGCTGACGCTGGACGAGGTGGTCGCCATGGGCCAGTACATGCTGCGCAGCGTGCGGGCAGACCGTCCGTTCTGGCGCACCTTTTTCCAAGGCGGGCCGGAGCCGAACGGCGAGGCGGACAAGAACGATCCCGGCTTTTCCGCCGCGCTTGCCGCACAGTCCGCCGCAGCCATTCGCGGTGTCACGTTTCCATGGACGCTGGTCGCATGCTGTATCGTCGGCGGTTGGCTGATGATCTCGCGGCTGGTCTTCGGCACGGCCGGCGCCATTGCAAACAGCGATCACCTCTCGGGCGCCATGATCATCACGATCGCGGTCTGCGCCATGGCCGAGGTGGCACGGCCGTTGCGTTTCCTCAACCTGCCGTTCGGGTTATGGCTGATCGCAGCGCCCTGGCTGCTCGACGGCGCGACCAGAGGTTCGACATTGAACAATGCCGTTGCAGGGCTAGTTGTGATCGGCCTCAGCCTGCCTCGCGGGCTCCGAAGCAAGGAGCACTACGGCTCATGGGACCGCTATGTCGCCTAGACGAAGCCGGGAACCGGCTTGGTCTTGCCGCTCAGTTGCGCGCCCAGCGTCAGTGTCTGCGGGAAATTCCGGACGATCGCTGCCATCAAGGTGGCGCTGCCGGGGCGAAGGGCAATTCCGGCAACGGCCGCGGCGGCGTAGACCCGTGTCGAGAACAGTCTTTTCCAGGCCGCCCCGTAGCGTGTGGCGGCAGCCTCGCGCCCTGCCCGGCCACTTGGCGCGCATGCGAGTTCGCAAGCCAGCAGCCAGCCGGACTGAAGCGCCATCGAGATGCCCTCGGCGATGACAGGATGAGACTCTCCAGCTGCATTGCCGACGCGGAAGATGTCCTCTTCGTAGCACGAGCGAATTCCCGGCCGGATCGGACCTGCGGCAAGCCACGAACCGTCGAGGAGAGCCGGTTCCAGGGCGTTCCTGACGCCTCGGCACGAGTCCACGAGATGGCGCGAGACCGCATCGGCGGCCGACACGTGGCTCCGTTGTTTGGGGCCATATTGTTTACGCAGCCGCGCGAGCATATCGCGCCGGATGCAGCACGAGATCGACAACCGGCCATGATCCGCCGAAACCATGCCGCCATAGCCGCCGGGGAAGGCCAGCAGAGGCATCAAATCCGGCGGCAGGGACGACCCGGTGAAATGCGCCTTGAAGCCGAGCAGGTCCGACGGGCGATTGGCCTTTGCGAGCTGGCTGGGCAATGGTCCCGGTTCCCACGAGCCGTGTGCGGCGACAATCACCGGCGCTCGCAATATCGCCGCTTCATCCCCGGCT
This sequence comes from Mesorhizobium sp. M0954, assembly GCF_040319155.1. Lineage (NCBI taxonomy): Bacteria > Pseudomonadati > Pseudomonadota > Alphaproteobacteria > Hyphomicrobiales > Phyllobacteriaceae > Mesorhizobium > Mesorhizobium sp. M0954. The sequence goes on along the minus strand of NZ_JAMYNR010000004.1, from coordinate 146,748 downwards.
TGAATTCGCACCCGTTGCATCTCGCGATCCCGCTCGATGGCGACGGCGCGGCAGGGTTGAAAGATTTCGACACCCGCCGATCGCGCCGCTTGCAAAAGCAGAGAATCGAGAATGTCCCGGCCGAGCGCCCGGCCGAAGCTGTCTTTCCCACGAGGCCCAGCTCCTGCACGTGGCATTGCCGCCTCGACGCAGGTCTCGCCGGAAAACAAGCCGACGCGGCGGATTTCGGGGCCGGCATTGGTACGCCAGGCATCGCCGATCTCAAGCCGGTCGAGAAGCGCAAGATTGCTTGCCGAGATATATTCGCCGCAGACCTTGCGGCGTGGAAACGCACTCTTTTCCACAATTGCCACGGCCCATCCGCGCCGGGCCAGCGTGAGCGCGACGGAGGTGCCCGCCGGGCCGGCACCAATGACGATCGCGTCATGGGTCGACAATCGCGTCATGGGTCGTTGCCGGCGCTGGCGCCGACGAAAATGTGGGAAAACAGGCCGGCGCGTCGTTCCTCGACCGGTTTGCCGTTGGCCTCAAGCCAGAGACCGGAAAGCTCGCTGCCGCGAAAGCCGGCACGCACGCTTTGCGCCGCGTCGTTTCGTGTGACGTCGTTGGCGCCGATTGCCGGCAGAAGACGGGTCGCGGCCAGCGGCAATTTCGCCCGCAGCGGCTCTGTCGCAATGAGCAACGGGGCTTTCGGCCCGATCAGCGAAAATAGACGCACGAGTTGCGCATCGTCGAGATGATGCAGAAACAGATTGACGGTGACGGCGTCGAACCGCGCGCCCTCGATCTTTCCTGCCCAGTCGAAGACATCGGCGGTGACGCCTTCCGCCCTCCATCCCAGCCGGTCAAAATCGCCGCGCAATTGCGCGGTGAGGAGGCCGACGCGGTCGAGCATCACCAGTTCGACCCCGGGCCAATGCCTGGTCATGCGCCGCGCCACCGTCAGCATGAAGGAGCCATCGCCGGCGCCGATCTCCAGAATGCGGCGTGGCGGCTTTGGCACAAACCTCCTGAGCAACGACGTCATGATCGGCACCTGAAACATCAGCATATTGATGCGCCGAAGGTCGCGGCGCGCGGCCAGCGCTCGCGGATCGTCGGCCGCAAGTCCGTCGAGGATTTCCGGCGCAAGCTGCCGGTGCTCCAGGCCGCTCATGACACCGTTCGAAAGAGCATGGTTTCGGCCGTCAGCCCGGGTCCGAACGACATGCCGCAACCGAGCAGGCCGGGTGGCGCCTTCAGCATCTCCTTCATCACGAACATGACGGTCGCCGACGACATGTTCCCATACTGGCGCAACACCTCGCGCGATGGTTCCAGCGCGGTGGGCTCCAGTTCCAGGGCCCTTTCGACGGCGTCGAGCACCGAACGTCCACCCGGATGCACGGCCCAAAGGTCGATGTCTTTCGCCGATCGGCCTCCGAGGACGGCGGCCTGGCTGTTCCGCAACGCTTCATGAATCGCTGCCGGCACCTGGCCGGAAAGAACCATTTCGAAGCCGTGGTCGCGAATGTTCCAGCGCATCAGGTCCCGCCGTTCCCTCGCCACCAGACAGTGAAAGCTATCGAGCTCGATGCCGGCCGGCTCGGCAGTGATGAGCGCAGCCGCGCAGCCGTCGCCCCAAAGGCAGAACGACAGCAGTTTTTCCAGTTCGGTGGTCTGTCGCAGATGCATCGTGCAGAGCTCGATATTGACCAGCAGGACCTTGGACTGCGGGTCGGAGCGGACGATGTGGCGGGCCAGCTTGAGGCCGTTGATCGCCGCATAGCAACCCATGAACCCGATCATCGTGCGTTCGATCCCGTTCGGCAGCCCGCAACGCGCAACCAGCTCGAGATCGATGCCCGGCGCCGAAAAGCCGGTGCAGGTGGTGACGATCAGATGGGTGATGCGGGAAGCGTCGTCGCCAAGCTGCAATCCGTCGATGCCCTTTTGCGCCAGAACAGGTGCGGCATCGTCGAACATCGCCATTCTCGCCGCCGTTCCGGGAAACGCGCCCCGGATGAAGGTTCCGGCCAGGTCGGCGGACGGTCCCTCGGGGTCGGACGCCGGCGCAAAGCAGGAATAGCGGTGCTCGATGCCGGCAAGATCGGCCATGCGTTCGAAGATCCTCCGGCGATCGGCCGCGAGCATGGAGGCCGCGAAACGCAGGTAGAATTCATGAACCTCGTGCTCCGGTGCCGCTGTCGCGATCCGGTTGATATAGGCCTTGACGGGCATGTTCTGTCTCCTCGGCGTCTGCACGGTGTTGCGTCGAGCCAGCGCCGGAGGGTCTTTGCTCATCGGCACCCGGTGTCGAACACCGGGTTTTGAGCACTGTTCGGTAAAAACGTTTCCGAGGACCGATTTCTTCCCGAAGGTTCAGTATGTACTGGCAGGCAAACGGTTGGAGCGGGCGGGCGGTTGCGTCAGGCATCCAAAATCGCCACATCATGTTGACCTTCCATCTACTGGAAGGTCTATTTCCTCCGACAAAGGAGATTTCCGCCATGAACATCGGCGTCGCATCCGAAAAATCCGGCTTGCCGGCCAAGACGATCCGTTACTACGAGGATATCGGGCTCTTGCACCCGGCCCGGACGGACAATGGCTATCGTGATTACTCGACGGCCGATATTCACCGGCTGCGCTTCCTGCAGCGCTCGCGAAGCCTGGGGTTTTCGGTCGACGAATGCCGCCAGCTGCTGTCGCTGTACCAGGACAGGGAACGTGACAGCGCCGACGTGAAGGCGATCGCGAAAGCCAAGCTGGTCGAGGTCGACAGGAAGATCGCCGAACTGGTCGGATTGCGCGGCTTGCTTCACCAATTGGTCAGTCACTGCCACGGCGACGAGCGGCCGGATTGCCCGATTATCGACGAGCTGGCAGGACAAGGCGTCGCCCAGTGAGGTGGATTGAAAATCGGAGCGGCTGACGTGCAAACTTCGCTGTCATGCCGGCTTGTGCTGCCGCACGACCTTCCATTCATGCCAGATCAGCACCATGACGACAGCATCGAATACGGTCAGGACAAGCAGGCCGAACGAATGAGTGTAGGAGTAGCGGTAGACTTGATAGAACATAAATGCGCCCAGCGCCGCAAGCGATGCCGGATACGACCACAGCTTGCCTCTCAAAAGCCCGACAACGAGCAGCAGTTTTATCAGGCCGTGGCTAAGCAGGTAGAAGGCATAAAACTCCTTGCTGGCGACGGAAAAGTGGCTTGCCATCTGCGACAGATAGCCAGCTATGAAATCGTTCGGATCTTCGATCAATTCCTCTTGGGTGAATGTATTGACCCAGGAGGCAATGGCGTCGGTGGTGACGACATAAAGCAGGATCCCGCCCACGCATTCGATCAGGGCATGCGCCCCTTTAAGCCAGATGCTGAGCTCGAAAATCTGATGGATGCGGCGTTCGTCTACTGCTTTCACAAAATTCACCTTGCGATCGACAACAGCGGAAACGAGAAACGATGGATGCAGCTCTAACCCACTGGATCAACGCGGCAGCCGGGATCAGCCCTTTTCTTGATAAGGCAATGATCGCCGTCTCACAAATCGGCGTTCCGCTGATGGTGCTGGCTGTTGCCCTGCAATGGTGGGCAAAGGCCGACCGCTACCATGTGCGCCATGCTGCCTTGTCCGCCGGCTTGGCGTTCCTGCTCGGTCTGGCGATCAATCAGTTCATTTTGCTATTCGTCCACCGGCTGCGGCCCTACGATGCCGGCGTGACGCATCTGCTGATTGCGCCCAGCGCCGACTGGTCGTTTCCCTCCGACCACGCGACAGCCAGCTTTGCGGTTGTTGCGGCTCTTGCAACGCAAGGTCTGCCGCGCCGGATGCTGGCCCTCTCCATCATGGCATTGCTGATCTGCTGGTCGAGAATTTATATCGGCACCCACTATCTCACCGACGTGATAGGCGGTGCCATCACTGGCGTCTTAGGTGCCGTTGTGGTCCGATTTGCCTATCGCGAGAACTCCCGACTGGACAGTCTGGTCACAAGAATTCTCTAGCTCCTTATGTGCCAACGATGAGACGAGCAGCTATCATAGCGGTCCTGTCGCTTGCCTGCGTCTCTGTCGTGCTCGCCGCCGCCCATTCGGGTCGTGATGCGGTCATCCAGGCTCGCCAGGCCTCGATGAAGGAAATGGCCCAGGCCGCAAAGACGATAGCCGGGATGTTCGACGGCAAGCAGGCGTACGACGCCGCGGCCTTCAAGGCGGCGGCCGAGACCATCCGCGCCCGCACCGGCCCTGCCCTGATTGCCGAATTCCCCAGCGCGACATTGGGCGCGCCTTCAGGCGCCAGGCCGGATATCGACCCCGCCCGCGCGGAGTTCGAAGAGCTGGCTCGCCACATCGGGACGCTGGCCAGCGCCTTGGCCTCCGACGCCGAGCGGGCGCCGCCGCGCATCACCGACGACATGAGAATGGGTTCCGGCCTGGCGATGGGCGGTGGCAGCCTGCTTGGCAAGCGACCATCACTCGCGGAAGCCGATCCCACTAAATTGCCGGCGGAGCACCTCCTGCATCTCATCTTGCAGGATTGCTCGAGCTGCCATTCGAAGTTTAGGCAAAAGGTCGAGTGATAGCGTCAGCTTCGCTGCAGCTGACCCGCCATGAAATTGCGCCAGCCGCCGAAATGCGAAATCTCCTTTGCATCGGTGAGACCGGCACTTTCGACGAGAAAGCCCTTCGGCGAAGTTCCGTCGTCAAGCACAAGCGTCCCGATGCCGAGCGGCGGCGGGATCGCGGCAACAAAACGGCCGAAGGCTTGCGGCGAGAGCCGCCAGACTTCGACCTCGATCGCTGTCCCCTTGCCGTTGCAGATCCGTTCGAGCCCCGGTCGCGGCACCGACTGGCCGGCGAGCGCGTAAAGCCGGTAGAGCGGCGCCGTTCTTGCAGCCCGGGCGAAAATCGCGCCGAGCTGCTGCAGCTGGCCGTTCAGCGCCATCCCCGACAGATGCGCGCCGACCACGGCCAGCTCGATCGTGCCTTCATCCACGCCCGCCAGAACATCGCCGCGCTGCGGCTGCGGCCAGCCGATAGCACCAAGCGCAAGGCCGCTTGCCGCATGGACATCGCGCGCAAGCGACGCAGTCAGGTGGTCCTTGCCCGCCGCGGCAAGCAAGGTGACGCTCATCGGCAGACCGTCGCTGCGGGTTCCGCTCGGCACGGCAATGCCGCACATGTCGAGCAGATTGACGAAGTTGGTGTAGGTGCCGAGCCGGCTGTTGGTGACGATGGGATCGGCCAGCACCGCTTCGACTGTGTAGTGCGTCGGCGCGGTCGGCACGCAGAAAACGTCGACCGAGGCGATGACCGGCGCAAGCCTGGCCTTATAGCCTTGCAGGGCATAGAGCCCCTTGAAAGCGTCCGCAGCGGAAAGTTTTCGCGCACCGCCGATGATCTGCCGCGTCACCGGATGCATGGCGGCCTCGTTGGCATCCATGAAGTCCCTGATCGCGGCGTAACGCTCGGCCACCCAGGCGCCTTCGTAGAGCAGAGTGGCGGTGGCGTAGAAATCACCGAACGGGATTTCGACCAGCCGGCAGCCCAGCGTCTCCAGCGAGGCAAGAGCGGCCTCGAAACCCGCCTGCATCGCCTCGTCGCCGAAGAAGGTCCAGTCCGCCCTGGCCGGCACGCCGACAGTCAGCACCGGCGGGCGCGCGGCAAGAGCCTGAATGCAGAGGTCACGCGAATAGGGATCGGCGTCGTCCTTTGCCGCCGCCGCCTCGAACACGTGATAGGCGTCATCGACGGTGAGCGCGAAGACCGAGACGCAGTCGAGCGTCCGGCAGGCCGGCACGACGCCGGCGGCTGATAGCGCGCCGACGCTCGGCTTCAGCCCGACGATGTTGTTGAGGCCGGCGGGTATGCGCCCCGAACCGGCGGTATCGGTGCCGAGCGCGAAGGAGACGATGCCGCGCGCCGTCGCCACGGCCGAGCCGCACGAGGAACCGCCCGGCACCAGTTTCGGGTCGATCGCATTCCTCGGGATTGGATAGGGCGTGCGAACGCCGACCAGGCCGGTGGCGAACTGGTCGAGATTGGTCTTGCCGACAACCAGCGCGCCGGCGGCCTTGAGCCGCGCGACGACGGTGGCGTCTTTCGCCGGCAAGTAGGCATATTCCGCACAACCCGCCGTGGTCGGCATGCCGGCAACATCGATGTTGTCTTTGACCGCGAACGGCACGCCCCACAGCGGCTTTGCCGCGGGATCGAACGGGCCGAGCTTTTCCGCCTCGGCAAGCAACTCCGCCCTGCTCGCCAGATGGATGAAGATGCCGGGGTCATCGGCCGCCGCGAGCCGCGCATGGACCATATCGATCACCTCGCCAATGCTGACGCCGGCCTGATAGGCAACGTGCAGGCTCGCTATGTCGAAGCGGATGTCGCTCATTTGGCCTCGCCCAGAATGACTACCGGCAGGTTCCACTGGATGAGTACGACGCAGCCATCCTTGGTCCACACCGAATGCTCGGTTCCGACCGGGTTCAGGATCACGCTGCCCGCGGCATGATCGCCGTTCTCGTCGCTCTGCGTGCCTTCCAGCACGATGATCGTCTCCAGCCCGGCATGGCGATGACGCGGCACGCTGGCGCCAGCCCGGTAGTTCAGGATGGCGACCGACGGTTCCATCGGCCCACCCTTGAGCAGCCAATGCACTGTGATGCCTTCGCGAAAATGCTCGAATGGCAGATCACGCCAGCCCCCTTGGATGAGAGCCGCGTATGCGACGTTAGGCATTGGAAAGTCCCTCGAGCACCTGGTCCGTCGTTGCCGTCCAGCCGACGATGGCGCCCTGCGCCCTGATCATGGCAAGGGCTGCCGCCTTGAACTCCGGAAAATAGCTCTCAGTGGCATCCTCCGCCAGAAGGCATTCATAGCCGCGGTCGTTGGCCTCGCGCATCGTCGTCTGCACACAGACCTCCGTCGTCACCCCGGCAAAGACTAGCTGCTGTGCGCCGAGCCGCTTGAGGTCGTCGCCGAAGCTGGTGGCATAGAACGCGCCCTTGCCGGGTTTTTCGATGACGATCTCGCCAGGCAGTGGGGCAAGTTCATCGAGGATCGCCGTTCCCGGCTCCCCGACGATCAGCACACGACCCATTGGCCCGACATCGCCGATCCTGATCGACGGATTGCCGCGATTGCGCTTGGCCGGCGGCAGATCCGAAAGGTCTGCCTTGTGGCACTCCATCGTGTGGATCACCGGCAGGCCAGCGGCGCGAAACCCCGCGATCAGCCTCTTCACCGTCGGCACGATGGCCGTGACCCGGCTGACGTCATTACCGAGGCTGGCGCCGAAGCCGCCGGGTTCGGCAAAGTCGCGCTGCATGTCGATGACGACCAGCGCCATCGCCTCAGGCTTGAACACAAACGGAAACGGCAGTGCCTCGATCCCAGCCATCAGTGATGTCCCGCCATGTGCTCGCCGATCGTCTGCACGCTCGCCTGCGCGATCGGCGTCTCGTAGACCAGCGCGCCGTCCGACATGACGAAGATGCGGTCCGAGAGCTCGAGCAGCTCATCAAGGTCCTCCGACATAAGGAGCACGGCGGCACCGGCGTTGCGCGCCTTCATGATGCGGGCGCGGATTTCGGCGACGGCAGAGAAGTCGAGGCCGAAGCAGGGGTTCGACACGATGAGCAAATCGACCTCGCCGGTCAGTTCCCGCGCCAGCACCGCGCGCTGCACATTGCCGCCCGAGAGCGACGAAATCGGCGAAGCGAGCGATGCCGTCTTGACCTTGAACTGTTCGATCAGGCGGGCCGCGTAGTCACTGATCGCACTCATCCTGATCCAGTTGACCGGCTTGCCGGCCTCGTTGAGGTCGAAGGTCCGGAAGGCCATGTTTTCCGCCACCGTCATCTTCGGTGCGCAGGCATTGCGCAACGGCTCCTCCGGAATGAAGCGGACATTGAGCGTGCGCGCCTCGCTGCGGCTGGCGCCATAGGGCGAGCCTTTCACCAGAACGTCGCCGCCATTGCGCGCCCGCTGTCCGGCAAGGACTTCGAGAAACTCCTTCTGGCCGTTACCGGAGATGCCGGCAATGCCGACGATCTCACCCGACTTCACATCGAGTTCGCCGATGTCGATGGTTTTCAAGCCGGTGCGGTCGGGCGCCTTCAGCGACTTTACCGTCAGCACCTGTCTGGCGCCGGCCGGCACCGGGGCGCGGCTGTCGAGTGCGGCGATCGGTTGGTCGCCGATCATCATCGCCGCCATCTGCTTGTGGGAAAGTTCGGAGACCTTTCCGGTTCCGGTCAGCCTGCCCTTGCGCAGCACGGTGATATCGTCGGCAAAGGCCGTCACCTCGTGGAATTTATGCGAGATCATCAGCACGGTGAGGTCGCCGGTCCTGGTCATGTCGCGCACCAGGCCAAGCACTTCGTGTGCCTCGCCGGGAGTGAGCACCGAAGTCGGCTCGTCGAGCACCAGGAAACTGCGGCCGAGATAGAGCTGCTTGATGATTTCGAGCTTCTGCTTCTCGCCGGCGGCAAGTTCCGCCACCTTGACGTCGAGCGGCAGCTTGAACGGCATACGCTGCATGAATTGCGCAAGTGCGGCGCGCTCCTTGCGCCAGTCGATGACGCCCGGCACCTTCTCGCGCGAAATGACCAGGTTCTCCGCGCCGGTCAGCGACGGAACGAGCGTGAAATGCTGATAAACCATGCCGAGCCCGAGCGCCGACGCGTCCTTGGGACTGGCGATCGCGACCTCGCGGCCATCGACCAGCATGTCGCCGGCGGTCGGATGGTAAAAACCCATCATGCATTTGACCAGCGTCGACTTGCCGGCGCCGTTTTCGCCGAGCAGCGCGTGGAACGATCCCGCCGGCACCTTGATCGAGACATCGTCCAGCGCGGTGAAAGCGCCGAAGCGCATGGTCATGCCGATGGTCTCGACGCCGACGGCCTTCTTCCCAGTGCTTCCGCTCAAGATCGCCTCCTCACGGCAGTTGCGCGACGAAGGATGCCGAATTCGACACCGCGCCGAACACCCCGCCCTGCATCTTGATCATCTTGATCGCGGCGAGATGATTGCCGTAGTCGGTTGCCCCGCAGCAATCCTCCAGCATCACGCATTCGAAGCCGCGATCGTTGGCCTCGCGCATCGTCGTGTGGACGCAGACGTCGGTGGTGATGCCGGTCAGCACGATGTTGTCGATGCCGCGCTGGCGCAGGATCAGCTCGAGGTCGGTGGCGCAGAACGAGCCCTTGCCCGGCTTGTCGATGATCGGTTCGCCCGCCGCCGGATAGAGGTCGGGGATGATGTCCCAGCCGGGTTCGCCGCGCACCAGGATGCGCCCGCAAGGTCCGGGGTCGCCGATGCCGGCATTGATGCGGCGCGAACGCCAGCGCTTGTTGGCCGGCAGGTCGGCGAGATCGGGCCGGTGGCCCTCGCGCGTGTGGATTATGGTGTAGCTCTTGGCCCGCATGGCTGCGAGCACCGACTTGATCGGCTCGATCGGTGCCCGCACCAGCGAAAGATCGTAGCCCATATGATCGACATAGCCGCCCGGCCCGCAGAAATCGGTCTGCATGTCGATGATGATCAGTGCCGTATTGTCCGGCCGGAGCTCGCCATTATAAGGCCATGGATAAGGGTCGGCGTCGATGTAGCGCTGGGTGATCTCGGCTCTGGCGTTCATCGGAAAAACTCCAGTCATTTGGTGATCGACAATTCGCCCGGCGCGCCGGCAAGCGAGCGGCTCGGCGACGAGGTGGCGATCATGATGATGAGCGTGAGGATGTAAGGCGCGGCGTAGAAGAGGTAGTAGCCCTGCGTGACCCCGACCGATTGCAACGCCGGGCCCAGCGCGCCCGCACCGCCGAACAACAGTGCCGCGGCAAAGCAGCCGAGCGGATTCCAGCGGGCGAAGATGACCAGCGCCACCGCCATCAGGCCCTGCCCCGACGAGATGCGTTCGGTCCAGCTGCCGGGATAATAGAGCGACAGATAGGCGCCGCCGATGCCAGCAAGCGCACCGCCGACACCTGTCGCAAGCAGGCGCACGGTGTTGGGATTGAGGCCCATGGCGCGCGCCGCATCGGAGCTGTCGCCGACGACGCGCACGATCAGGCCGGCGCGGGTGTTGCGGAACGCCCACCATAGGAACACGGCAAGTGCGGCACCAATCAGGAACAGGATGTTGACGTTGAGCGCCGCCTGCACCTGCGGGAGATCCGACCAGCCACCGAAGGCGATGGCCGGCAGGTCTGGTGCCGAGGGCTGGATAAACGGCTTGCCGAAGAAGAAGGCGAGACCGGAGCCGAACAGCATCAGCGCGATGCCGATGGCGATGTCGTTCACCCCGCGGAATTTGCAGATCCAGCCATGGAACAGGCCGAAGCAAAGACCGGCACCTGCGGCAGCCAGCAGACCGAGCCATGGCGAGCCGGTCATCACTGCGACCGCATAGGCGGTCATCGCGCCGAAGACCAGCGTGCCTTCGAGGCCAAGATTGATGCGGCCGGAGCGCTCGGTGATGGCTTCGCCGAGCGAGACGAAGATGAAGGGCGTCGAAACGCGGATGGCGCCGCCGAGAATGGCGAGCGGCACGCCCCACAGGCCGATCTCGGTCGCGTCCATCAGGAGCCCCTCTTCCACAGATCGGGATTGAAGACCTTGAAGCGGCCGTAAAAGGTTTCGCTGAACAGGATGACGACGAAGAGCATGCCTTGCAGCACCAGCACGGTCGCGTCGGGCAGGTCCATGCGGCGCTGGATCAGCCCGCCAGAAGCGCCGATACCGCCGAGCAGGAAAGCGACCGGGATGATGGCGAGCGGATTGTGGCGGGCGAGGAAGGCGACGAGGATGCCGGTATAGCCATAGCCGGCGGCGAGCGAGGCGTTGGCGCTGCCTTGAACGGCGCCGACCTCCAGCATGCCGGCCAGCCCGGCGAAGCCGCCGGCGAGCCCGGTGAAGCCGACGATCAGCGGCCCGACGGCAAGCCCTTGCACCTGAGCTGCCCTGACATTGCCGCCGGCGATGCGGGCGGCAAACCCCCAGCGCGTCTTTTCGATCAACAGCCAGGACAAGACGCAGGCGAGAATGCCGACGACCAGGCCCCAGTGCACGTCCATGCCTGGAATGTTGCCGATGCGGTAGGCATCCGCCAGCGGCTCGGTCGAGGGTTTGTTGAGCGAAGTCGGATCGCGCAGAGGCCCTTCGACCAGATGGTTCATCAGCGCGATGGCGATATAGGCCATCAGCAGACTGGAGATGGTTTCGTTGACGGCGCGGTAGTGGCGGAGTGCGCCGACGGCACCGATCCAGATGCCGCCGGCGACCGCGCCCGCCACGCCCATCAGCAGGATGACCAGAAAAGCCGGCGCGCCATTCGCCGCGACGCCGATGGCGGCGGCGGCAACGCCGCCCAGCACGATCGCGCCTTCGCCGCCGATGACGACGAGGCCGAGCCGGGCCGGCAGCGCCACGCAGAGCGCTGCCAGCAAAAGCGGTGCTGCCCGTGACAGCGAGTTCTGGATCGAGAACCACGAGCCGAAGCCGCCGCGCCACATCGTCTCGTAGAGTTGCACCGGCGATTTGCCGACCAGCGCGATGAACACGCTGAACAGCGCCATGCCGACGATCAGTGCCGCGAGCGGTATGACGAAGGCTTCCGCCCGCCGCGCCGCCCATTCGAGCGCCGCCGGATAATTCCTGGCGCCAAACAGCGCCGGTGCGCCCGCAGTGCTGATCGTGTCTGCCATGGCCCCGTCTCCGATCCGGTTCAGGCGGTCGAACCGACGACGCCCTCGACCAGGTAGTCCATGCTTTCGAGTTCGAGCGCGGTCTCGGCGAAGGCCTGGCCTTCGGTCGCGACGACGACGCCCTTGTTGCTCTTCAGCGGACCCTTGATGACGGAAAAGCCGCCTTTCATCATTTCGGCCAGCGTGCCGTCGAACTGTTTGCGGGCGGCGTCGCCGACGGCGGGGCCGAGCGGGCTCATCTTGACGAAGCCGTCGGCCAAGCCACCGCGTGTGAAATTGGGCAGCGGCGTGCCCGCCACCAGATCGTCGACGAACATCTTGTAGACCTTGGCCCAGTTCCATTCCGCGCCGGTCAGGTATTTTTCCGGCGCCAGCGGGCTCTGGTTGGCATGATAGCCGCAGACGAAGGCGCCACGGCCGGCCGCCGTCTCGACCACCACCTTGGGGCTGTCGACATGGCAGGTGATGACGTCGGCGCCCTGGTCGACCAGCGCATTGGTGGCCTCGGCCTCCTTGACCGCCAGCGACCACTCGCCGGTGAAGATCACCTGGCAGGTGATGGTCGGGTCGACCGAGCGCGCGCCGAGCAGGAAGGAATTGATGTTGAGCAACACCTGCGGGATCGGCTTTGCCGCGACGAAGCCGAGTTTCTTGGTTTTGCTGGTGTGACCGGCGACGACGCCGTTCAGATACTGGCCCATGCCGATATAGCCGAAATAGGAACCGGCATTCATCGGATGCTTGTCCTTGTTCCACATGCCACCGCAATGGCGGAACTGCACGTCGGGGAATTTCGCGCACATGGCGAGCATGTGCGGATCGAAATAGCCGAACGAGGTCGGGAAGATCAGCGACGCACCGTCGAGATTGATCATCGATTCCATCGTCTTCTGGACGTCGACCGTCTCCGGCACGTTCTCCTCCTCGACGACGGAAATTCCTTCGATCCCCTTCAGCGTGGCGGCGCCTTCGGCATGCGCCTGGTTGTAGCCGTAATCGTCCTTTGGCCCGACATAGATGAAGCCGACGGTGGCCGTCGCGGCGAAGGCCCTGCTGATCGGAAACGATGCGGACGCAAGGCCGAGCGCCGCTCCGGCGGCGGAGGTCTTGAGCAGGTCGCGGCGGCTAAGCATGAATCTCTCGGACATTGAATGCTCCCTCTGTGGGGCCTTTGGGGCCGGTTAACACCTCAATGAAAGAAGTGTATGCAATCAGCATGCCAGTTTCAGAAATAGGATTTATTCAGCAATATCAATGAGTGTGCCGATGTGGACTGCACAAAGCCGGAGCAATTGCATACACTTTTTGCCTTCAAAATCGCCAATTTGACATGAAGGCTAAAACATAGGCATACAGAGATGCGGAGGAATCGAAGCCGGTGAGTGGCTTACGGCTCTAGCGAAAAGACTGGACGGAGGAGACGTGTCGGGAAAGCGCAATTTGATCAGGTCGGGCACGACCGTCGATCAGATGGTGAGGGCGATCAGCGACCGGATCATCACCGGTTTCCTGCGCCCGGGCGAAAAGCTCGATGAGGCCTCGCTCGCGGCCCGCTTCGACGTCTCACGCACGCCGATCAGGGAAGCGCTCAGCCGGCTCAGCGCCATGGGGCTGGTCGAAAGGCGGCCGAACCGCGGCGCCACCGTCGCCGTGGTGACGCAGGAGCACCTCGCCTCGATGTTCGAAAGCATGGCCGAGCTTGAAGCGATCTGCGCGAGGTTCTCGGCCGAGCGCATGACCGCTGGCGAGCGCCGCACGCTGGAGGCCGAGCACCAGGCCTCGGCGCGCTTCGTGCAGCTCGGTGCCGAAGAAGAGTATGAGCTTTTCAACACCGAGTTCCACACCCGGCTCTATCGCGGCGCCCACAGCAAGCACATTTATGAACTGACAGTCATGACCCGCGGCCGCCTGGCGCCGTTCCGCCGCGCGCAATTCATGCTGCCCGGCCGGCTGGCCCAGTCGTGGCAGGAGCATGACGCCGTCGTCACCGCAATCATGCGCGGCGACAGTGCGGCGGCCGGAACAGCCGCCAAGGATCATGTCTCGATCGTCAGCGAGGCGAGCGCCGTCTTTGCCATCGGCGATCGTCCCAAAGGCAGGACCGAGCCGTTCCCGACATCGGCTTCCTAACCGTCAATCGACCAGCACGGCGACCACGGCAGCGCAGTCGCCGGCCTTGACCAGCCCCGGAAAATGCCGCGCCGCCAACAGACCGGACATTTTGGCCCGGATCTCCTGCGGAGCGCCGCCGGTGCGGCCTATGGAATGGATACGTGCCAGCACCTGGTTCTCTGCCACCGCCTCGCCGAGATCGATCATGGTTTCGATCATCCCGTCGTCCTCGGCGAACGAGAAGCAATCGCCGGACGGCATGTCGAGCCAGCGGGTTGGCTGCATCTCGACCGCGCCGGCGACGATGCCGGCATGGCGCAGCACATTGAGCACGCCGCAACGTGCGATCCGCACCGTTTCCGCGCGCGAAGTCCCGCCGCCGCCAAGCTCGGTGGTGATGAACAGCTTGCCCATCTCTTCGGCGGCAGTGTCGAACATGCCGACCGCGTCGATCTCCAGCATTTTCATCGACCATGGTGCGGAGAAGGCTTCAACCGCAGCGAAACCCTTCGCTTCCAGCACCTTGTCGGGCCGGATGTGGGCGGCGCAGAACGGCACGAAGTCGAGCGTCTTGCCGCCGGAGTGGAAGTCGAGCGCGATGTCTGTACGGGGCAGAAGCTCGCGCTGGAAATAATCGGCGATCTTCTCGGTCACCGTCCCGTCGGGCCGGCCGGGAAAGCTGCGGTTGAGATTGCCCTTGTCGATCGGCGAGGTGCGCGTGCCGGCGCGGAACGCCGGATAGTTCATCGCCGGCACGATGATGATCGTGCCGCTGACTTGCTTCGGGTCGAGCGTACGGGCGAGGTCATAGAGCGCCAGCGGCCCCTCGTACTCGTCGCCATGATTGCCGCCGGTGAGCAATGCGCTCGGCCCCTTGCCGTTGCGGATGACGCAGATCGGGATCATCACCGATCCCCAGGCCGAATCGTCGCGGCTGTAAGGCAGGCGCAGGAAACCGTGCTGCACGCCGTCGCGCTCGAAATCGACGGTCGGCGTGATCGGTGACGGGCGAAGGCTGGACATCGGGCTCAATTCTTCACGACCAGTTTGCGCGGCACATTCGCCAGGCACTCGACGCCCGTCTCGGTGATCAGGATGGATTCGGTGATTTCCAGCCCCATCGTCTCAAGCCACAAGCCGGTCATGAAATGGAAGGTCATACCGGGCTTCAACTCGGTGCGGTCGCCTGGACGCAGGCTCATCGTGCGCTCGCCCCAGTCAGGCGGATAGGAAAGCCCGATCGGGTACCCGGTGCGGTTGTCCTTGACGATGCCGTACCGCTTCAGCACCGCGAAGAAGGCGTTGGCGATGTCCTCGCATGTGTTGCCGGGGTTGGCGGCCGCAAGTCCCGCCTCCATGCCTTCCAGCGTCGCCTTTTCGGCATCGAGGAATTCCTGCGTCGGTTTACCAAGGAACACAGTCCGGGAAAGCGGACAATGGTAGCGGTTGTAGCAGCCGGCAATTTCGAAAAAAGTGCCCTCGCCCGACTTCATCGGCCTGTCGTCCCAGGTCAGATGCGGCGCCGATGCGTCGGCGCCCGACGGCAGCAGCGGCACGATCGCCGGATAGTCGCCGCCAATGCCATCGACGCCGCGCGTGCCGGCATCATAGATCTCGGCGACCAGGTCGCATTTGCGCATGCCGACCTCGATCTTGTCGACAATGCGCTCGTGCATTGCCTCGACGATGCGGGCGGCTTTGCGCATGTAGTCGATTTCGGTCGGGCTCTTCACTGCGCGCTGCCAGTTGACGAGTGCCGTGGCGTCGACGAAGCGGGCATTGGGCAGATGTCTCTGCAGAGACGCGAAGGCTGCGGCGGAGAACCAATAATTGTCCATCTCGACACCGATGCTGAGCTTGCCCCAGCCGCGATCGGCGAGCACCTGCGAGAGAAAATCCATCGGATGGCGCTCGGTCGACTGCACATAGTGGTCGGCATAGCCGATGATGTTGTCGTGCGCGAGATAGGCGGTGCGCTTGGCGCCGTTGGCGTCCTGGCCGCGCCCGTACCACACCGGCTCGCCCGACGGCGGCACGATGACAGCCTGGTGCACGTAGAACGACCAGCCGTCATAGCCGGTCAGCCAGGCCATGTTGGACGGGTCGCTGACGATCAATAGATCGACGCCCTTGACCTGCATGGCTTTCCGCGTCTTGGCGAGGCGCTCCGCATATTCGCCGCGCGAGAATTTCAAATTGGGCTGCATTGTTCTTGGTCCTCGTTTGTTGGGCCTTGCGGCCAGCATCAGCTTTCGAAAATCGTACCGGTCTTGGCTGCACGCGCACGGTCGCGGGCGAGCGTAGCGATCGCCGTGTCCTGCACGCCAGTGCCGGTCAGGTCGGCAATGGTGATGTCGCTGTCCGAGCGCCGGCCATGCCTTTCGCCGGCGATGATGTGGCCAAGCTCGGTGATTTCGGCATCGGACGCCATCACGCCCGCCGCGATAGCATGGTGCAGTTCGCCCAGCCGGCGCGTCTGTTTGGCGCTATCGGCGACGTAGAGATCGGCCATGCGCAGGATCGCCGGCGCGATCTCGTTCTTGTGCTCGGCATCCGAGCCCATGGCAGTGATATGCTGGCCGGCGGAGACGAAGCCGGCCTTGATCAGCGGCTCGGTCGACGGCGTCGTGGTGACGATGATGTCGGCATCGGCCGCAGCCTTTGCCGCGTCGGGCTCGGCGTGAACGGCGATGCCCAGTTTTTCGGACAATGCGTCGGCCGCGGCTTCGGCCTTGGCGGCATCCCTTGCCCAGATGCGGGCTTCCGTGATTGGCCGCACCAGCATCAGCGCCTCGAGCTGCAGTCCGGCCTGAACACCGGCGCCGAAGATCGCGGCAACGGAGGAACCCGCCCGCGACAGATGTTTGGCGGCGACCGCACCGGCGGCGGCCGTGCGGATGTCGGTGAGATAGCCATTGTCGAGCAGCAGCGCCTCGACCAATCCGGTTTTCGCCGACAGCAGCACCATCATGCCGTTGACGCTGGGCAGGCCGAGCTTGGGATTATCGAAAAAGCCGGGGCTGATCTTGATCGCAAAACCGTCGACACCCGGTACATAGGCGGTCTTGACGTCGACCTCGCCGCGATGCTCCGGAATGTCGAGCCGAAGGATCGGCGGCATCGCCACCGGCAAGGTGGCGAGCGCCCGGAACGCATTCTCGACGCAGGCGATGGCATCGAGATCGAGCTTCACGATCTTGCGCAATTCAGCTTCGGTGAGGATCGTCATCCGGCTCATGCTGCGCTCTCCGCAATTGCTTCGCCGCAGATGATCTTGCGGTGCAGTGTCATATCGATGTTGCGGCCGGACAGCACGAGCACCGTCGGGCCGCTCGCCCTGACCTTGCCGGCAAGCACGGCTGCGATGCCGACGGCGCCGGCGCCTTCGACGATCTCGCGCTCCTGTTCATAGGCATGGCGGATGCCGGTGGCGATCTCGTCCTCGCTGAGCAGGATCACATCGTCGAGCAGGTCGCGGCACATGGAAAAGGTCAGCCGGTTGTCGAGGCCTATGCCGCCGCCGAGGGAATCGGCCAGCGTCGGCAGTTCCTCGACCAAAACCGGATGTCCGGCGTCGAGGCTCGCCTTCATCGCCGCACCGCGCGCCATTGAAACGCCCATCACCTTCGTCGCCGGGCTGACGCCCTTCACGGCAGCGGCAACGCCAGCCGCCAGCCCACCGCCGGAAAGCGGCACCAGCACCAAGGCGGCGTCCGGAACCTGTTCGATGATCTCCAGCCCGAGCGTGCCTTGCCCGGCGACAATGGAGGGATGGTCGAAAGGCGGCAGCATGATCAGCCCCTCTTCCGCGACCAGCCGTTCGACCTCCCGCTGCGCATCGTCCTGGCTGTTGCCGACGATGCGGATCTCGGCGCCGAGCCGGCGGATCTCGTCGAGCTTGTTCTGCGGCACCAGCCGCGACATGCAGATCGTCGCGTGGATACCTTGCAGTCGAGCGGCATAAGCCAGCGCCCGGCCGTGATTGCCGGTCGAGGCAGCGACGACGCCACGCGCCCTCTCCTCTTCTGTCAGCGAGGCGATTGCGTTCGAGGCACCACGCAGCTTGAAGGCGCCGGTGGTCTGCCGGTGTTCGAGCTTGAGATAAACAGGAGCGTCCAAGTGCTGGGAAAGACTCCGGGAAGGAACGGTCGGCGTACGCTCGACCTTGCCTGCGATGCGCTCGCGCGCGGCGTGGATTTCGGACAGGCTTATCCTGGACGTGGTCATGGCTCATCAATCAGTTCAGCGGCAGCGTCATCAGACGGCCGAATTCAGGGCGCGGCTCGTCGTCGTCGCAAAGCCGCAGGCAATTCCAGGCCGTCGCCTGGTTGCTGGTGACGACAGGACGGCCGATGGCTTCTTCCATACCGACAACTGCCGCCGCGGACCGCAGTGCCGTGCAGGAGACAAACAGCGCGTCCGAGTGTTCGGCCGTCGCCTCGCGAGCCAGATCGACCAAGGATTTCGGCGCAATCCGCGCCATCTCGCGATCATCCTCGAAGCCGAGGCAAGTGAAGCTGACGATTTCGAAACCATGCACGGTGAAATAGGTCGCCATCGGCCGGCTGGTCTCGACCGTATAAGGGGTAAGAATGCTGATCGTCCTGGCGCCCAGCGCCTTCAGGCCGCGCACCCCGGCCATCGGCGGCGTAACCACCGGCGCACCGGGTTTCGCGGCCTGCACCGCCGCCTCGATTTCGGCATCGCGGATCACGACGGAAGCTGAGGTGCAGGAATAGCAGATCGCATCGAGCGGCTCGTCGGGCAGGATCAGGGCCGCGGCCGCCGTCAGTGACGGCTGCATCTTGCGCAAATTGTCCGGCGTCGTCGGGTTGGCGTAGGGGATGCGTGCGACATAGACCCCGATGCGGTCGCTTGCCACCATGCGGTGAAAATCCGGTTCGCTCGTATGGTCGGTGGCAAGGATGATCAGGCCGACCCGCTTTTCCAGCGGACGCGCGTCGAGCGGCGGCCGGGCCGAATGCAGGCGGATTTCGGGTGCAGCGCTCATCTTTCGATCCGCCCATAACGGTGTTCCAGCCAGCGCAGCAGCACCACCGAGAACAGGCTGATGGCGAGGAAGAAGGCGCCGACCAACGTGATCGGTTCGATATACCGATAATAGGTATTGGCGACGCTCTTGGCCTGGTTCATCAGTTCGAGCACGGTGATCGCCGACAGCAGCGGCGTCTCTTTGAACATGGCGATGAAATAATTGGCAAGCGCCGGGATCATCGGCGGGATCGCCTGCGGAATGATGATGTGCGTCCAGGTCTGGGTGGCGTTCAGATTGCAGGCCTTGGCCGCTTCCCACTGGCCGCGCGGAACATTATCGATGCCGGCGCGGTAGACCTCGGCCGTGTAAGTGCCGTAATGCAGCCCGAGACCGATAACGCCCGCGACCAGCGGCGGCAACAGGACGCCGAAATCCGGCAGCACGTAGAAGATGAAATAGAGCTGCACCAACAGCGGTGTGCCACGGATGAACTCGGCAAGGAAACCGACGGTGCGCGACAGAGCCCTGTTCGGCGACCGGCGCGCCAACGCGATGCCCAACCCAACGATGGCCGCCAGCACCGAGCCAAGCAGCGTCGCCAGGATGGTGATCTTCACCCCCTCGATCAGCGTCGGCAGGATCTGCCGGACAAAATCCCAATCCCATTCCATTATCAGGCCCGGTCCATCATACGCGCACCCCGTCGAGGCCACGAGCCATGCGGCGTTCCAGCGACCGCACGCCCCATGAGATGAGCAGCGCCAGGACGAAATAGATGACGAGGATGGTGCTGAACGGCACCAGAGTATTGCCGGTCTGCGAGCGCACCACCTGCGCCTGGAAGGTCAGGTCGGCGAGCGAGATCAGCGAAACGACGGCGGTGGCCTTGAGCAATTCAATGGCGTTGTTGCCGAAGGTTGGCAGCATCACCAGAAGCGCCTGCGGCAAGATGATATGGTGCATGGCTTGCCAGCGGCCGAGATTGAGGGCGGTGCAGGCCTCATATTGTTCGCGGCCGATAGACTTGATGGCGCCACGCACCACTTCCGCCGCATAGGCGCCGACATTGAGGCCCAGCGCCAGCACCCCGGCCTGCAGCGGCGTCAACGAAATGCCGGCAAAAGGCAGCACGAAATAAGCCCAGAACAGCTGCACGAAAATCGAGGTGCCGCGGAAGAACTCGATATAGGCGGTGGCCAGCGCGCGTAGCACGAAAAACCGCGACAGCCGCCCCAGCCCGGCAAGAAAGGCCATGACCAAGGCCAGCACCGACCCCATCAGCGTCAGCTCGATGGTGACAAGCGCTCCTTGCAATATCAGGCCGAAATAGCCGGACCATTGGGTCATTGGGTCGAAAGTTTCCGCGTTGAATGTCTAGCGACACGTTGCTTCCAGCGTCCTTCTCCCGGTTCACGGGGAGAAGATACCGGCAGGCAGATGGGGGGCAGCGCGAACCAACCGGAGTATGGCGCCGCCCCTCATCCGGCCCTTCGGGCCACCTTCTCCCCGTGAAAGGGGAGAAGGAAGAACGCACCTACTTCGCCGAGCAGAGCTTGTCGCGGCTCGTCGACATTGCCGCCGCCGCCGAGAAGCCGTAAGGCTCGATGATCTTGGCGAACTCGCCGGACTTCTTCAGTTTCGCCAGCTCGACATCATAGGCGTCGCGCAGCGCTTCGTCGCCCTTCTTGAAGGCCGCGCCGTCGCAATAGACCGGCGCACCGATCACCGGCGCGATGACTTCGAGGTTCGGATCATTGGCTTTCTTGACCAGGTCGTTGATCGACAGCACGGGCAGCGAATAAGCATCGATGCGGCCGTCCTGCAGCATTTTCAGGCCGCTCTGGCCGTCCGGCACGACGATGACGCGCTCGCGCGGCACACCTGCGGTGAGCGCCAGCTTCTCTTCAGTGCCGCCACCCGGCGCGCCGATCGTGGCGCTCGCGTCCTTCGCGACGTCCTCGTAGCTCTTGAAGCCCTTCGGGTTGCCCTTCTTCACCAGCATCGCCTCGGCGTCGCACAGCACCGGTTCCGAATAGGCGACCGCAGCACAACGTTCCGGCTTCATGAACAATCCGGCGGTGACGACGTCGAAACGGCCGGCCTGCAAGCCGGGGATCATGGCGCCATATTCCGAGATCGAGGCGACGATATCGTTGACGCCAAGGCGTTTGAAGATTTCACGGGCAACGTCAGGCGCCGCACCCGAAACCTTGCCGTCGGCAGCGACCGCCGTATAGGGCGGCTCGTTGGCGATGGCGACGCGGGCAAAGCCTTGCGCCTTAAGCTCTTCGAGCTTGCTGTCGTCGGCCGAGCCGGCCGTCGAGGCGGCCAGCACCGCCGTCAGCGCAATACCGGCGACGCCGGCCAAAATGGCAAATTTCTTCATTGTTCCCAACTCCTTGTTTGTCTGTCTTCTTGGCTTGCTTGAGGCGTTGCCGCCTCGCATGGCAGTCAGACCCGATGTCCGGCCGCAATGATCTTCTTCAGGAAACCTTGCGTGCGCTCCTGTTTGGGATGGCGGAAAATCTCGTCGGGCTTGCCCTCCTCGACTATTCTGCCGCGATCGAAGAACAGCACCCGGTCGGCGAAGTCATGGGCGAAACCCATCTCGTGGGTGACCAGCAGCATGGTCATGTCGGTCTCGGCGGCGAGCTTGCGCATGACGTTGAGCACCTCGTCGACGAGCTCAGGGTCGAGCGCCGAGGTGACCTCGTCGAACAGCATGATTTTCGGCGACAGCGCCAGCGCCCGCGCAATCGCGACGCGCTGCTTCTGGCCGCCTGAAAGCTGCGCCGGCATCGCTTTGGCCTTCTCGACCATGCCGACCATGTCGAGCAGTTCCATCGCCCGCTTTTCGGCGGCGGCCCGCGGCACGCCTTTGGTCAGCATTGGTGCCAGCGTCACATTGTCGATGACGCATTTGTGCGGAAACAGATTGAACAGTTGGAAGACCATGCCGATCTTCTGGCGCATCTTTGCCAAATGCCGTTCATCGGCCGTCAGTAGCCGGCCGTTGCGCTCCATGTGGTACAGCTGTTCGCCGTCGACTTGGATGTGGCCGCTGTCGATACGCTCTAGCGTCATCAGGATGCGCAGGATCGTCGTCTTGCCCGAACCCGACGGGCCGATCAGTGCCAGCTTCTCGCCGGGCATGACTTGCATCGAGAGGCCGTCCAGCACCTTGAAGGTGCCGAAGCTTTTCGAAATGCCGTCGATCTTGATGATGGGCGCCGACAATGAATTTCCCGTGCTGGAGAAGCTATGCCTTTAACGATGCGGATCGCGGCAAATCATGTCAATCAAGAAAATAATATCATGACAATATTCCGAACTCCGCACAATTCCCCGCCATTTGTTGCCTAGATGGCAAGCAGGAGATGCTCGGGATCGCCGAGCAGAAGCTTGGTGACAACGCCGAGACCGGCACGCAGTTCCCCCTCCGTGGTCGAGCCCAGCGAAATCCGGACAGCGGGATGCCAAGGCATCTGCGAAATGCGAAACGACGTACCGGGCGCAATCGCCACGCCCTGCAGGCGCGCCTGGGACACAAAGCTTTCCTCGCCGCGATCCTCGGGCAGCCGCAGCCAGACATGCAGCCCGTCGCGATGAGCCCGATAATCCACTCCGGCAAGCACCTCGGCGGCTATGTCCAGACGCCGCCGCAAAGCCAGGCGCTGCCATCGCACGAGTTCCATCGCGGTGCCGTCGGTCACCCATTTGGTGGCGATCTCGGCCACCAACGGCGTCGCCATCCAGTTCGAGACGAGATGGCGATTGGCGACCGCGGCGACGTAACGATCGGGCGCCGCGAGATAGCCGATGCGCAGGCCCGGCACCACGATCTTGGTAAAGGAGGTGACGTAGAGCGTGCGCTCGGGGGCAAACGCCGCGACCGGCGGCGGACGGTCCTCGACCAGCGGGCCGAGCACGTCGTTTTCGATAATGGCGATGTCGTGCCTGCGCGCCACCGCAGCGATCTGCTCGCGCCGGGCGGCATCCATCAGCGTTGCCGTCGGGTTGATCACCGAGGGCTGCACGAACACGGCGCGGATGTCCGACAGCCGACAGGCCTCGTCCAGCGCTTCCGGGATCAGCCCATTGTCGTCGATCGGCAAACCCTCGAGGTTGAAGCCGAGATAACGCGCCAGCGGGATCAGCGTGTGGTGACCGATCGCCTCGGTGGCGACGGTCGAACCGGGCGGCGCTACGCTCATCAGCGCTACCGTCATACCGGCGGTGGCGCCGTTGGTCAGGCTGATGTTCTGCGGCGACGCGTCGAGGCCGCAGAGCCGCAGCCACTCGACACCCACCGCACGGTGGCGTGGGAACACCATGTTCGGCCTGAACGACAGCGCCGAGCTCGACGGCAGGTTTTCGGCGAGCCAGCCCAGTGCCTGCCTCAGCCGCTCCAGATGCATCGGTTCGCAGACCGGCTTCAGGATGGAGAGGTCGATGAGCTCGCCCAGCCGCTCCGGCAGATAGGGCGGCTCCGGCTCGCGGCGCTGCGTCTGCACGAAGCTGCCGCGGCCGACCTCGCCGGAAACCAGCCCGCGGCGGATCAATTCCTCGTAGGCGCGGCTGACCGTCTGCACGGAAAGTTGCAGATCGTCGGCCAGTTGCCGGTGCGTCGGCAAGCGCGCGCCATTGGCCAGGCGCCCGTCATGAATGGCGCGCGCGAACTGGTCGGCGAGCGATTGATAGGCCGGCCGCCGGATAAGAGCGGGATCTGGTCGCCAAAATGTCATGACTTATTAGAGATCGAAATCAGTGCAATTGACAATCGAAATAATGCGCCGTCATGGTGTCCGGCACCGGAAGTGGGCGATCATGGCTGCAGCGAAACTCGATCCGATCGATCTGAAAATACTCGACGCCATCCAGCGCGACGGGCGCATCACCAAGCTGGCGCTGGCCGAGAAAGTCGGCCTGTCGCCGACGCCGTGCTGGATGCGGCTGCGCAAGCTGGAAAAGGCCGGCATCGTCTCGGGCTACCATGCCAGGATCGCCATGCGCGCCATCTCGCCGGTCGCTACCGTGCTGATGGAGGTGACGCTTGCCAGCCACCGCCAGGCCGATTTCGACCGTTTCGAGCGCGTCATCCGCGACATTCCCGAGATCGTCGCCTGCTGGTCTGTCGGCGGCGGCGTCGATTACCTGCTGAAGGTGATGGCGCGCGACATCGACGCCTATCAGCGGCTGGTCGACACTCTGCTCGAACGCGAGATCGGCATCGACCGCTATTTCACATATATCGTCACCAAGACGGTGAAGGAGGAGAGTGTGCTGCCGGTGGCGGACCTGTTGCCGGCATCTTCCTGATACCGGAGAGATCGTCTGCGCGCTCGGTGCAATAGAGACAATCTCTCTACGTGCAGGCACGCAAACAGCCTCTCTGTTTGCGCGGCAGAGATAGTCTTGCGGCATCACCCGAACCGGGAGCCCGACGATGTCCGCACATTTTGCCCGCTCGCAGCGCCATGAAGCACTTGACCGCCTCGCCGACCGACGGCTGCTGCGCGAACTCGCCTATGTCGCTGGCCACTGGACGGCGAGCGAGACCGCGGAGAGTTTCGAGGTGACCGATCCGGCCACCGGATCCACCGTCGCTTTCGTTGCCGCGCTCGATGCCCGGCAGACGACATTGGCGATCGATGCGGCATCGCGCGCCTTTCCTGCCTGGCGCGCATTGCTGCCGCAGGAACGGTCGAAAATCTTGCGAAAATGGTTCGATCTGATCGTCGCCGCCAAAAATGACCTGGCCCTGCTGATGACGCTCGAACAAGGCAAGCCGCTGAAGGAATCGCGCGGCGAGATCGACTACGCAGCCTCTTTTGTCGAGTGGTATGCCGAGGAGGCCAAACGTCTCAACGCCGAAAGCGTCACCAGCCATTTGCCAAATGCCGAGATGGTGGTGCGA
Source organism: Mesorhizobium sp. M0954 (assembly GCF_040319155.1). Classification (NCBI taxonomy): domain Bacteria; kingdom Pseudomonadati; phylum Pseudomonadota; class Alphaproteobacteria; order Hyphomicrobiales; family Phyllobacteriaceae; genus Mesorhizobium; species Mesorhizobium sp. M0954. The sequence goes on along the minus strand of NZ_JAMYNR010000004.1, from coordinate 122,020 downwards.
CGCGAACCGCTCGGTGTCGTCGGCGTCGTCACGCCGTGGAATTTTCCAGCGGCCATGCTGACCCGCAAGGCGGCTGCCGCCCTTGCCGCCGGCTGCACCATCGTCGCGCATCCTTCCTCGGAAACGCCGCTGTCGGCACTGGCGCTGGCCGAGCTTGGCGAACGTGCCGGCCTGCCGGCTGGCGTGTTCAACGTCCTCACCGGCAGGGCTTCGACCATCGTCGGGCGGATGTGCGAAGACCCGCGCGTTCGCGCCATGAGCTTCACCGGCTCGACCGAGATCGGCAGGCTGATTGCCGCGCAAAGTGCGCCGACGATGAAGCGTCTGGTGATGGAACTTGGCGGGCATGCGCCGCTGATCGTCTTTGCCGACGCCGATCTCGACAAGGCGGTGAGAATAGCCGTCGACGCCAAATTTGCCACCTCCGGCCAGGACTGCCTCGCCGCCAACCGCATCTATGTCCAGCGTCCGCTCTACGATCGGTTCTGCGCTGCTTTCGCCAAACGCGTCGAGGCATTGCGGACCGGCAATGGCCTCGCTGAGGACACCGAAATCGGACCCTTGATGCACGAACGCGGCGTCAAGAAGGTCGAGGAGCAGGTGGCCGATGCGCTCGCCAAAGGCGCGCGTTGCCTGACCGGCGGCAAGCGCCATCCTGCCGGGCCGCTGTTCTACCAGCCGACGCTGCTGGCCGATGTTGACGACGACGCCCTGATCATGCGCGAGGAGACCTTCGGTCCGGTTGCGGCCGTGACGCCCTTCGACAGCGAAGAGGAAGTCGCCGCCCGCGCCAATGCCACCGAGTACGGCCTGGTCGCCTATGTCGTCACTGAAAACGGCGGCCGGCAATTGCGCATGGGCCGCGCGCTCGACTATGGCATGGTCGCCATCAATCGCGTCAGGATCACCGGCGCGCCGATCCCGTTCGGCGGCGTCAAGCAGTCCGGCATCGGCCGGGAGGGCTCGCGTCACGGGCTCGAAGCCTTTACCGATCTCAAATATCTCTGCCTGGACGTGGCCTAGAACCGCGCCCGACACTTTTCCTCAGGAGTAAAAAGATGCTCGACCAGTCAAACGAACTCGCCGCCTGGGACCGCGATCACTTCTTCCATCCCTCGACCCATATGGGCACGCATGCACGGGGTGAATCGCCGACCCGCATCATCGCCGGCGGCGAAGGCGTCACCATCTGGGACAATAACGGTCGCAAGAGCATCGATGCTTTCGCCGGCCTCTACTGCGTCAATGTCGGCTATGGCCGTCAGAAGATCGCCGACGCCATCGCCGCACAGGCCAAGAACCTCGCCTATTATCACGCCTATGTCGGGCACGGCACCGAGGCATCGATCACGCTTTCCAAGATGATCATCGACCGCGCGCCGCAGGGCATGTCGAGGGTCTATTTCGGGCTCTCCGGTTCCGACGCCAACGAAACCAACATCAAGCTGATCTGGTACTACAACAACGTGCTCGGCCGGCCGGAGAAGAAGAAAATCATCTCGCGCTGGCGCGGTTATCACGGCTCCGGCATCATGACCGGATCGCTGACCGGCCTCGACCTGTTCCACAACGCCTTCGACCTGCCGCGTGCGCCGGTCCTGCACACCGAGGCGCCCTACTACTTCCGCCGTGCCGACCGCTCGCTGAGCGAGGAGCAGTTTTCGCAATACTGTGCCGACAAGCTCGAGGAGATGATTCTCGCCGAAGGGCCGGAGACGGTCGCCGCGTTCATCGGTGAGCCTATCCTCGGCACCGGCGGCATCGTGCCGCCGCCGGCCGGCTACTGGGAGAAGATCCAGGCGGTGCTGAAGAAATACGACGTGCTTCTGGTTGCCGACGAGGTCGTCACCGGCTTCGGCCGGCTGGGCACCATGTTCGGCTCCGACCACTACGGCATCAAGCCCGACCTGATCACGATCGCCAAGGGCCTGACCTCGGCCTATGCGCCGCTGTCGGGCGTCATCGTGTCAGACAAGGTCTGGCAGGTGCTGGTGCAGGGTTCAGACAAGCTCGGCTCGCTCGGTCATGGCTGGACCTATTCGGCGCATCCGATCTGCGTCGCCGCCGGCGTCGCCAACCTGGAACTGATCGACGAGATGGACCTGGTGCGGAACGCCGGCGAGACCGGCGCCTATTTCCGCGCCGAGCTGACGAAAGCCGTCGGCGGCCACAAAAACGTCGGCGAGGTGCGCGGCGACGGCATGCTGGCGGCGATCGAGTTCGTCGCCGACAAGAACGATCGCGTATTCTTCGACGCCTCGCATAAAATCGGGCCGCAGGTCGCGACCACCCTTGCGGCAAGCGGCGTCATCGGCCGGGCCATGCCGCAGGGCGACATTCTCGGTTTCGCGCCGCCGCTCTGCCTGACGCGGCAAGAGGCCGATATCGTCGTGTCGAGGACGGCCGACGCGGTGAAGAGCGTGTTTGCAAATATCTGAAGAGCCGACATGAATGCCATGACCAAGACCCTCCCCGCCACCATGGCCGCCGTGCAACTGATCGGGCACGGCGGACCGGAAAAGCTCGTCTACCGCACCGACGTGAAAGTGCCCTCGCCCGCCCGGGGCGAGGTGCTGGTCAAGGTCACCGCTTGCGGCATGAACAACACCGACGTCTGGGTGCGCCAGGGCGCCTATGGAACGGAGGAGGATGCCGCCGCTGTGTCGACCTGGCGTCGTCGGGGCAATACGCTGAGCTTCCCGCGCATCCAGGGCACCGACACGGTCGGCAACATCATTGCCGTCGGCGACGGCGTCTCGCCGACCCGCATCGGCGAGCGGGTGATGGTCGATTTCTCCATCTACAATCGCGACGACGATTCACTCGCCGACATCGACTATATGGGCCACGGCCGCGACGGCGGCTATGCCGAATATCAGGCGGTGCCGGCAGAGAATGCCCATGTCGTCGATACCGATCTCAGCGATGTCGAGCTCGCCACTTTCTGCTGCGCCTATCTCACCGGCGAACAGATGCTGGAACGCGCAGCATTGAAGGCCGGTGAGCGCGTGCTGGTCACCGGCGCCTCGGGCGGCGTCGGCTCGGGCATCGTGCAGTTGGCGCGGGCACGCGGCGCCATTCCCTATGCGGTTGCCGGCAAGGGCAAGGAACAGGCCGTGCGTGACATCGGCGCCGAGGCGGTGATCACCCGTGGCGTGGCCGACCTGCCGGCAGCCGTGAACGAGGCGACCGGCGGGCGGCCAATCGATGTGGTCGCCGACCTGGTCGGCGGCGCGATCTTCAACGACCTCCTGCGCATCTTGAGGCCGGAAGGCCGCTATACCACGGCCGGCGCGATTGCCGGCCCGGTCGTGCAGCTCGATCTGCGCACCATGTACCTGAAACAGCTGCAACTGCATGGCTCAAGCCAGGGCACACGCGCGGATTTCCGCCGCATCGTGCGCTACATCGAGGACAAGAAGATCCGGCCGCTGGTCGGCGGCGTCTACAAGCTGTCCGATTTCCATCGCGCCCAGGCCGATTTCATCGCCAAGGATTTCGTTGGCAAGCTGGTCGTCGTGCCGGATGCGTCGCCAAAATAGCGCGTCGACCAAAAACGCCTATGACAGGCTCGGGCCGTTCGCGGACGCGGTGAGGTCGAGCGCCACATCCAAGCAGCGTTTTCGTGATGGCTTTGTTTATCTGAATGAGCAAAACCCATTCTGATTTGGCTGCACGCCGGCAACAAGGATTCCTGACCCTCTCCTGCGGTGTTATAGGTTTTCGCGATTTCTTATAACTCCCGCTTGCGTCCCTTGAGGTCATGCCGCTATAAGAGAACCGCATTTTTCTTATAACCGGAGCCGCCTGACATGAAGACGGTCGACCTCGTTTACCGCACGATGTATGCGGAACTCGTCCAGCGATCCTTGGACGCAGTCTTCGAAACGGATTTCCCTACGACGGGCAATCTCGTCAAGGTGCCCGTCAAGGGCAAGGTATACTGGTATTTCGAGGAAACGCAGCCGACGAAGACGCGACGGTATGTCGGGCCTGACAGCGATCCCGAGATTGCAAAACGCGTTGAATCCTTCCGTCAGATCAAGGACGACCTCCGCGCCCGCAGGAAGCTGGTATCCACGCTCGTGCGCGAGGCAGGGCTGACAGAACCCGAAAGGTTCACCGGGGATGTCGTCGAGGCGCTGGGGAAGGCTGGCATCTTCCGCTTACGCGGCGTCCTGGTCGGCACAGTCGCCTTTCAGTCCTACGCGGGCTATCTGGGCGTGAAGCTGCCCGGTGCAGCGTTGCAGACGGGCGATGCAGACTTCGCCCTATTCCATTCCGTGTCGGCCGCGGTCGAGGACAGCCTGCCGCCCATCCTCGAAATCTTGAGGGAGATCGACCCAACCTTCAGGGAAATCCCTTACAGATCAGATCCCGGACACGCGACGCAATTCGAGAACGCAGTCCGATACAAGGTCGAGTTCCTTACACCGAACACGGGCAGCGATGACTACGCCGATCATGCAACCTCGATGCCGCCTTTGGGCGGTGCATCCGCGCAGCCTCTTCGGTTTCTCGATTTCCTGATCCACGAACCAATCAGAACTGTGCTGCTGCATCGATCGGGAGTGCCTGTCGTGGTACCGTCGCCCGGACGATATGCGGTTCACAAGCTGATCGTTGCCTCGCGCCGACAGAACAACGCAAACGGCGTGGGCAAGCGGGAAAAGGATGTCCACCAGGCAGCACTTCTGGTCGAGGCACTGAAAGCTACCCGTCGCCAGGACGATCTCGCCATCGCGTTTTCGGAAGCGTGGGACAGGGGGAAACATTGGCGTGAAGCGATACAAAAAGGACTTGGCTTGATTCCCCAGAAACAGCGTGGCGACGTCGAGGCGACGATCGTCAACGCACTTTCAGGAATCGGCGAGGAACTGGAAGGATTCAGCGGCTCATCTGCGAAAACAAAGCACGGAGACTAAACGGCAGCAACGGGTGGATAGTGTTGAAGAAGTCGGCGATGAAGCCGTGGATCCACTCGCACCGAAGCGTCTTGATTAAGGTCGACGCGACCTCCTCGCCTTAAGTGGCTCGGACGTTTGTTCCGAGGGTGCAAATCTTGGCCAATTTCCTGAGGTTCTGGGCGATGGCTGCAAGGTGGAACTCATCGCGGGCACCACAGGGGCCGCGCAATCGCAATCGATCGAGCTTCAGGATGCGCTTGAGGTGCGCGAACAGCATCTCCACCTTCTTCCGCTGATAGCGTGAGGTCTGGTAGGCGTCTGTCTTTGCGATGTCGCGGGCCATGTCGCGCGCGCCCTCATAGATCGAGCGCAGCACCTTGCGCGCCGGCTCCTTCGGGCAACAGCTGGGCTTCAGGGCACAGGCGTCGCAATCCAGCTTGCTGGCGCGATAGCGCATCATGCCATTCTCGTCGACGAGAGGGTGTGGCATCCGATAGGTCTTCTGGCGCTGCCTGAGCGTCTTCCCGCCAGGACAGATGTATGTATCGGCCTTATGGTCGTAGGTGAAGTCGTCGCGCGAGAAGGTGCCATCCTTGCGCCTAGACTTGTCGAAGACCGGGATATGCGGCTCGATCCCACGCTCATGCACCAACCAGTTCAGCATTTCGGCCGAGCCGTAGCCGGTGTCGGCAATCAGCCGCTCCGGCCAGAGGCCGAGCTCGTCGTGCGCCCGCTCGATCATAGTCTTGGCGGCCGTCACCTCGGCTTGGCGCACCGCGGTCGAGGGCTCCACGTCCACGATGATGGCGTGCTCCACGTCGATCAAATAGTTCGTGCAATAGGCATAGACGGCTGGGCCACCCCAAGCGGCAGTCCAGCGCGCGGCGGGATCAACAGGGGAGACGAACTTGGGCTCCACCGGCGTGGCGGCCCCGAAGGCGGCGTCATCCAGAGTGGCGAGATACTCAGCCACGGCCCGCTTGGCTTTGGGATTGAGGTCCTCGGCCGTTTCGATCCCGCGCTGACGATGGGCGTCGGCGACGATCATGCTGGCATCGACCGCAAAGCCTTCGCCGCCGACGAGCCCTTCAGCTATGCAGCGCCGGACGACGGTCTCGAACAGTTCGCGCAGCAGGTCGGCATCGCGGAAGCGGCCGTGGCGGGTCTTGGAGAAGGGTGAGTGGTCAGGCACATCACCCTCGAGGCCAAGCCGGCAGAACCACCGATAGGCCAGGTTCAGATGTACCTCCTCGCACAGCCGGCGCTCCGAGCGGATGCCGAAGCAATAGCCGACGATCAGCATGCGGATCAGCAGCTCAGGGTCGATCGAGGGACGGCCGATCGGGCTGTAGAAGGGCGCCAGATGCTGGCGGATGGCGGACAGATCGACGAAGTGGTCGATCGCTCTGAGCAGGTGATCCGCCGGCACATGCCGCTCCAGGCTGAAGCCGTAGAACAGCTCCTCCTGCATCACACTTTGCTCGCCCATCATCGACTCAATCTCCTCTTACGACGAAGATTGAATCAGATGGGATATTCGGCTTGAGCCCCATCTTCGACGGTGATGGACGGAGGTGCTGCGCTCCGAGCTGATGATAGAACGTGGTCTGCAGCTACAGCCACAAGCATCAGGAAAGGAAACGCAGCATGAAGCATTATGCCGGATTGGATATCTCGGTAAAAGAGACCGCCGTTTGCATTGTCGATGAAACTGGCAAGATCTGCCGCGAGATCAAGGTGGTCAGCCACCCCGACGACCTCACCGCGGTTCTGAAAGGTCCCGCCTTGCGCATCGAGCGGATCGGGCTCGAGGCCGGACCGTTGTCGCAATGGCTGTTCGAAGGCCTGGCCAAGGCCGGTTTGCCGGCAATCTGCATCGAGACCCGACACACCAAGGCATTCCTCAAGGCGCGGCCGAACAAGACGGATCGCAATGATGCGCGCGGCATCGCACAGATGATGCGCGTCAACCTGTTCCGCCCGGTGCATGTCAAGACGCTGACGAGCCAGAAGCGCCGCGCGCTGCTGACGGCGCGCAAGCTGCTGCAGGAAAAGGCCCTCGCCATCGAGAACGACCTGCGCGGCCTGTTGCGCAATTTTGGGCTCAAGGTTGGCGTCGTCGGGACCGTCAAGTTTGAGGATCGGATTCGCGAGCTCGTCGAAGGACGCTGTGAACTGGCCGAAATTGTCACGCCGCTGCTGGAGGCGCGCTGCAAGCTGCGAGAACAGTTTACAGTTCTACATCGCAGACTTCTGAGAATCGTGCGGGACGATGAGGTCTGTCGGCGCTTGATGACGATCTCCGGCGTCGGTCCTGTGGTGGCGCTGGCTTATACCGCGACGATCGACATTCCACAGCGATTCAGAAACTCCAAAACGGTGGGGTTCATCCTGGGACTGACGCCGGTGCTCAACCAATCAGGTGAAAGTCACCGCGTGGGTCGCGTCTCGCTGTGCGGCGACGGGATGATGCGCACCTTGCTCTACGAAGCCGCCCAAGTGATGCTAACGCGCGTCAAGAAGTGGTCATGGCTGAAGGCGTGGGCGATGAATGTCGCCAAGCGGTGCGGTCTGCGAAAAGCGATCGTGGCACTCGCCCGCCGGCTGGCGGTCATCATGCACCGCATGTGGGTGGACGGCACCGAATTCCGCTGGACGCGGGAGGCCTCGCCAGCCGCTATCTGACCGGGAAGGCCGTAAGGAGAGAGACAAGTTCCGCCACCGGCGGAAGCACGTCCTTCGCGGGACGATGGATGAGGCGAGTTCGTTGAAGCACTCGGACCGGTCGCTCACTGCAGCCGATCAGGCCGCGAATCAGGTGAAAGTCACCGCGTGGGTCGCGTCTCGCTGTGCGGCGACGGGATGATGCGCACCTTGCTCTACGAAGCCGCCCAAGTGATGCTAACGCGCGTCAAGAAGTGGTCATGGCTGAAGGCGTGGGCGATGAATGTCGCCAAGCGGTGCGGTCTGCGAAAAGCGATCGTGGCACTCGCCCGCCGGCTGGCGGTCATCATGCACCGCATGTGGGTGGACGGCACCGAATTCCGCTGGACGCGGGAGGCCTCGCCAGCCGCTATCTGACCGGGAAGGCCGTAAGGAGAGAGACAAGTTCCGCCACCGGCGGAAGCACGTCCTTCGCGGGACGATGGATGAGGCGAGTTCGTTGAAGCACTCGGACCGGTCGCTCACTGCAGCCGATCAGGCCGCGAATCAGATTGTGCCGCTTCATTCTCCTGATCCCATGCTGGGAGGGCTAAAGCCGATCCCGTAGAGAAGCGAGGCCCCGCGAAAGACGTCAAACGCCGGAGAAGCCGCAAGCTCGAAAGCGCTTGACCTCAACATGCCGAATAGAGAAGTGCTTCAGGACTGCTGCAACCCGGACTTTTTCAACACTATCGGTGTGGAGGTAACCTTCTGCCAGCCGTCGCCGAGGCGTTTTTGTTTTCAGGTTTCAAAATCGACTTTGCCTATTCAGCTCTGCGATCGGACCTGCTTGGCGGCAGCCTCGAGCGACCGTTCAAACGCGTCGATCACCTGGTCGACCTGCGGCTCGGTGATGATCAGCGGCGGGCAGAAAGCCAGCGCATCGCCCATATTGCGCGAGATGACGCCGTTCTGCTGCATGAAGCCGTTGACGAGCCCGCCCAGTTCACTGGTCTTCCCCCACGGCGCCTTGTTCGCCTTGTCGCCGACCAGTTCGACCGCCGAAATCAGGCCGATGCCGCGCACCTCGCCGACAAGCGGGTGCGAAGCGAGCGTGCGCAGCCGCTTCAGCATATGCGCGCCGACCGCACGCGCATTGCCGACAAGGTCGCGCTCCTCGATCAGCTTCAGGTTCTCGAGCGCGACCGCTGCCGCAACAGGATGGCCGCCGCCGGTGAAACCGTGGCCGAAGGTGCCGATACGGTTGCTTTCGTCGGCGATCGGCTCGAATACCTTGTCATTGATCAGCAGGGCTGAGATCGGCAGGTAGGACGAAGAGATCTGTTTCGATAACACCATGATGTCGGGCCTGATGCCGAAGGTCTGCGAGCCGAACATCTCACCAGTTCGGCCAAAGCCGCAGATCACCTCGTCGGCGATGAGCAGGATGTCGTATCTCGACAGGACCGCCTGTATCTTCTCCCAGTAGCCCGCCGGCGGTACGATGACGCCGCCGGCGCCCATGATCGGTTCGCCGAAAAAGGCGGCGATGGTTTCCGGTCCTTCGGCGAGGATCAGCTTTTCCAGTTCGTCGGCAAGCCGCGTCGAAAACAGCTCCTCGCTTTCACCCGGCAGCGCCTCGCGCCAATGGTGCGGCGTCGAGGTATGCAGCACATTGGCAATCGGCAGGTCAAAGGAAGTGTGGTTGTTGGGCAGTCCGGTCAGGCTTGCCGAGGCGATGGTGACGCCGTGATAGCCCTTCTTGCGGCTGACGATCTTCTTGCGCGCCGGCTGGCCGAGCGCATTCGACCGGTACCAGATCATCTTCATGGCCGTATCGTTGGCCTCGGAGCCGGAATTGGTGAAATACGCCTTGCTCATCGGCACCGGCGCCATCTGCACCAGTCTCTCGGCGAGATCGATCAGCGGCGAATGCGATTTGGAGCCGAAATCGTGATAGTAAGGCAGCTTCGACATTTGCCGTACTGCCGCATCGACCAGCCGCTTCTCCGAAAAGCCGACCGCGACGCTCCAGAGCCCCGCCATCGCCTCGATATAGCGGTTGCCGGCAAGGTCCTCGACATAGATGCCGTCGCCCTTCTCGATGACGAGCGGCCCCGACTCCTGATGCTTGCGCGCATTCGTATAGCCATGCATGTGAAAGCTTATGTCGCGGGCTTCGGGTGAATTCGGTCGTGCGTCCATGACGGCTCCTGATGCTGACGCGGAACAATCCTGCCGCCGGTCCGGCTCGGCAGGTCCCCGTGCGTTATGCCGTTTGATGCATCTTTCTCGAACGGTATAGTGTCAAGCGCTTTCGGCAGGGCCAGCGGATGGATGGACGCATGCAGAACTTCGGCTTGACCTAACCGTGGACCATGTCGACTGCATTGTCGCTGGCGCCGGCGTTGTTGGCCTGGCGATCACGCGAGAGATGGCGCAGCGCGGCATCGATACGCTGGTCCTGGAAGCCGAGAACGCTATCGGCACCGGGACAAGCTCGCGCAATTCCGAGGTCATCCATGCCGGCCTCCACTATCCGGTTGGATCGCTGAAAGCCCAGTTCTGCGTGGCCGGCCGGGAAAGACTCTATCGCTATTGCGAGGAGCGGGCGGTCCCACACGCGCGCTGCGGCAAGCTCATCGTTGCCACAAGTGCCGAACAGGAGCCGGTGCTCGCCTCAATCCGGGCCAATGCACGCGCTTGCGGCGCCGGCGACCTGTTGCGCTTGAGCGAAGCCGAGGCGCATACGCTGGAGCCCAGCCTTAAGTGCACGGCGGCGCTGCTGTCGCCCGCCACCGGCATCATCGACAGCCATGCCCTGATGCTCGCCCTGTTGGGCGACGCCGAGGAGCACGGGGCGGCACTTAGTCTCAACACGCGCATCGCCTCCGGCCGCATCGAAGCAGGCCGCGTCGTGCTCGAGACGGTGGACGCTGCCGGCGGCGAGCGCTTCGAGATCGCCACTCCGCGTTTCGTCAATGCCGCCGGGCTTGGCGCCGCAGCACTTGCCGGTTCGCTTGAAGGGCTCAATCAGCAATTCGTGCCAAAGCTCCATTATGCCAAGGGCAATTATTTTTCGGTGGCCGGACGGGCGCCGTTCTCGCGATTGGTCTATCCGGTGCCCGAACCCGGCGGGCTCGGTGTTCATCTGACACTCGACCTTGATGGCGTCGCCCGCTTCGGGCCGGACGTCGAATGGACCGATCAACTCGACTACCGCGTCGACCCGGCTCGTGGCGAGCGCTTCTACAGCGAGATCCGCAAATACTGGCCGGACCTGGCCGATGGCAGCCTGCAACCCGCTTACAGCGGCATCCGGCCAAAACTGTCCGGTCCCGGTGAGGCCAATGCCGACTTCGTCGTCCAGGACGTGGCGGTGCACGGCGTGGATAGCCTGGTCAACCTGTTCGGCATCGAAAGCCCCGGCCTGACCTCCTGCCTGACGATTGCCGACCACGTCGCGCAGTGCCTCGCGCCGAAGTTGTAGCGTGCGGCGCCCCGCGCCGCGATCTGCACTGTATCAAGGCGCATTGCGTGAACTTTCAGACGCAAGTCGCCTATGAGGCACATCGCGCACTTGCAGCCCGCTCCGCGCTCTGATTCCCTGCATTCTGGGGCTGTCCTGATTCGCACTGCCCGGTTCAGAGTTTTCGCAGTGCGCCCGGGACAAGCTTCCAGCGACCACTCGGCGTATCCAGGGAGAACGGCAATGAACACCGCGACGAGGCCGGTAATCTCGGAGATGAGGCCCAAGATCACCGTCGTCGGGGTCGGCGGCGGCGGCGGCAACGCCGTCAACAACATGATCGCCGAAGGCCTGCAGGGCGCGGAATTCATCGTCGCCAACACCGATGCCCAGGCCCTTGCCATGTCGAAGGCAACGAGGCTGATCCAGTTGGGCGCTCATATCACCGAAGGTCTCGGCGCCGGGTCCCTGCCCGAGGTCGGCCGTGCCGCGGCCGTGGAATCCATCGACGAGATCATGGATCACCTTGCTGGAACGCACATGTGCTTCGTGACCGCCGGCATGGGAGGCGGAACCGGCACTGGTGCCGCGCCTGTTATAGCACAGGCAGCGCGGGCAGCCGGAATACTGACCGTTGCCGTCGTCACCAAGCCATTCGTCTTCGAAGGCAGGCGCCGCATGTACGCTGCCGATGAGGGCATCGAGCGCCTGCGCGAAAGCGCCGATACCGTCATCGTCATTCCCAACCAGAATCTGTTCAGGATCGCCGACGCCAGAACCACGTTCGCCGACGCCTTTGCCATGGCCGACCGGGTCCTCTATGCGGGTGTCGGCTGCATCACCGATCTGATCGTCAAAGAAGGCCTGATCAATCTCGACTTCGCCGATGTGAAGTCGGTGATGCGCGACATGGGCCGCGCCATGATGGGAACCGGCGAAGCCGCCGGAGAAGGCCGCGCCAAGAAGGCAGCGGAAGCGGCAATCGCCAACCCGCTGCTCGACGAAGCCTCGATGATGGGCGCCAAGGGCGTCCTTGTCTCGATATCGGGCGGCATGGACATGACGCTGTTCGAGGTCGACGAAGCCGCTACCCGCATCCGCGAGGAGGTCGACAACGATGCCGACATCATCGTCGGCGCCATCTTCGACAAGGCACTCGCCGGAAAATTCAGGGTGTCGGTCGTGGCGACCGGCTTGCGGCGTGGCCTGGAGATCCCACTGCTTGCCGAACCGGAAGTTCGCATGAACTGAACGCGTATCGCTGCAACTCGCTCAGCCGACTGCCAGCCTCGCGTCACCAGGGCCGCGCGCCGTCGATGACTTCCACGGCGCGTACAGCAAAACAGCCGGCCAGCGGTGCCACATCCGCCGCATCGGCCGCAACCGCGCTGCCGGCCAGCACGCGGTCGGCGATGCCGACGAAGATCACGGCAAAGCGGAACATGGCAAACACCAGATGGAACCGCTGCAGCGGCGCCGTCGGCACGGCGTAGGCGAAGTAATGATCGAGGAATTCGCGCTGTGTCGGAATACCGAGGGCTGCCTGATCAAGGCCGAGGATGCCGCCATATTCGTCCGATGAGGAATGCCAGGGCATCGAGCAGAAGCCGAGATCGGCAAGCGGATGGCCGAGGGTCGATAACTCCCAGTCGAGTATGCCGATCACCTCGGGCCGCTCGGGATGGAAGATGAGATTGCCGAGACGGAAATCGCCATGCGCGATCGAAACGTGGCCATCATCTGGCGGAAGATGTCGCGGCAGCCATTCGGCGACGGCTTCGAGCGCGGCAATGCGCTCGCTCGGCGATTCCCGCAACTGTCTGGTCCAGCGCGCGATCTGTCGCTCAAAATAGTTCCCGGGACGGCCATAGTCGCCGAGCCCAACCTCTTCCGGCCGGACGGCGTGCAGCTTTGCCAGCGCCTCGGCCATGCCGAAATAGATGCCGCGCCGCTCGTCTGGCGTCAGTCCCGGCAACGCGCCATCGTGGAACACCCGGCCGTCGAGCCGCTGCATCAGATAGAACGGCGTGCCGAGCGGCTCGTCGCCGTCGTGATAGAGCACCGGCCGCGGCACCGGCACCTTTGTCGATGCTAGCGCCTCGATCACCCGGTACTCGCGATCGACCGCATGAGCGCCGCGCAGGATCGGTCCCGGAGGTTTCTTGCGCAGAACCATGCGGCGGCCGCCATAGTCGACGAAATAGGTCGGGTTGGATTGGCCGCCGACGATCCGCTCAAGCGACATTTGGCCATCGCCAAAATGCGCTCTCAGAAAATCCTCCAGGCGTACTGGATCGAAATCCATCCTCATTGCCGGCTCAGCGGTTCCCGCCGCGACCTGTTTCGTCTTGTCTGCCGGCTTCGACATGCCAGCGCCAGAAGCCCGCACCTTCCTCGTTGAGAAAGCGGTTGAGCACCATCTTGTGGACCTCGTCGGCGCCGTCGACCAGGCGAGCCTGGCGGGCGTAGCGGTAAATCCATTCGAGTACAGTGTCTTTCGAATAGCCGCGGGCGCCGTTGATCTGGATCGCCACGTCGGCGGCGTCATGCAGCACGTTGGCGACCTGGATCTTGGCCATGGAGACCTCCTTGCGGGCAAAGCCACCGCGATCGAGCTCCCAGGCCGCCTTCATCACCAGCAGCCGCCCGATCTCGATGCGCATAGCAAGGTCGCCGAGCATCAGCTGGATACTCTCACGGTCGGCCAAAAGCTGCCCGAAACCGCTACGCTCGGCGGCATAGGCGCGCGCGATCTCGATGCAGCGCTTGGCAAGACCGAGCCAGCGCATGCAATGGGTGAGCCGCGCCGGACCGAGCCGGACCTGGGTAACCCGGAGGCCGCTGCCTTCGCCGGCAAGCACGTCCTCGACCGGGACTTCCAGGCCGTCGAACTCCAGCTCGCAATGGCCGCCATGTTCTTCCGGTCCCATGATTTCGATGCGCCGCACGATCCGCCAGCCCGGCTGGTCCTTGTGGAACAGCAAGGCCGAAAGGCCGTGACGCGGATCGTCCGAAGTGCGCGCAATGAGAATGAAGTGGCTCGCCTCTTGCGCGCCGGTGATGAACCATTTGCGGCCTGTGACGACATATCTGTCGCCACGCCGTTCGGCTCTGGTCATGATCATCGACGGGTCGGAGCCGCCGCCCGGGTGCGGTTCCGTCATTGCGAAGGCCGAGCGCACCTTGCCCTCGACGATCGGTTTCAGCCATCTTTGCTTCTGCTCAGGCGTTCCCAACCCTTCCAGCATCATCATATTGCCATCGTCGGGGGCCGCGGAATTGAACACGACCGGACCGAAGATCGAGCGGTTCATCTCTTCATAGCAGACGGCCATATCCACCTTGGAAAGGCCGGCCCCGCCGGTCTCGGGTTTGAGCTGCAGGCACCACAGGCCGGCTGCTTTCGCCTTGCCGCGCAGCGTTTCAAGCAGCGGCAGCGCAATATTGCCATGGCCGTCATAGCAAGCCTTGTCAGCCTCGAGCGGCAGGATTTCGCGCTCGACGAAATCGGCGATCCGGCTGCGGAAGGCCTCGGTTCGGACGGAAATGTCGAAATTCATGGCGCTCACAAGGATGAAACGAGATGCCGCCATCGGCTCCGATGGTCGCGCCGGTAGTGTAACTGCCGTCGTTGAATGGGAGCAACAGCAGTTCGCCGGCCGTTCCTTGCGCACGTCAAAGCGCCGGTTCGATATGGATCGATGCCGGCGTGCTGCCGATGGCGGTCGAATTCCAGGATCAAAGAGTACTCAGGTTTCGTATCGCTGACGTCCGCGACAATGCTCAGATCAATTCGAGGACAGCGCAGCCATAGCCGTCCAGCGTCAACACTCCGGAGACAGGTCCTTCGCTATCGAGCAGGTTGCTGCCGAAGGGAACGCCGGTTACCGTAACGGGCGTGTCTTTGACGTTTTGCACGAACAACAGCCGGCGTTCGTCATTCTCGCGCATCGTGACCTCGACGCCGTCCGGCAGATCCGGAACCAGAGGCTCCACATTCGCATCCACGAAAGTGCGCGTAGCGAGTTGAGCTGTCAGCTCCGGCGTTAGATAAGTGCCGACATAGAGCACACGGCCCTTGCCGACGGCGCGGGAGGTAATTGCAGGCGTTCCCGCCGCGTAGCGGTTCGACCAAACCCCTACAATTTCGACTTCCGGTTCGACTGCGAGGTTCTCATAGAAATAACCGGCATCGAACTCGTGGTTTCCGACGGTGAAACGACGGATACGGCGGCTGGATTCGGCCGGTCTGTCGGGAGGAATGACGAGCCCGCCGGAGCGCGACATGGTATTGAACAGGCCATTGGCCCCAGGTGCCGCCAGCCGCCCGAAATCCTCGACGCGAACGCCGGTCAGCTTCGACAGCGACCGGCCCGGCGCTGTCTCGCGGATGACGTGGTTGTTTTCGTCGCGGGTTCCCGTGCGCGCGCCGATGATGACGGTACCGCCATTTTCGGCAAAGACTTGCAGCCGCTCGGTCCAGCTGTCCTTCCAGATCACCCAATGCGGCACGTAGAAGACCTTGAGCTTCGATAGATCGTCTTCCGGGTGGATGAAGCCGCAGGCGATGCCGCGGTCATAGCAATACTGATGCAGCAAGGTTGCATCATCCTGCGGACTTGGCAGGCCGATGGGGAAGGTCTTGTGGGCTTCCTGATTGTCGAAGTCCGAGCCGGCGATGCCGACATCCATCCGCACATGGGTGCCCAGGATCTTGTCTTTAAGCGCCGTCACCTCGGTGGCGAACTGCCTGGCTTCGTCATAGCGGCGGCGAGCGACATCATCGTGGTCGATGATGCCCATCCAGTATATCTCCGCACCGAAATGCGCGGGGCGCCAGCGGAAGAACATGATACCATCGGCGCCACGCGCAACCGACGACATCGCCATGCGTCGCATTTCGCCCGGCTCCGGCGTCAGCGTGCAGAAGCCCGGCTGGGCGCCAAAGCCCGACTGTTGTTCCGGCACTATGTAGTTGCCGGAAAATCCCCTGCAGATGTCGAGATGCAGCGCCTGGATCTTGGCGTGGTTGCCGAGGCGAAAGAACTCGTCATAGAGGAACGGATAGATGTCGTAGCCGACGAAGTCGAGATCGGTGGAGAATTGGCCGCGAAAGTCGATGTCACGCAATCCGCCGAGATTGTGGAAAATGAACCAACTGGCATTCGCTTTTCTCAGGATCTCGACCTGGTCGTGCTGGAACCGTGCTGTCGAAAAGGCGAGAAAACGGTGGTAGTCCTGGAGGTGACCGGGACCGGGAAAGGACGGGGAAAAATCCAGCGGGAAGACAATTTCGCTGAAATCGCCGTAAGCCGTCGCCCAGAAATCGCCACCCCAGGCGAAGTTCAGCCTGTCTATCGTCTTGTAGGTTTCCTGGAGGTAAGCCTGGAATTCCTTCAATGCCGACGGCGAATAGGATTCCGGCATGCTGGTGTTGAGTTCATTGTCGGTCTGCCAGCCGATGACATTTGCGTTGTCGCGGTAGTGGTCCGCCATCGCCCTGGTAATCTTGCGGCTGTAGTCGCGAAACACCGGGCTGCTGGTGTCGGCATACTGGCGCGAGCCGTGGCCCATCGACCGGCCATTTCCATCAAGCCGCAGGATTTCCGGATGTTTTGCCGTCAGCCAGCGCGGCGGGGTGGCGGTCGGCGTGCACAGGATCGTGTTGACGCCGTGACGCGCGAGGCCCTCGATTGCCCGGTCGAACAGGTCGAAATCGAAGGTGCCTTCACGCGGTTCGAAAATGTGCCAGGCGAATTCGCCGAGGCGGGCGACGTTGAAGCCGGCCTCGGCCATGCGCCTGGCGTCATTGTCCCAGTAACTCTCGTCCACATGCTCGGGGTAATGCGGCGCGCCGACCAGAAAGCGGTCGGTCTGGATCGTGCGCCAGACCGACAGGGCGCGGCCGTTTGAAGTCTTGTTCACGAAGGATACTCCTGCAGGTCAGTCGGTGATGGTGGATTTGCGGGCACTGATTGTCCGCTCATCGACAGAGGAAAAGAGATAGACGTCACGCGGCTCGACCTTGAAGCCGACGGTCGCATCGGCAGCGACGGCACTCGCATGGCCGATCTGGACGGTGACGTTGCCGCTGCCGCTTTCGGAACTGACGCATTGCAGCGGGCCGGCGTCGGCATAGAGGATGGTCTCGCGGCCGAGATGCTCGACCAGCCGTACCCGTGCGGCAAAACTCACCGTCTCTTCCGCGGCCAAGCTGATGCTCTCCGGCCGGATCCCCATCGTCACCCTATCGCCGACCTGTACGGATGCCGCTTCCGTCAGTTCGACAGTCAAAGGAGAAAGACCGGCGGTCGACAGCGTGGCGACGCCGCCGGAGACAGCGGCGACCGTCACTTCGAAAAAATTCATCCGGGGTGCGCCGAGGAAGCCCGCGACGAAGAGATTGGCCGGATTGCGGTAGAGTTCGAGCGGAGCGCCCACCTGCTCGACCGAGCCGCGATTGAGCACGACGATACGGCTCGCCATTGTCATCGCCTCGGTCTGGTCGTGCGTGACATAGACCATGGTGGCGCCGAGCCTGGCGTGCAGATCGGAAAGCTCGACGCGCATCTGCGTGCGCAGCGCTGCGTCGAGGTTGGACAATGGTTCGTCGAACAGGAACACGTCGGGCGAGCGGGTTATCGCACGGCCGATCGCCACACGCTGACGCTGGCCGCCGGAAAGCTGTTTCGGCCGCTTGTCGAGCTGGTCGGTAATGCGAAGGATCTTGGCGGCTCGCAGCACGGCGGCATCGATCTCGGCCTTGGGGCGATGCGCCATGCGCAGGCCGAAACCCATGTTCTCGGCGACGGTCATATGCGGGTAAAGCGCATAGGACTGGAAGACCATGGCAATGCCGCGCTCACCCGGCTCGGTGGTGGTGACATCACGGCCGTTGATGAGAATCTTACCGGTCGAGACGGTTTCAAGCCCGGCGATGATCTTCAACAGCGTTGACTTGCCACAGCCGGACGGCCCGACGGTGACAATGAACTCGCCCTGTTCGACGCTGAGATCGATGCCGCGCAGCGCGTGGTAGCTGCCATAATTCTTTTGTATCTGCCGGAGTTCAAGACTGGTCATGGAGCCCTGCTTGCGAAATCAGTTTCGGATCGGGTGGGCGACGCCTTGAAGCCATGATCGCTCATCCCTTGACCGCTCCCATGGTGAGGCCGGTGATGAAGTGCTTCTGCATTAGGAAGAACATGGCAACCGGCGGCAAAGCCACGACGATGGTGCCAGCCGAGATCAGGTTCCAGGCCGAGACCCATTCGCCGCGCAGGTTGGCTAGGCCGGCGGTTACCGGTTTGACGGTATCGCTGATGGTGAGCACGACCGCCCAGAAATAATCGTTCCAGATAAAGGTGAAGAGCAGGATGGCCAGCGCCGCGAGAGCCGGCCGCACCAATGGGACCACGACATGTACCAATGTCTGAAACGGCGTCGCGCCCTCGGCCCTGGCGGCCTGAAACAGTTCTCCCGGCAAGGCGGCGATGAAGTTGCGCATGAACAGTGTCGCAAACCCGGTCTGGAAGGCGATGTGGAAGATGATCAGGGCCGCCATCGTGTCGTAGAGATTGAGCCGCACCATGAGATCGCGCACCGGGATCATCATGATCTGGTGCGGCAGGAAGTTTCCGCCGACGAACAGGGCGAAGACGAGCATATTGCCGCGAAACCGGTAACGGGCGAGCACGAACCCAGCGAGCGTGCTCAAGATGAGAACGCCCATCACCGAGGGGATGGTGATCGTCAGGCTGTTGAGGAAGTAGCGGGCCATCGGCGTCTGGGTGAAGACCGCCGTGTAGTTGTCGACCAGGCCGAATTGGGTCGGCCAGCCCCACAGATTGCCGCCCATTACATCCTGCATAGAGCGGAACGAGGTAAGGATGATGGCAAAGAGCGGCGCCAGCCAGACAATCAGGATGCCGACCACCAGCACGACATAGAGGCCACGCTGCGAAATAGCAGTCTCGGGGATCGGGCGGGGAAACATCAGCCGCCTCTTTCATCGGCGCGGATCATCCGCGTCAGGTACCAGGCGATGAAGACCGCCATGATCACGAACAGCACCGAGGCAATGGCCGCGCCATAGCCGAAGCGGTAGGAAAATATGGACTGCTCGAACATCTGATAGGCAAGCACCTCGGACGAACCGAAGGGGCCGCCGCTGGTCATCACCGAGACCATGTCGAAGGAACGCAGTGCGCCGACGACGGTGACGGCGATGGCGATAAAGGTGACCTGCGTCAGCTGCGGCAACACGATGTGGCGCAGCATGTTCCAGCCCCTGGCGCCGTCGACCCGCCCGGCGCCGATCAGGTCCTCGCTGAGATTGTTGAGGCCGGCGAGATAGAGCACCATGCAGAAGGCGATCTGCGGCCACAACGCTGCGATCACGACGGCGAAGGTGACGAAGTTTTCATCCGACAGCACTGCCGGGGCGGTCGCGCCGAAGGTGCGGAAGATCAGGGCGAGAAGTCCGAATTCCGGCGTATAGACCCAGGTGAAGACAACGCCGACGGCAACCGAAGCCAGCACCAGCGGAATGAAGAACAGCGATTTGAGCAGGCGCATGCCGCGGATTTTCTGGTTGACGAGCAGCGCGATGGCGAGGCCGAGCGGCGGCGCCAGCATGAACATCACCAACCAGATCAGATTGTTCTTCAGCGAAACATAGAACTGCGGGTCGGCGAACAGTTCGCGGTAGTTGCCGAGGCCGATCCAGACCATCGGGCTGAAGCCGTCCCATTCGTGCAGGCTGATCCATAGGCTCTCGACCGCAGAGGCCAGAATGACGACGGAAAACAGCACAGCGGCTGGCAGGATCAGAAGTGTCGGTGTCAGCCACCAGCGATGGCGGCGCCAAAGCTTCGTCATTTTGGGGGACCTCATTCACGGAAAGCATCGGGGAGCAGAGCACGAACCCCGCTCCCCTCCGCTGGGAGGCGCTAGATCTTGAAGATCCGGCGACGGGTTCCCTCGAGACGCTGAAGAATGGCGTCCCGGCGCTCCGGCTTGGCCATGAATTCCTGGAAGCCGACCAAACCCGCCTGGGCCATGTCGGGATCGGTGTCACGGTCGTAATATTGCGACGTGCCGGCCACCGTCTTCAGGCTTTCCACAGCCGCGTTGACCAGCGGGTCCTTGCTGGCCGGAAGGTCGTTGCGCGGCGGAACGTTGCCGCCGGGTTCCAGATAAGGGCCGAAATTTTCCGGCCGGTAGAAGAAGGCGAGGAACTCGCGGGCACCCGCCTTGTTCTTGGCGTTGGCCGGGATGTGGACCGAATTGACCGAGAATTCTTCGTAGCGTTCGAGGGCGCCGTCAATCTTCGGGAAAGGCGCGAATGTCAGCTGCTCGAGATCCTGCTCAGGGAAAGTAGCTTTCACGAAGGCGCCGAGGTTCATCATGCCGGCCTTCTTCTGGGCGAGGAAGGCGCCGGCCTCCTGCCAGCCGAACGACGTCTGATCCGGTGTGAAGAAACCCTGCTTGATCAGCTCTTCCCAGTGGTCGAAAACAGGCGTCAGCGCCGGGTCGGTGTAAGCCATCTTGCCTTTCATCAAGGCAAAGTGCTTGTCGAGACCGTTGATCCGCAGGTTCATCTGGTCGAACCATCCGGCCGCCGGCCAGAGTTCCTTGGTGCCGATGCTGACGGGAATAAGGCCGGCAGCCTTGGACTTCTGGCCGTAAGCAAGGAATTCGTCCCAGGTCGCCGGCACCGTCAGTCCGTGCTCGGCAAAGACGTCCTTGCGATAGAACATGCCCCACATCGTGCCGCCAGTCGGCAGGCCATACTGCTTGCCGTCGACAGTGACGGCACCGGTCGTGGCACCCAGCACGTCCTTGTACTTTTCCTTCTCGAACAGATCCGAAATGTCGTCGAACAGGCCGCGGGTGACGAAGGCGCGCATGCGGTTTCCGGAGAACCAGAAGCAGACATCCGGCGCGCCGGCGACAAGGTAGTTGCGGATCGCGGTCTTGTGAGCCTCGTGATCCATATTGTTGATCACAACCTTGGTGCCGGACTGCTTCTCGAAGTCGGCCGCGATGCGCCGCAAGATCCGCAGGGCATCGGCATTGTTTTCGTCTGAAATGATGGTGACTTCGCTCGACTGACTGAGTGCCGGCATCGGGAAGCCCGCGAGGGCTCCAGCGGAAATGCCCCCAGCTCCCTTCAGGAAATTGCGCCGCGTCGACGGCTTTTCAATCCACTTGAACGTCATTGTTACTCCTCCCGTGTTGTCAATTCTCTACTGGCACACCGGCCGGCGCGGTTGTTCTTCTCACCGGCTCGGCTCACCTCCCGGGCAAGGCAATATACTTGCCCGCTCCTTCAGAGCGCGGTGACATTGCTAACCGGATTAATTTCGCTGACCCCCGGTTCGGGTGTTGAACAGTCGGGCAAACTTACGCATATGTTTTCTCGAGAGGCAATAATTAATTTACAAAATTAAGAAAGCAGATCCGTGAAGCTCAAGGGTGACCCGAGCACGACTCGGGCGATGAACCGCAGACTGATCCTCAATCTCTTGCGGCAGGAAGGAGCGCGCAGCCGGGCCGACATAGCGTCAGTTACCGGCCTTAGTCCGGCAGCGGTCACCTTCGTCGTGGCCGACCTCATCGAGGATGGCCTGCTGATCGAAGGCAAGACAGTCGTGGGCTCGGCTGGGCGCCGCCCTATCCCGGTGGATATCAACTATGCCAACGGCCTTGCCATAGGTTTCAAGCTGATGGTCGGATCGGTCGAATGCGTGGTCACCGATCTTGCGACCAATCCGCTGGGCTCTCTGCGCGTCAAGCTCTCGGACAGCGATCCCGACCATATCATAGCGACCTTGGCCAAGGCGGTACCGGAGCTGATTTCCATTGTCGATCGGCCCGCTGCCAAGCTTGCCGGGATCGGCGTTTCAATGCCTGGCGTCATAGACAACCAGAAGGCTGTGTGTATCCGCAGCAATCGCTACAACTGGGACAACGTTCCCCTTGGCCCGATGCTGGCCGAACTGGTGGACGTCCCCGTGTGGCTTGAGGACGACACCAATGCCTATGCCATTGCCCAGCAACTCTTCGGCCTCGGACGCCAGCACCGCCATATGGCTGTGCTGGCGATCGGTGTCGGAATCGGCTGCGCGCTCGTCTTCGATGGCAAACTCTATCGCGGCGCGAACGGTGCCGCCGGCAAGTTCGGCCACAGCTCTTATGAGGAGAACGGCCGCCTTTGCGAGTGCGGAAAACGCGGCTGCTTGATGGCCTATTACGCCGAGCCGGCGATCCTGCGCACTTGGCGCGAAGCCACCGGGCACAACGAAACGGATAGCAAAGTCAGCCTTATGGCAGCCTTGGCAGACCGCGAACCGCGAGCCGTCGCCATTCTCGAAGAAGCCGGACATGGCATCGGCCGGCATCTCGCCAATCTTGTCAACATCACCGACCCGGAGGTCATTGTCGTCGGCGGTGAAGCCGTGTCGTTTGGCGATGCGCTGTTTGGCCCAATGCGGCTGACGCTTGGGAAAAATACCTTTCGCGCGGCACCACCAATGCTGCTGGACTGGGAGGACAATTCCTGGGCAAGGGGAGCGGCTGCTCTCGTAACGCAGAAGCTCTTTGATTTCGAAACATCTGCCGGCAACGCCGCTCCGCTTTCAAAGCCGGCCCTATGGTCGGCATAGGCGAGTGAAATAGACAGCCCTGCGCCTCAGGCCGCTCGAACGCTGCGCGCTCCACGCGCCCATGCCGGCAGCCAATCGCCATGCGCAACCAGCAAGTCATCGACCAGCGACCATATCTGGTCGAGGTCGAGCTCGGCCGCCGTGTGCGGGTCCATCATCGCCGCGTGATAGACGTGCTCGCGGTTCTCGGTCATCAGCGCCTGGACCGTCAGCTCCTGGACGTTGATATTGGTGCGGATCAGCGCGGTGAGCTGCACCGGCAGGTCGCCAATGAACGTGGGTTGAATGCCGTAGGCGTCGACGAGGCATGGCACTTCGGCCGCGCAATTATACGGCAATGACGTGATGCAGCCATTGTTGCGGACGTTGCCGTAGATCACCGACGGCTCGCCGGTCCAGACCGAGTTCATGATCGAGGACGCATATTCCTTCGACTGCTCCACTTCGATCTTGTCAGCCGAGCGATAGGCTTCCGCTTGCCCCTTCCAGCGTTCGATCTGCTCGATGCAGCGCTTCGGGTATTCGTCGAGCGGGATACCGAATTTCTCGATCAGATCCTCGCGCCCGTCCTTGATGAAATAGGGCGTGTATTCCGCGAAATGTTCGGAGCTCTCGGTGACGAAGTAACCGAGGCGCTTCAGCATCTCGTAGCGCACCTTGTTCGGGCAGCGCGGATTCCATCCAGGCTTCGGCGCCCGCCCTTCGCTGTAGGCGCGCAGCAGATCCGGATAGAGATTGCGGTAGGAGCCGTCCGGCTGGCGATGCTCGAACTTCAGGTAGAAGGCCATGTGATTGATGCCGGCCGAGCGGTAGCGAATCTCCTCGTAGGGAATGTCGAGATCATGCGCCAGTTCCATCGCCGTGCCTTGCACCGAATGGCAGAGGCCGACCTGCTTGATGTCAGGGTATTTCTCCGCGATCGCCCAGGTGTTGATCGCCATCGGGTTGACATATTGCAGCATGATCGCCTGCGGGCAGACCGCGAGCATGTCCTCGCAGATCTTCCAGAGATGCGGCACGGTTCTCAAGCCTCGCATGATGCCGCCGACACCGAGCGTATCGGCGATGGTCTGGCGCAGCCCGTATTTCTTCGGAACTTCGAAATCAGTTACCGTGCAGGGCTCGTAGCCGCCGATCTGGAAGGCGACGACGACGAAATCGGCGCCCGCCAGCGCCTTGCGCTGGTCCGAATAGGTTTCGGCTTTGGCCTTTACGCCAAGCGTCGAGATCAGCTTACCGACGACGATTGCGCTTTCCTCGAGCCGTTGCGGATTGATGTCCATCAGCGCGATCGTCGAGCCGGATAAAGCCGGACGCTGCAATATGTCGCCGACGATGTTCCTCATGAACACCGTCGAGCCAGCTCCGATGAAAGCGACCTTGGGATTTCTTGCCACAACAACCTCCGGCATAAGCAATTAGGCTACCTCGAAAGCGGCTTTGACCAGCCGTTCGGTGTAAGCGGTCTTGGGATGGGACAGGACTTCGTCGACCGGCCCCTCTTCGACGATCTTGCCGTGCTGCATGACGATGACGCGGTGGCACAGCGCCCGCACGACCTTGAGGTCGTGCGAGATGAAGATGTAGCTCAGGCCCCGTTCGCGCTGCAGCTTGCGCAGCAATTCGATGATCTGCGCCTGGACCGAGAGATCCAGCGCCGATGTCGGCTCGTCGAGTACGATGAATTCCGGTTCGAGCGCGACGGCGCGGGCAATCGCAATACGCTGGCGCTGGCCGCCGGAAAACTCGTGCGGGAAGCGCGACAGGATATCGCCGGGCATGCCGGCGCTGATCAGCGCCTCGCGCACCCGCTCGATCCGATCGTTCCTGGTGGCGCCCATGCGGTTGACGACCAGCCCTTCCTCGATGATCTGGCCGATCGTCATGCGCGGGTTGAGCGACGAGAACGGATCCTGGAAAACGACCTGCATGCGCGACCGCAACGGCCGCATCTGCGCCCGCGAACAGCCATGGATCGGCTGGCCATCGAAATAGATCTCACCGCTGTCCGTGGTGTTGAGCCTGAGCAACGCCTCGCCGAAGGTGGTCTTGCCCGATCCGGATTCGCCAACGAGACCCAGCGTCTCGTGCCGCCGAAGGGTCAGGCTGAGGCTGTCGACGGCAACGAGTTCGCGCAGGTCCGGCCTCATGAACGTGCCATGCCGCAGCATGAAGGAGACGCGCACATTCCTAGCTTCAAGAATAACGTCGGCGCTTTCCGGCAACGGATTGGCCTGGCCGCGCGGCTCGGAGGCAAGCAGGTGACAGGTGTAGGGATGCTGCGGATTGGCGAACAGCTTCTCCGTCACATTGTGCTCGCGCATCTCCCCATGCTGCATGACGTAGACATAGTCGGAGAACTGCCGCACCACGGTCAGGTCGTGCGTGATCAGGATCACCGCCATGCGCAGTTTCTTCTGCAGGTTTCGGATGAGATTGAGGATCTGCGCCTGAACCGTGACGTCGAGCGCCGTCGTCGGCTCATCGGCGATCAGCACATCGGGATCGTTGGCCAGCGCCATGGCGATCATCACACGCTGGCGTTGGCCGCCGGAAAGCTGGTGCGGGTATTGTTTCAGCCGCGCCTGGGGCTCAGGAATCTGTACCTGCTGCAGCAGCTCGAGCGCTCTTGCTTCGGCCTGCCTGCGGCTCATCTTGCGATGCACCCGTATCGCCTCGACGATCTGGCTGCCGATCGTGTAGATCGGGTTAAGCGAACTCATCGGCTCCTGAAAGATCATCGAAATGCGGTCGCCGCGCAGTTTGCGCCGCGCACGCTCGGAAAATTTCAGGATGTTCGCCCCGTTGTATTCGACAGTCGATTTCGGCGACACGACTGCGCGCTTCGACAACAGTCCCATGACGGTGCGCGCCGTCACCGACTTGCCCGATCCCGACTCGCCGACAATGGCGATCGTCTCGCCGCGATAGAGCTGGAAGGAGATGTCCTTGACGGCTTCGATCATGCCGTGTTCGACCTTGAAATCGACGGCGATGTTGCGGGCATCAATGACCGGGTTTTCCGAACGGCCGTCATGGTCGAGCCGGACAGGCGGTGCGAAGGATTTGACGAGCGCGTGTTGCATCATCTCATGCTCAATAAGGATCGACCGCATCGCGCAGTCCATCGCCAAGCGCGTTGAACGCGAAGACGGTGACAAGCACGAAGCCGACCGGTGAGAGGATCCAGGGATAGGTGCCGATGACCGAATACGTCGCGGTGTCTTGCAGCATCAGGCCCCAGGAGATCAGCGGCGGCTTCACCGCGAAGCCGAGAAAACCGAGGAAGGATTCGAGCAGAACCACGCTGGGGATTGCCAACGTGACCGCAACGATCACGTGGCTCATCACGTTTGGAAAAATGTGTTGCATGATGATGCGGCCATCTGTGGCGCCGACCGCCATCGCCGCACGAACGTAATCAATCCGCGCCAGTGCCAGGGTCTTGCCGCGCACTTCGCGCGACATCTGCGCCCAGCCGAGTGCCGACATGACAACGATCACGAAGGCCAGGAAGACATTCGTCGGCGCCGTCACCGGAACCAGCGAGGTCAGCGCCAGATAAAGCGGCAATTGCGGAAACGCGAGCACCAGTTCGACGAAGCGCTGGACCCAGACGTCGAATGTGCCGCCGAAATAGCCCGACACCATGCCGACCGTCGTGCCGATCACGGTGACGATGAAGACCACGGTCAATGCGATCATCAACGAGATGCGCGAACCATAGATCGCACGAGCCAGCACATCGCGACCGAATTTGTCGGTGCCAAGGAAGTGCACCGGCTGGCCGTCGGTCGAGCCGAAGAAGTGCCGGTTCGCGGGAAGCAGGCCGAGCAGTCTGTACTCCGCTCCCTTGACGAAGAAGCCGAGCAGCCGCGGATGGTCGTAGTCCGGCCCGACGACGGGTTGGAAGGTGACCGGGTCGAGGTCTTCCGAATCCGCCAGGGCATAGACGCGTGGCTGGAAGACGAAGTTGCCGTCCTTGTCATGGAAGCTCATCATCTGCGGCGGGGCGAAGCCGACATCGGTCACCTTGGGATCCATCGGTGCGAAGAAGTCGGCAAACACCGCCAGCAGCACCAGAAACGCGACCAGGATGAGCCCGGCCATGCCGGTCCAGGACCGTTTCAGGCGGCGCCAGACGAGTGCGATGTAACTCTCATTGCCGCGCGGCTTGATCTTGGCCGGTTCCTCGGCAAGTGGCGGCAGCGAGGGCTCGAAAGCAAGCATCTCAGGACCCTGCATATTGGCGCACACGCGGATCGAGCATGACGAGCAGCATGTCGGCGATGATGTTGCCGACGATCAGCGTCGCCGACAGCACCATCATGAATGTCGCCGTGACATAGACGTCGCCGACCGCCATCGAGCCAACGATCGCCGGGCCGACGGTCGGCAGGGCAAAGATGATCGCGGTCTCGATCTCGCCGGTCAGCATATAGGGCAGCACCACGCCCTGATACATGACCAGCGGATGCAGCGCATTGGGCACCGCATGGCGCATCACGACCGCACCGCCGCTAAGGCCCTTGGCGCGAGCGGTTTCGACATATTGCGCGTTCAGCGTGTCGAGCAGATTGCCGCGCATCACCCGCATGTTGTAGGCGAGCCCGCCGAAGGTGGCGATGGCGACAACCGGCCAGACATGCCGGACGAGATCGACGAACTTCGCCCAGGACCACGGCGCCCCGCCAAATTGCGGCGAAAAGAAGCTGCCGATCTCGGAAACGTTGAACTGGAAGACCAGCAGATAGACGATGATCAGCGCCATCAGGAAGCGCGGCACCGTCATGCCGAGGAAGGAAATCGCTGACAGCGTACTGTCGATCCAGCTGTACTGCCTGGTCGCCGCCCATATGCCGAAGGTGATACCGAGGACCGAGGCCAGCAGATGGCACACCAGCGCCAGCAGCAGCGTGCGCGGCAGCCGCTCGCCCACCACATCGGCCACCGGCTTGTTGTAATAGAGGCTGTAGCCGAAATCGCCGCGGGTGATGATGCCGCCGATCCAGTTGAAATACTGGACGGGCAGCGGCTTATCGAGACCGTGTTCTATCCGATAGGCCTTGGCCTGCGCGTCGGCCTCGGCGAATGAGGCCCCGCCCTGATTGATCAACTGCGAGCGGATGTAGTCGGCATAGTCGCCCGGCGGCGCCTGGATGATGGCGAAGGTGACCAGGCTCAGAATGGCGAGGACCGGGATCGCCGACGCTATGCGCGTGAGCAGGAATCGCAACATCGGTCGGTCCGCTTCCTTGTCTGGCCGGTCGCTCTCTTTGAGCGTACGGAGGTTTGCTTTGTCCGGCCGCGCCAACTGGCGCGGCCGGAGTTCTCAGTCAGGGGAGGTAAACCTAGTTCATCGGGCCCTTGTCTCCGGGCTTGCCGGGAAGCTCTTCGGGGAACAGCTCGTACTTGGCCTGCTTGTCGGCAGCGACAAAGACCCGCTCGCGGACGATCGAATCCTCGGCCCAGTTGAACATGAAGATCGGCGTGCCCTGCGGGATGTTGGAGAAGCGTTTGTTGATGATCAGCGCGCCGGGATATTCCGTCAGGCCGACATTGTAGACGTGCTCGGTCGAGATCTTCTGGAACTTTCTCATCAGGCTGGCGCGCTCGTCATTGTCCGCGGACGAGACAAACTTGTTGACGATGTCGACGAGGTCCTTCTCGAAAGGCATCATATCGACCTCGCCGTTTTCCGGCGCACGATGGTCCCAGCTGGTTCGTGGACCGACCGGGGCCAGCTGATCGGTATTCTGGACGACGGAAGTCAGCTCCTGATCGTTGCGCCGTACCAGCCAGTCGAAGCGGCCGGAGTATTGCGAGGCATCGCGCTGGGTGCCGTTGAGTCCGTTCAGCACGATCCGCAGCCCTAGCTTTTCCATCTGGGCGACGACACCTTCGGCAAGGCTCTTGTCGGTGGTGTAGTCGTTGTTGACGAGCATCACGATCTCGACATTCTTGCCGCCGGCGGTACCTGCAGGAAAATTGACGAAGCCGTCGCCATCCGTGTCCTTCAGGCCTGCCTTGGCGAGTTCCGCCTTAGCGCCTTCGAGATCGAAGGGGTAGTAGACCGTCGACTTCCGGTCGTAGAAGCTCGTGCCCGAGGATAAGCCGCCCGGATAGATGGCAGTGAACGGACCCTTGACCAGCGAGTCGCCGAGCGCCTTGCGGTTGAGCGCCATGGTGACGCCTTTGCGGAAGTCCTCGTTGCGGTTCAGCTCGCGTATCGCCTGTCCGCGCTCGTCGGGGTTGCCCCAGCCATTGGCTGAGAAATTCATGCGCAGATTATAGCCGATCAGCCGCGCGCCGAACGCAAGCCGTGCCGGTGCGTCTTTTTGCGCCGCGCGCTTCAGCGAGGCGACGAAGTTCTCTGGCTGCTCCAGATTGGAGAAGTCGCCCGCCCCCGATACCGCCTGAACGTCGCGGTCGGCCCAGGTCGACAATTTGTAGTGCAGTTCATTGAGATACGGCAGCTGGTTGCCCTTCTCGTCGACCTTCCAATAGTACGGATTGCGACGCATGACGATGATGTCGTCGGGGCGGTATGCCACCGGCACCCAGGCACCCATCACCGGCATGTTCATATATTCCGGCGGGAACGCGTTCTTGAACTGCTCGTAGGTGTTCTTCGAATATTTCGGATGCTGCGGCTTGAGGATATGCGACGGTCCCGGACAAAAGGTGCCGTAAGCCATGGCGTAAAGGTATTGTTTCGGAAAGGCGTCCTTGAACGTCCACTCGACGGTGTAGTCGTCGATTTTCTTCAACGTCGTGCCGACGCCGAAGGTCTCCTGCGTCGCGCCGTTCAGCGGCGACACATTGGGGTCGATCACCTCGTCGTCCCAGTAGAACATCACATCGTCGGCGTTGAACGGAACGCCGTCCGACCATTTGGCGCCTTCGACCAGATGCATCGTCAGCGTGTGGCCGTCCTTCGACCAGTCCCAGCTCTTGGCGAGGTTCGGCAGCGGCTCCGTGTCCTTGGCCTCGACCTGGAACAGCGGCGCGGTGCGCGTCAGGCATTCGGAAAGGCCGATGTCGATACCGCCCCAGCCTTGCGTCTGGCCGGCGCCGTAGTTCCAGCCCTCCGGCCGGCCGCCGATGACATGACGCATCGTATCACCGTAGACACCGACGCCGTCCGGCATATTGCCGGTCTTGAAGACCAGCGGCTCCTTCGGCAGCCGGTCCTTGACCGGCGGCAGCTTGCCTGCCTTGACGTATTTGTCGGTGACCCAATCGGGTTCGTGGTATTCCGGAAGTGCCTTGAACTCCAGGATGGAGTCGCGCGCGACGTATTTGATCTTTCCCTCGGCGGGAAATTGCGCAGGCACCGGCGGCACGGTCGGCTCGGATGCATACGCGTTCAGCGCCGAGGCCGAGACGCTAAGCGCCAGCCCGGCGAGAATGCCAATGTTTCGAAAATTCCTCATCGTCTCTCCTCCCTGTTGTTCAGGAGCGCGTTGACGCCGCTCCATTTCTCCTCGAACGAATGTACAGACGGGTGCGGAAAAATCCTCCCGAAAGCTCGGCGCGATCCGTCCTGGCGAAATTCAGACGGCCTGCTTGAGAGCCGTTTTTTCCGCACGCAATTCCTCGATCGAACGGACGTCGCGCCTTGCCGCACCGGCCCATTCGCGGGTCTTGACCCTGGATTTCGAAAGCCGCTCCCTCGCGGCCGGCACCGCATCGGCATATTGAGGCAGCCAGCGGGCCTGGGCGACGACCATTTCGTCCACCATCTGCCAAACCTCTTCCGGCGTCGAAACCGCGCCGACCAGCGGATCGTGCAGGACCGCGAGCTTCAGCAGGTCGATATCGCCGGAGATCGCCGCATGAACCGACATGCGCTGGACGTTGATCGAGGAAATGCAAGTGGCGGCGCAGGCCTCCGGCAGCGCGATGCCGGCGGCCATGTTGATGCCGAAGCGGTCGACGAAGCCGGGCGACTCGATGATCGCATCCTGCGGCAGGTTGGTGATGATGCCGTTGTTCTTGACGTTGAAATGGCCGCGATAAACGCGGTTCGTCTCCAGCGCCTCGAGAATGTGGCTGGCGTGCTCGTTGGAGCGCTTGGCGGGGTCGATCGGCCTCGCGGCGGACTCCAGAAATTGCGGGAATTCTGTTTCGAACCAGTTGCGCGTTTCGGTCGAATAGCGAAGGTAGCCGCCGGTCTCGCCGTGGATCCAGTCTGACATGTCGATCCAGCGGGTGATTTCGTCCGGCCGCTTGCGATACCAGGGCAGGTATTCGGAAAGATGGCCGTTGCTTTCGGTCGAATAGACGCCGAAGCGCTTCAGGACATCGATGCGCAGCTTTTCCTGCTGCGAATAGACCGGATGCGCCTCGAAGGCGGCAACCAGCTCGTCCTTACCGATCTTGCGGCCGTTGAGACGCAGGTCGATGAACCAGGTCTGGTGATTGATGCCGGAGCAGACGTAGTCGAGATCGGTGCGCGACTTGGCGCCGAGCACTTCGGCGATCTGGTCGGCGCCATGCTGGACGCCGTGGCAGAGGCCGACGGTATCGACCCTGCCATATTCGATCGCCGCCCAGGTGTTCATGGCCATCGGATTGGCGTAGTTCAGGAATTTCGCCCCAGGCTCGGCGACTTCGAGGATATCCTTGCAGAAATCGAGGATTACCGGAATGTTGCGCTGGCCATAGAGGATGCCGCCGGCGCAGATCGTGTCGCCGACGCACTGGTCGATGCCATACTTCAAGGGAATGCGGATGTCGTCCGCATAGGCTTCGAGACCGCCGACGCGAACGCAGCTGATGATGTAGCGTGCGCCCTCGAGGGCAGCACGGCGGTCTGTCGTTGCCGTAACCTTGGTCGGCAGCCTGTTGAATTCGACGACCCTGTCGAGGATCGACTTGATCATCTGGAGGTTGCGCTCGCTGAGATCGGTCAATGCGAATTCGACATCCCTGAATTCAGGAACGCACAAAATGTCGGTGAAGAGCTTCTTGGTGAACCCGACGCTTCCCGCACCGATGATAGCGATCTTGAAACTCATCAGCCTCACCTCGACCTGATCGAACGCTAGGGCAAAGGCGGCGAAAAGAGGCTGGCCCGCCTGCGACGCTATGCAGGCTGGAATCCAGCACTTCCTCCCATCCGCTCTTTGACCGCGGTTTCTTTTGCTTTTCTCGAGGGATTATGCGCCTTATTCGGCACGCGACCAGAGAAGGATTATGCTTTTAGGGGTAATTTTGTGCTGCGGAACTTGATCGACATCGGGCCGGCGGGCAGGACGGTATCGCTGCCGCGCGGGCGCCAGCGCCTACACACCATGCCGACAAGCACCGGCTATGAAGTGCGCGAGAACGAGGTCTACGACTGGGATGGGCGCAAGCGCGGCCTGACGCCGTTTACCGTGCTCCAGCATACGATCAGCGGCACCGGCCGATTGCGCTACGAGAACCGGAACTACCGCCTGCAAAAGGGCGACACTTTGCTGGTTCTCGTGCCGCACAACCACCGTTACTGGCTGGCCAAGGGCGAACGCTGGGAGTTCTTCTGGATATCGATGAACGGCGAGGAGGCACTGCGCATCCACAGGTCGATCCTTGCCGCCGTCGGTCCGGTGCTGCGGCTGCAGCCCTCGACGATCGATCATCTGGCTGATTGCAGTGTGCGCCTGATCACGGGCGCGGTCTCGCCGGGAGCCGCCTCGGCCGTCGCCTATGAAGCAGCCATGGCGCTCTACGACGATGTCTTCGGCTCGCATGCCGTCACCGACGACAAGAGCGCCATGCAGCCGGTCATCGATCACATCAGGGCCAATCTCGACAGGCCGCTCCGCGTTGCCGATCTCGCTGAGATCAGCGGCCTGAGCCGCGCGCATTTCTCGCGCTGCTTCGCCGAGAGCGAGGGACTTCCGCCCGCCGAATTCGTGCTGCAGCAGCGACTGCAGCTCGCGGCGAAGTTGCTGACGAAGGCCGATTTCCTGCCGGTCAAGGAAGTCGCCATCATGTGCGGCTTCGAGGATGCCAATTATTTTTCGAAGGTCTTCCGCCGCCTCTACGGCATCAACCCGACGCAGTTCCGCACCAACGGGATGTATGCCAGCCTGGGAACCGCCCGATAGCCCGATAGATTGGCACCGCGCTTGGCATCGGATGCGGGAACGCTTTTGCTTCCCCTCGGTTTAGGACAAGAGAGCCTGCTCGCCGCTGCGGCACCCCCGCTCTGGCGGAGATCAGGCCACAGATGTCAGGGAGTGATCGATGAACAACCCCGATCCGAACAACCCGAATCCACTGCCGGACAATCCCAATCCGGAGCCGGCCCGGCCGCCTGCCCCGCCGGAGACTCCGCCGGGAGAACCTCCAGGCGTACCCCCGCCCTCGCCGGATCCAATTCCGACGCCGGACCAGGAGCCGATCGGAGTTCCTCCCGGCACGCCTTCCGAAATTCCTTCGGAACCGACCTTTCCCGGGCCGACCGCCTGAAGGGCAGTCGGGTGGAGGATGGCAAGGGTGATTTCGGCGAAGCGCTCGAAACGGGTCTTGCCATGGAACGTTTTGCGCTGGCGCTCATTCACCCTTTCATCCTGGAAACCGGCGGCGGGCCCTGCAACCAAGGGAGGTTAAAATGAAAGTTGGCAACTGCATGACAAAGGACGTCGAGATCGCCAGTCCGCAGCAAACCCTGCGCGATGCGGCTGAAATGATGGGTCGCCTCGACGCCGGCGCAATGCCGGTGGGCGAGAACGATCGGCTTGTCGGCATGGTAACCGATCGCGACATCGCAATCCGCGGCGTCGCCCAAGGCAAGACACCTGACGCCAAGGTACGGGAAGTGATGAGCACCGAGGTCAGGTATTGCTTCGAAGACGAAGACGCAGAGGATGTTCTGCGTAACATGGCTGACCTGAAAGTGCGCCGCTTGCCGGTGCTGAACCGCGACAAGCGCCTGGTCGGCATCGTTTCGCTGGGCGACCTCGCCACCAACAGCGAGACGGCGACAGCAGGTGAAGCGCTGAGCGGCATCTCGCAACCCGGCGGCGAGCATTCGCAAACGATACACTGACGGCGCACCACCGGCCGGCCTTTGCTACGACCGAACCGCCGGCTGGATAGACGCCGGCCTGCCGGCGAAACTGTTCAGAGCGAACTGGACTGCAACCCGACGAGGAGCAAGCCATGATTACGATGAAGGCCGTCCGTATCCACGATTTTGGTGGACCGGAGGTTCTTTCGCTGGACGCGGTTCCGTTGCCTCAGCCGCATGACGACGAGGTCACGCTCAAGGTCTACGCGGCAAGCGTCAATCCCGTCGACTACAAGGTTCGCGAGGGCTCTTCGGGCGCGGATCTGCCCGTCACGCTCGGCCGCGACGTATCCGGCGTGGTGGAACTGTGCGGCACGCGGGCCCATACGCTGAAGAAGGGCGATCCGCTATATGCCATGCTCGGCAACGACCGCGGCGGCAACGCCGAATATGTCGTCGTGAAGGCAACGGAGGCGGCGGCGAAGCCGCAACGCTTAAGCCACGCCGAAGCCGCCGCCGTGCCACTTGCGGGCCTTACCGCGTGGCAAGGCCTTTTCGATCACGGCGGCCTCAAATCCGGGCAGCGGGTCCTTATCCATGGCGGCGCCGGCGGCGTCGGTCATCTGGCGGTGCAGTTCGCAAAGGCCGCGGGCGCGTTTGTCGCGACGACTGTGTCCGCGCAGGATTTCGATTTCGTCCGCGCGCTTGGCGCCGACCAGGCGGTCGATTACAAGAACCAGCGCTTCGAGGAGCTTGTCGAGGACGTCGACCTCGTCTTCGACCTGGTAGCGGGTGAAACACAGGACCGCTCGTGGGACGTGCTCAAGCCCGGCGGGACGCTCGTCTCAACGCTTTCCGAACCGTCGGCGGAGAAGGCCCGCCTGCATCGGGCTCGCGGCGTTTCCTATTTGACCAAGCCGAACGCGGCGCAGCTTGCCGAGATCAGCCGCCTCATCGACGCCGGGAAGGTCAGGCCATTCGTGCAGGCAATCTATCCTCTTGAGGAAGTCGCCAGGGCCGAGGAAC
The DNA here is from genome assembly GCF_040319155.1 of Mesorhizobium sp. M0954. NCBI lineage: Bacteria > Pseudomonadati > Pseudomonadota > Alphaproteobacteria > Hyphomicrobiales > Phyllobacteriaceae > Mesorhizobium > Mesorhizobium sp. M0954. The sequence goes on along the minus strand of NZ_JAMYNR010000004.1, from coordinate 87,304 downwards.
AGCTCGAGAAGCAGCACACGCGCGGCAAGATTGTGCTTCAGGTAGCTGCCTGAGCACTCGCCGAACAACAGGCCGCGGGCCAGTTTGCGGAGTGCTCGGACACAGGCCGTTTTCTGCTGTCCAGAAGCCCGGCGGCCGAGAGTTTGACACAGGACGGCCCGCCGGGCCTGGCCGGCTTAGGCAGGTGCCGGCTAAAGCAGCATGCGCCGGGTTTGCCGGGATGCGCAAATCAAACAAATCAAGGAGATGCAACGGATCGTGAGGCACGTCGCGACGACACCGTCGCACGGCTGCGATCAGTTAACTGCGAAGCGAAGGACATAGCGTTTACCGACAGGCGGGCCAGGTTCCTACCGGCCGCAAGCCGCAAAAACCGCTTCAAACTGTCGGAAACCGGCGATAGGTTCGAACCATGTCTCAACCCGCCAATCCGATCTCCATTGCCCGTCGCGATCAGATGTTTCCAGTGCTGGCTGAGGCGGACCTGGACCGCATGGGCCGTTTCGGCGAAGCCGTGTCCTATGCTGCAGGCGAACAGATCGTCAAAGCCGGCGAGCTGGCGCCCGGTCTGATCGTGGTCCTGTCCGGCAAGGTGGATATCATCCAGGGCGGCAGCTTCGGCCGGCGCGAAACAATCGTCACGCACGGTGCTGGCAATTTCGTCGGCGAGTTGGCGCAGCTTTCAGCCCGACCCTCACTGGTGGATGTGGAGGCGGTCGAGCCGGTCGAGGCGCTCGTCATCCCCTCGCAAAGACTGAGGGACCTGATGGTGCAGGAAGCAAACCTCGGCGAGCGCGTCATGCGGGCGCTGATCCTGCGCCGTGTCGGCCTGCTCGAGAGCGGCACAGCCGGCCCGATCATTGTCGGACCGGTCGACAGCGGCGACGTTTTGAGGCTGCAAGGTTTTCTGGCTCGCAGCGGTCAGCCGCATCGCATTCTCGATTCGGCTGCCGATCCCTGCGCCAGGACCCTGATCGAACGCTTCCATGTCGACATCCACCATTTGCCGATCGTGCTCTGTCCGAACGGCAAGCTGCTGCTCAATCCCGGAGAGAACGAGCTTGCCCGCTGCATCGGCCTGGTGAGGCCGATCGACGCCGGCAGGCTGTACGACGTGGCCATTGTCGGCGCCGGACCGGCCGGCCTCGCGGCGGCCGTCTATGCGGCTTCCGAAGGGTTGTCGACGATCGTGCTCGATTGCCGTGCCTTCGGCGGACAGGCGGGTGCCTCCTCGCGCATCGAGAACTACCTCGGTTTTCCGACCGGCATTTCGGGAATGGCGCTGATGGCGCGCGCTTACAACCAGGCGCAGAAATTCGGCGTCGAGATGGTGATACCGGACGAGGCGAAGTGGCTGGGCAGCGCAAGTGACACGTCCAGTGCCCACTATACGCTCGCCGTCGGCGGCGGGGAGACCGTGCGGGCACGGTCGGTGGTGATCGCCAGCGGAGCGCGCTATCGCCGCCTCGACATGGCAAACCTGGCGCAATTCGAGGGAACCTCCGTGCATTACTGGGCTTCGCCGATCGAAGCGCAGCTTTGTGCCGGGCAAGAGGTAGCCCTGGTCGGCGCCGGCAATTCGGCTGGTCAGGCTGCCGTCTACCTGGCGGCGCATGTGAAGAAGGTATGGCTGCTGGCGCGCGGCAGCAGCCTCGATGCGAGCATGTCGCGCTATCTGGTGGAGCGCGTCAGGGCACAGCCGAACATCGAAGTGCTGGCTGAGACGCAGATTGCGGCACTGGAAGGCGACGACGGCAATCTTGGCAAAGTGCGCTGGCGCAACCGCGACACCGAGACAGCACGTCCGATCCGCCACCTCTTCCTGTTCATCGGCGCCGATCCGAACACCGACTGGTTGGCGCAATGCGGCGTGGCGTTGGACGCGAAGGGCTTCGTTCGCACCGGGCCTGACATTGGCCAGGAACGTGGTGCGCTGGAGACGAACCGCGGCGGGGTGTTCGCCATCGGCGATGTCCGCTCCGGCTCGATCAAGCGCGTCGCCGCTGCCGTCGGCGAAGGCGCCCAGGTGGTTGCAGCGCTGCATGCATATCTCGCGCGAAACGGCAGTCTTGCCGTGGCGCCACAACTGGTCAGGAGCGTATGATGGCAGACGAATGCAGGCACGCCGGGCACATTCGCGACGTGACACCGAGCGCGCTCGGCTGCGAGGAATGCCTGAAGAGCGGTTCGCAGTGGGTGCATCTGCGGCTCTGCCGCACATGCGGCCATGTCGGCTGCTGCGACGACTCGCCCAACCGTCATGCCACCAAGCATTTTCGGGCAACCGGCCATCCTGTCATCGAAGGCTACGATCCACCGGAAGGTTGGGGATGGTGCTACATCGACGAAATCTTCCTCGACCTCGGCGACCGCACCACGCCGCAAAACGGTCCGATACCGCGCTTCATTTGAGCTTTTTGCGAGCGGGCCGTTTCCGTGAAACGATGAACCGTTCTAAAGCATGTCGCGCAAAAGTGTGCAGCGGTTTTGCGATAACGACATGTATAAAACAAGAATCTAAAGCGCGTTGCATGAGGCCGATCGAACGCGACGCGCTTTAGTCCAAGGCTGCTTCGGCTTGAGCGGGCGCATCGCGTCCCTCTGGTGGTGCCGATGACCGCTCGCGCATATGCCTGACCGTCTGGAGGACACGATCGGCAAGAAATGCCAGCGCGCCCTGTGCCGTGCGCGTCCCGATGACGGATTCCAGCGTAACCGCCTGCGTTGAGAATTTGTGTTTGAACGACTCTGCGCCACAGAGGAAATCGACCATGCTCAAACCGTGATCTATCGACCACTGCACGTAATCCATCAACAGGATCACACCCGGCGACGCCCGGCCGAAATCCGGATCGAACGTCGTCACGAAGGCCATCATCACGTCGTGCTGGACGAAATTGATCGACACCGCGACCATCACGCCATTGCATTCGAGGACGAAGATATGCAGCACGCCGGCGCGCGCCAACGCACCGACGAGCGCGGCGAGTACCGGGACGCCCTCTTCGAACAGGTCTGACTCACGCATGCGCTCGGTCAGCCATTTCCGCTTCAAGGCCGCGAGGCGCTCCAGTACCGGTTGCAGCGGCTCGTCGGGGGCAAGCAGGCGAAATCTCACCTCTCCGGTTTCTTCCAGCGCTTTGATGCCGCGCCGATAGTTCTGGCGCGTCTTTTTCGACTGGCCCGCGAACCATGCCGCTCCGCTTTCCCATTGTCCGGCAACGCGATAGCTGACTTCCGTTCGGTGAAACGGACGAAGCCTGATGCCGCCGGAAGCTCCCGGCGTGAAAATTTTGCGGGCCGCCGCATCCGGCGAGAGACGACTGATCAAGGCAAGGTCGAAGCCGCCGGCATCGCAGAGTTGGGTCCATAGCTCCTGCAGCGCCGATAACGAGCATTCCGGAGCAACGAGAATATCCCCATAGTCGGTATAGCTGCCGGCCGCCCATTCGAGAAACCGCAGCCCCCTGCGCCTGCCGATCGCCAGCGGAACGACAGCAACGAGTCTCTCGCCCTTCCAGACCAGGCCGATCCGCAACGCGCGCTGGTCACGGCGTTGTACGGTACTCCACCATGCCGAAATCCAGGCATGGCTTTGAAAGATCAGCCCGTCGGTACGATGCCAAAGCTCCATCCAAGCGGCTTCGATCGCAGCCAGGCGATCCGCCGAACGGACGATTTCCAGGCGCTCCGCGCTTAGGACGTCGATGGAAACAGCGGTGTTCATGAAGGAGAACTGTCCTGTGGCTGCGCGACCACATTGGGCCGTCTGTGAAACAGTCGCATGACATGCCTTGCCATCTTCTTGAGCGGCAGGATGTAGAGCCCAAAGAGCGACTGGTAATCGCGCACATCGCGATCGACCAGGCCAAATTTCAGGTCTTCATCGGGCTCCGGGACAAATTGCGTTCCGAACAGACGATCCCAGAACGAAAAAAGCAGGCCGAAATTCTTGTCATAATGACGAGGGTCGATGCTGTGATGCACCTGGTGCCAGTGCGGACACAGGATGATGTTGTTCAACGGGCCGAACGATATCTTGAGATGCGTATGGCGAACAAAGTCCATCATCAGGATGTTGCGGATGACGTAGACGTTGATGCCGAAGATAGCGACCTCTACCGGATCGAGTGCGATCAGGCTCCAGATCCCGAAGCAGATGCCCGGGATGACGCCATCCCACATACGGTTCATCAGATCGTCCAGCGGATGAACCCGGTCCTTGGTGATCCCCACCATCACCTCGGCCGAATGATGTACCTTGTGCAATTCCCACAGGAACGGGAAACGGTGCTGGGCGACGTGGTAGAGGTAGTATGAAATATCATAGGCGACCAGCATGGTTGCGGTGAAGATGACGATCGTCACCGGTCCCGCCGGGGCGCCGAGAAGCGGCGCGTGGATGTTAAGGAGCCAGCCAATTGCCTCGCGTGTGCCATAGCCCACCGCGACGACGAAGGTGACGCCGGCAGGAATAAGCAGGAAAGGCATCATCGCCCGTTTCGTGATCCAGAACATGGCGTCGGCTCGCGCCGACGGGTGCAGGATGACTTCCTGTGGGAAGGCGAAGTCGAAAAAGTCCCTGAGGGACTTATGTTCGGCAGTTCGCCAGTAGGCGATCACCGCGCTGCCCAGTGCGGTGAGGAGAAGCAGGCCGAGCGTGGTCAGATTGACGTTCGAAAGCTTTTCCACAATCGCTCTGGCAAATTCGGAAAACATTGATGCAGCGGCTCCTGGTCGTAAGAAGGCAGTCTGGGGGTCGTAAGAAGGCGATCTGGCGAATAGCAAAGCACAAAATTCCCGCCAAACTCGCTACGCCGCCTGCAACCAGTGGCTGTTGCGGGGCGCAGCGGGCAAAGCAGGCTGGATGGTGCGAGACTAGCAGATCAACGGTAACGAAACCGCTAAATGTCCAAACGTAATTAATGTCGAATACGGCTGGAACTCACGCGGCAACTCTACGTTGGCACCGGTTTTTGCTGTCGCGGCGGGTGAATTGGGGCAAGATGGATATCGATCCCGGCTTCGCCCACTTCACCGTGCCAGGCGAGGCGTTCGGCTTGCTGCCTGCTGCCAAAACGCAGTGAAACCCAACCGCCTTGGCCCGGCATGTCACCGCCGGCGCCGATATCGAGCACAGCATCAGGAAAGCGGATGGCCAACAGTACCTCGTCGCCGCGCAATACCGCGACCGTATCTTCGTGCCGGTCGGCATGGAGGCCGGGGGCCAGTTGGAAGACGATCTCGGACTGGCGCCTGCCGCCGAGCAGTTGGTCGGTGATGAGGATGCCATCGGCCTGGCGCGCCAAAGTGCGCTGATGCACGACGCCGAAGCGGCTTCTATAGCCGTCATGCCGGGCGCTCAGCCTCCAGTGCGGTTCCGGTTCGCTCTCCACCAGCGCTGCGACTGCCTTGTGCGACCAGTTGAAATTTCCAGCGATGGTGCTTTGACTCTTGCCCTCGATGTTCAGCGTGTTGTGCGCCGGTGTGGAGCGGAACCAGTCGCGCCATGCGCCTCCCGAACCGTAGAGCCAAGTGCCGGGATCGACCAGCACCGGCTCATCGTCGATGCACAGGGTGAGCGACAGCGCGTCGGCATGGCCGTGCGCCGCTATCGAGAGATAGCCGAGCGGTCCATGGTCGAACGTCAGTTCGACATTGCGGCCATTCATTGCTCCGCGCCAGACGGAGAGCCCGCCTTGCGTGAATGTCTGCAAGCCATGCACCGCGGGCGCCGGGCCTGACGGCGCACCAAAGAAAAGCGAACGAAAATCGTCAGGCTCCGGCGCGTTGCCCGGCGTCCCCAGTAAGCCGTGGATGGCGGCCGCGACGGATCGGATATAGTTCGGCTCGTCGCCCAGCTTCAGCACATGGCCCTCATCGTCGTCGCCGAAGCGGGCGGCTTTCTGTGGCAGCCAGCCGACGAAATTGGCGAAGGCGCCCAGACGCGCTTCGACGGCCGAGGGAAACGGCGTTCCCGCCTGGCGCGCCGCGGCGGCGCACAGCAAGATGAGTTCGGCGCTGAAGGCTGCATAGGTCGGCGTTTGCTCGGCACCGGCGCCGTCGGCAAGAATCTGCTTGTGCGTCTCATTTAAGAGGGCGCTGCGGGCAATTTCGGATTCGGCCCCGAGCGCCAGGCCAACCAGATATTCGCCAGCCAACTCTGCGACGAGATGGTTGTTGGCGGAGGAATATCGCGACGGAAACCGCGGCAGCCAATAGGCGCTTGCCGCGAGTATCTCACCGGCTTTCCGCAGCGTCGCCGGGTCAAGCCGGTCACCGATAAGGTCCAGGGTGACGATGAGGCTGATGGCTCGCAGCGCTACTTCGATGCCGGAAGCCCAGCCAATGCCTCGGTACGGCGGATTGGCGGAATGCCAACTGCCGATTGCCGCCTCAATGGCACTCCTGGATCGATTGTCCTCGCTGAGGAGCAGGTGTGCAGCCAGTACTGGCAATTGCTGCAGCCGGTTGATCTCCCAGACATATTTTATATCGCCAAGGTCGCCGCCATCGCGAAAATCGATATCGAAAGTATGAGCCTCGGCGCCAGGCCAAAGCCTGCCGGTTACCGGATCAAGACGCCAAAGCTCAGCAGGAAACAAACGATCGGGCTCACGCTTTGGCCATGTCCGCCCGAGTGCCGAAAACCGGCCATGAAGCATCTCTTGCGCGGCCGCCGCTATGGCCTGCCGTTGAGCGTCGGTCGCTGCCAGCGCAGCATGGCGAAATCCGGGCAGCACTGGGTGCAACTGCGGCGATGGATAGCGTTCCCACCCATCATCGCGGCGGCGCGACGCGATCCTTCGACGTTGCTCGCCCAGCCGGTGCAACACCTCGGCCGGTCCCATGCTGCGCAATCGGTTGATGTACCAGCCGATTCTCATGCACGCCCCGTCAACGTTTCGGTCCTTGTATACCATGCCGTCGAAAAGCTGCGGGCCGGCAATCTTCTTTCCCGTTCGTTGCGGTTAATATCTCCCGCGAGCATGCGGAGGGAGCGATGCGAAAAGCGGTGTATTTTGTTGCCTGGGTGCTCGCCTTGCTTGTGGCGGCCGAGGCAGAGCCCATCCCTCTCAAGCGCGGCGTTGGCGTGCATCAGTGGCTCAACTGGTCGCCGGTGGCGAAAGACGGAACCTACGTTTGGCCGCCCTATCGCAGCGAAAAGGAGTGGCTTGCGGAAAGCAGGCCGCTCACCGACTGGCCGGCCGGGGAGGTGTTTGCCCACATCCGATCGATGGGCTTCGACTTCGTCCGGCTGAGCGTCGATCCCGGCCCGCTGCTTGCCAGCGGGGACGCCAAGCGGCAGCAGGCGCTGGACATACTTGCCGCCGCCGTCGAGCGGATCACGTCGACCGGCCTCAAGGTGGTTTTCGACCTGCATGGCGTCACTCAGGTTCCCGACTACAGCATGGAGATGATCTATGGCGGCGCCGACAGCGAGGGCGTTGCCCGCTATCGTCACATGGTTGTGGCGGTCGCCGCCATGCTGGTCAAGATAGGCACCGACAAAGTCGCCCTCGAACCTTACAACGAGCCCGCATACTACCCTTGCGATGCGAGCGGCAGCGATCACTGGCAGCGGATCATGGCAGGGACCGTCCACGACATTCGAGCGGTCAACAGCGAACTTACCATCGTTGCAACCGGCGCCTGCGGCGGCAGCATTGCCGGATTGGTCAACCTCAGCCCCGGCTTTGATGACCCAAACCTCTATTACAGCTTCCATATGTATGAGCCGCACAGCTTCACCCACCAGCGGCCCGATGACACGATCAGCTTTGCTTCGGGACTTCCCTGGCCGGCCGACAGCAGTACACCCGAAGTGGTGACCGAAACCCTTAGAGCGCGGATGGACGCTGCCGGCTTGAGCAGGGTCGAGCAGGTCATGAACATGGCCACCGCGCGCCAAGCAATCGCGAACTATTTCGAGCAGAACTGGGGCCAGAGCCAACTGGAGGCGAGCTTTCGCCAGGCTGTCGACTGGGCTGAAGGCCATGGCATTCCCAGCCGGCGGCTCTTCATGGGCGAATTCGGCGCTATCCTCATGTCCGCGGACGGCCGCATGGGCGCCTTTGAGGCCGACCGTTCGCGCTATCTCAAGGCAGTGCGCCAAGAGGCCGAACGCTTCGCGATCCCATGGTCTGCCTGGGAGTTCTCCAATCCCTATGGGATGAGCCTCATCCCGCCCGATGGTCCCCCAGTTCCCGACCCGGAGATGCTGCAGGCATTGGGCCTGCCATAGGTGCCATCACTCGCCCTCACCAGCGAACAACCGGTGGCAACCCCTGACGGCCAGACTCGATCGAGGAACGGCCCGTGGCAGCTTTCTCCCGGTTGGGTTGTATTGGCACGAAGTGTTTAACACATTTGTTGTACTGAGTGGGGAATGCGCGCGCCTAGGGGGGAACAATGTGTGGAATTGCCGGATGGATCGGGCGAAGGGCTAAAAATCCACAAGAGCGGGCCGCCAAAATGTCAAACGCATTGCGGCATCGCGGTCCCGATGCCGAAGGCACCGAGATATTGGACCTGAATACCGGCGAGCAACAATTGGCATTGGTTCATCGCCGTCTGGCGATCATTGACCTAGCGCCCGAGTCGAATCAGCCGATGCAGATTGAGGACGGTCGTCTCAAAATAATTTTCAACGGCGAGATATATAACTACATCGAGCTGCGCCAGGAACTGATCGGCCTTGGCCATCATTTTCGAACGCGCTCCGATACCGAGGTGCTGCTCCGAGCCTACGATCAGTGGCGCTTGTCAATGTTCGACCGGCTGAGCGGCATGTTCGCCTTTGCACTCTGGGATGCTCAGAGGCAGGAATTGATCCTCGCCCGGGATCCCTTCGGGGAAAAGCCGCTTTACCTCATGCAAAGCGAAAAATTGCTGCTATTTGCCTCGGAGATCAACGCATTGTTGTCATCGCAGCAAGATGCTCAGGAACTCGATCTGGATGCCGTGCACGAGTATCTGAACTGGCGTTATGTGCCGGGACCGCGCACGCTCTTCAAACAGATCCGCAAACTCAATCCCGGAAGCTATGCTGTCTGGTCGCAAGGGGTAGTCAAGGAAACGCGCTACTATACGCCTCCGGACCAGGCGGCCGTTACCGAGCGGATCGACGGAAAAACCGCCAAGCGGCGATTTCTGGAATTGCTCGACCATTCCGTCGAGATCAGGATGCGCAGCGATGCACCTTTTGGGGCCTTTCTCTCCGGAGGGCTCGACTCCTCGGCTATCGTCGCGCTGATGGCCAGGCACAGCGCCACGCCCATTCGCACGTTTTCCGTCGGGTTCGACAACGCAGCCTATAGCGAATTTGCATTCGCCCGACGCGTTGCCGATCATTTCAAGACCGATCATTGCGAACTTGTAATCCAGCCAGGCGATCTGATGGATCATCTGCCGACGATGGTTCGCCAACGCGGGGCACCTGTTTCGCAAAGCAGCGATATTCCAATTTACCTGATGTCGGAGCGAGCCTCGCAAGACGTCAAGATGGTGCTCACCGGAGAAGGAGCCGACGAGATTCTCGGCGGCTATCCCAAGCATCGCGCGGAATCACTGGCCGGGATCTACCAGTCGCTTGTTCCAGCCTCGCTGCACGATAACGTCCTTTCCCCTTTGGCACGCGCCATGCCGGGCGCGTCGGCCAAGGTCGATACATTTGCCCGCACCGCGGGCGAAAGGGACTTTGCCGCCCGGATGGTCTCCTGGTTTGGAGCCGTTTCGGCGCAGCAGAGCGCCTGCCTGATCGGCGCGTCCGCAAATCGCCGTTATGAGCGCAACGACTTTCCGTTCTCGTCAAGCGCTGCGGCTTCCCATCTTCGCCGCGTGCTGTTTTTCGATCAGACATCGTGGCTGCCTGACAATCTCCTGGAACGAGGCGACCACATGATGATGGCCGGTTCAATCGAAGGAAGAATGCCGTTCCTCGATCGAGACCTGGTTTCATTCGTTAGCAAATTGCCCGATCGCTACAGGCTGGGTTGGTTGCACAGCAAGCAGATCCTGCGCGACAGCATGGCCAATATCCTCCCGGAGGAAATTCTCAGCCGCCGCAAGGTCGGGTTCAAGGTACCGGTCGCCGAATGGTTTCGCGGATCGATGAGGAACTACGTGCATGACCATCTTTGCTCGCCTCACTCCGTCATTCGCAGCTATCTGAGTCCGAAACAGCTAGATCAAATCGTCTCGGAACACACAACGCGTGCTGCAGACCACGAAAAGCTGATATGGGCGCTGTTGAATTTGGAGATATTCCACCGCGAATTCAGGCTCGACGCGCCGCCGCGATCGTCGGCCTCAGCGCTTGACCGGTTGACGGCTTGACGCGGCCGACCGCCAGACATCGCAGATTGCGCCAACAAACGGGGCGAGCTCAAGCCGTTCCCGATGCACGGCCATGGCACCGGCACCAAGCCTTGCCCGCAGTGCCGGGTTCTCCACGAGGCGGCTCAGCGCCTCGGTCAACGCTGTAACATCGCCTGGCGGCACCAGCAGCCCGGATTGCCCGTCGGTGATTATGTCTTCGACGGCGCCAACCGGGGTCGCCACCACCGCCAAACCGGCTGCCATGCCTTCGATCACCGACATCGGCAGATTTTCGGCGAAGGATGGAAGAACCAGAATATCGGCCGAAGAAATCAGCGATGCGACATCGTCCGGTCCCACCCAACCCGGAAAGGCGATCCGGTCTGCAATCCCCAGCGCGGCCGATTTTCCCCGTGCCGCCTCGACTTCGCCATCGCCGGCAATCGTGGCACGCCAATTCTTGACAGGGCTCATGCGGTGCAGTGCCTCGAGCAATTGCGGTACGCCCTTGCGGTCGCCGATGCGGCCCAGGAACAGGATATGCACATGGTCGCCGCCGCCGACATGCGCCAGCGACGGGACTTCGGTCGCATTGGGCACGATCACGATATTGCCGGCTGCGCCCGGCGCCCGGCTGGCGACGAAATCGCGCCAAAGCCTGCCCAAAACGATCACCCGATCGGCATGCTCGAACAGAGCTTTGATACGGCGGCTAATGAAACCGCGGTCGGCTTTCCAGAATGTCTGATACTGCGCCCCGTGCAAATGCAGGACATAGGGTATCGACAGCAGCCGTGCGCAGGCGGCGATCACCATCTTGCGGTAGGTGCTGCCGGAAACTGAGATGTTGATATGAATGACATCGGCGCGTCCAGCCAGACGCGCTTTAAGCATCCGTAAGCAAAAACCGAGCATATAGAAGATCGAAAGTCCGACATGCCCCGGGCCACGACTGGCAAGGAAGCACACATCGATGTCGGCGATTTCTTGCCGTTCGAACTCCTGCTTCAGCGCGCCCATGATGCGGTCGATGCCGCCCTGCCCCGAAACGCCCGAGGGCGTCGCGACCAGGACATGTATTTTTCGATCGGATATGAGGCGCTGCAACATGATGGTACTCTAAATAACACAGACCGGGTAACTGCAAAGCAAACGTTCCCGATAAGTTTTACGGCAAATCTTTTAGTTCAAACTGAATCTGTTCACCCTTCGGCGTCATCGGGCTGGATTTTCCGCCAGTCGGCGGCTAGTCGAAGGTGAGTTTTCCAGGGACACGCCCTTGCTGCTCCGTTCCACGCTCATTTATGCTCCGGCGATCCTGCTGACGCGAATTTCGGCGCTGCTCCTGCTGGTCGTCGTGACGCGTTTGATCGACCAGACCGAGTATGGCCTGCTCACCCTGGTGGTGACCGTCGGCGAAATGACCGACATTGCCGTCACCAACTGGCTGCGCATCGCCTTGCTCAGGCTTGGCGGCAAGGGCGAAGTCAGCCGCGGCAGCCTGATGCTGGCCGGGCAGGTGTTGCTTGCCACCACGGCACTGGCGCTGGTCATATCGGTAGGCGCGTCGGCGGTGATCGTGCCTGAACGCTGGATCGAGTTCGCGATCGCAGTCTGCGGCTATCTGGTCGCCGGGTCCATCAGCCGCTTCGCGTTGACGGTGCTGCAGATGCAGCAGCGCCATTCGGTCTATTCGATGCTAGAAGCCCTGCGTGCCCTGCTGCAACTCGCGTTACCGATCGGCGCTATCCTTGTCTTTCAGGATAGCTTTCTGACGGTGTCGCTCGGCTCGAGCCTCGGCGCCTTGATTGCCGGCATCGTGGCGGGCATCATGGCATCGCGACGGCTCGTTGCCGGTCCGCCGCGTTTCACCCACAGGGACTTCTTTGCGCTCGGTGTGCCGCTGATCATCATGGCGCTGGTTGGCTTCGGGCTCAACAGCGCGGAGCGTCTGTTCCTCAAGTTCTATTACGATGCCAGCGCCGTGGCGATCTTCGCCGCAGCCTATGCGCTGGCCCGCCAGCCGATCGATATGGTCGCCAACGCCATCAACATGGGCGCCTTTCCCGAGGTGGTTAGCCGGTTCGACGAGGATGGGCCCGCGGCATCGGGTCGGTTGCTGTCGCAGTTAATGGCCTTGATGATGCGGCTTTGCCTGCCGATTGCAGCGATGCTGGTCGCGCTCAGCAGCGATATCACCGAGCTCATGCTGCCCTCGCAATATCACGGCCGCTTCGGCCTGCTGTTTCCGATCATTGCCTTCAGCGTGCTGTGCGCCAACCTCACCAGCTTCGTCTATGGCGTCGTGGTGCACGCGCACAAGCGGCCGTGGCTGCTGATCATCGCCAATCTCTTCGGCTCGGTGGCAACAATCGCATTGTCCCTGCTGTTGATCCCCCCGATGGCGGAGATCGGCGCCGCTTTGGCGCTGGCGGGCGGCTCGGTGGTGGGCTCCATAACCTGCATCATCATCAGCGAGCGGCTCACACCGGTGCCGGTGCCGTGGCGCGACATCGGTGTTTCGGTAATCATCTCGCTCAGCACGGGGGTGGCCGCCAAGCTTGCCAGCATGGTGGCCGGCGACCTGCCGGCGATCTTCTCGCTTGTCGCCGGCGGCACCACCGGCGCCGCGGTTTTCTTCGGGCTGACCTCGTTGTTCCACCCCGTGGCAGCGACGCAATTCGTCGCCCAGCTGCGAGCGCGGCTACGGATCGCGTAATTTCCAAGCGATCTGTAAGCAGGTATTTCTGAGGCTTACAACACATGGTGTACCTTGCCGGGGACGGGCTCGTTGCATATCCGACATTCGGTCTCCGGGTGTTCGGGTCATGAGAGCGAGGCGCCATAATGGTCCGCACGTCGCGCTCGGCGGAAAAATGCCAACGAATCCGCGGGATCGCAGTCGGGCGAGAAACGGATGATTGAAAAGCTGCAATCATCGGCATTTAGTCGAACCCGGCTTCTTGTCCAAGTCTGAGGGGGCAATGTGATTTCCCGATCCAAGAAGGTTAAACAATTTCGCGCTCTTCATAAATCCGGCTGCTTCGTGATCCCAAACCCTTGGGACGTAGCCGGCGCGCGGATGATGGCTGGTCTGGGTTTTAGGGCGCTGGCGACCACCTCTTCGGGCTACGCCTTTTCGAAGGGGAAGAAGGACGGAGCAAAGGAAGTCGGCCGCGCCGAAAGCTTGGCATATGCCGCCGAGATCGCAGCCTCGACGACCGTGCCGGTCACTGCCGATTTGGAAGATTGTTATGAAGACACACCAGAAGGCGTGGCTGAAACCGTCCGGCTTGCCGCCGAAGCGGGATTGGCTGGACTTTCGATCGAAGATCGACAACCAAATCCCGGCCAGCCAATACGCGATTTTGATACCGCGATGGCACGTGTAGCGGCGGCGGTTGCGGCTGCTCGAAAATACGACATCGTACTCACCGCCCGCGCCGATGGGATGGGTAAAGGCGTATATGGTCTCGACGAGGCAATTCGCCGCCTGAAGGCCTTCGAAGCTCTTGGCGCTGAGGTGCTGTATGCGCCGGGCGTCCCGGACCTGGCGTCTCTCGAGCAGATTTGCAGCTCTGTCAGTGCACCAGTGAATCATGTCCTTGGCCAAGGTGTTTCCGGTCTCACATTCGAGCAGATTGCCGAGGCCGGTGTACGGCGGATAAGCGTGGGCGGCTCACTTGCGCGCGCCGCTGGCGGAGCACTAATGAAAATATGCCAGGAGATCGCAACCGGGAAATATACGGCGTTGGAAAGCGCTCTGGCCTGGAACAGTCTTCGCGATCCTAAGCCTGTGGTCGAAAGGGGGCGACGCCTGCGTTCCGGACATTAGGCGCCGCGCCGCTGGAGCCCCGTAGGCGAAACTATAAACCGGCGTTTCGGCGCCAGCGACGCTCCCAGAACTCCCGGCACAGCAGTCCCGCATAGGCAGTGTTGGTATCGTAGTAGCGGCGCCACAAGCGTCGCGGCTCCTGGACGACGCGGAACAGCCACTCCAGGCCGGCCGCTTGTATCAGCTTCGGCGCGCGGGCAACCTTGCCCCCATAGACGTCGAAACTGCCGCCCACGCCCATCACGAAACTTGAGGCGAGTTCATCGCGGTAGCGTTTGAGAAAGCGTTCCTTGCGCGGTGTCGGCATGGCCACCAGCAGGCAGTCGGCGCCCGAGGCGTTGATCGCCGCGACGATCCCGGCCTCGTCCTCCGGCTTGAAATAGCCGTTGCGCATTCCCGCTATGACGAGGCTCGGATGGTCCTTGGCAAGTCTCACTACAACCGCGTCGAGAACGTGCTGTTCGGCCCCCAGCAGATACGGCCTGAATCCACGCTTCGCGCAGAGGCTCAGCAGATTGATCATGATGTCGACGCCCGCCACCCGCTCGGGCAGCGCGACGCCGCACAGACGTGCACCCCAAAGCACGCCGATGCCATCGACATTGACCACGTCCGCCCCGGCCACGTCCTCGCGCAGCTCGGCATTCTGGCGCATGGTCACCAGTTTGGCGACGTTCACGACCACATGATGCAGCGGCCGCCCCAGGGTCATCGCCTCGTCGGCGATGGCCAGTGTCTCGGCCATGGTCAGCGCATGGATCGGTGCGCCAAGGAACTCCCGGCGCCGTGATGCCAACAGGGAATGCTGCGCCCATGCCGGGGCGTGCGCGTTCATGCGGCCTGCTCCCTTGCAGGTGTCACTTGTGCGACCTCTGGTTTCTTGCCTTCGATGCGGGCGTCGGGCTTGCGTGCCTTGCGCCATGTCCACAGACCCCTCGTATCGACGAGCTTCTTATCCTTGAGCGCTTCGGGGTCGACCAGATTGAACTGCCGATGGTCGACCAGGAGGACGACGATATCGGACTTGTCGATGGCCGAAAGTGCGTCGGTGAACACGATGCCCCTGCCCTCGAGCTCATGCGGCAGCGCATTTGTGTTGGGTTCAGCCGCAATGATCTTCACATTGGGGATATCGGACAGAAGTTTCACCACCTCGACGGCCGGGCTCTCGCGCAAATCGTCGATGTTGGCTTTAAAGCTGAGGCCAAGACAGGCGATCGTCTGTTTGCGGGAGGGGTCAAGCAAGGCCTCGATATCCCTGACCACCGACATGGGCCGTTCGGAATTGATCCGGCGTGCCGAAGCCATCAGCCGCGTGCTGTTGGGTGCGGCGTCGATGATAAAATATGGATCGACCGCAATGCAGTGACCGCCAACGCCCGGGCTCGGCTGGAGGATGTTCACGCGAGGGTGTCGATTGGCGAGATCGATCACTTCCCATACATTGAGCGACAGATCCTGACACACGGCGGCAAGCTCGTTGGCAAAGGCGATGTTGACGTCGCGGAACGCGTTCTCCGTCAGTTTCACCAGCTCAGCACTTTCGGCCGTTGTCATGAACAGGTCGCCGGTGACGAAGGTCGAATAGAGTGCCGCGGTCCGCTCCGACGATTTGCGGGACAATCCGCCGATCGAGCGATCGTTGTTGATCAGCTCGGTCAGCACCTTTCCCGGCAGCACACGCTCGGGGGAATAGGCGACCAGCACATCGGCGTCTTCGCCATGCTGGACAGGAAATTTGAGATCAGGCCGCAACTCGGCAAGCAGCCCGGTCATGATACGCGTGGTTCCAACCGGCGATGTCGATTCCAATACCACAAGGTCTCCGCGCTTCAGCACGGGGGCGATGCTTCGTGCCGCCGCGAGCACGTAGGTCACGTCCGGCTTATGATCGTGGGTCATCGGGGTCGGCACGGCGATGATATAGGCGTCCGCCGGCTGCGGCGTGCTGTAGGCCATGAGCTTGCCGTTCGCCACGACCTTCTGGATCAGACCGTCAAGGTCCGGCTCGACGATGTGGATTTCGCCACGATTGACCTTCTCGACCACCGCTCCGTTGACATCGACGCCAATGACGTTGAGCCCGCGGCTGGCAAAAATGGCGCAGGTCGGCAGGCCGATATATCCCATGCCGACTACGGAAACGGTTTTGATTTCAGCCATGATGCAGCAGTTCCTCAACAATCCGGTTACTGGCCCGGCCATCGCCATATGGGTTGTGTCGTTCCGCCATGCCGCGATAGGCAGCCTGATCGTCGAGCAGGCGATTGGCGTTGAACAGGATTTTCTCGACATCGGTGCCGACAAGGCGGGCGGTGCCGGCCACGATCCCCTCGGGTCGCTCGGTATTTTCGCGCATCACCAGCACCGGCTTGCCGAGCGAAGGCGCTTCTTCCTGCACGCCGCCGCTATCGGTAAGCACCAGATAGCTCTGCTTCTGCAGGTACAGGAACGGCAGATAGTCCTGCGGCTCGACCAGATGGATGTTCGGCACGCCTTCCAGCTCTGCGTTGACCACCGAGCGCACATTGGGGTTTGGATGGACAGGGTAGACGATCTGCACGTCTCCGCGCGCCGCCAATCCCTTCAACGCCGTACAGATGCGCTGGATGCCGCCGTCAAAATTCTCGCGGCGATGTCCGGTAACGAGGATCATCTTCTTGGAAGGGTCGAGGAAGGGGAAGCTGGCAGCGAGCTTCGCCTTCATCAGCCTGTCGGCATCGATCGCGCTTGAAAAATGCAACAGCGTGTCGATCACCGTGTTGCCGGTCACGAAGATGGTGCTTTCGGCCTTTCCTTCGGCGATGAGATTGTCGCGCGCTTGAACGGTCGGCGCAAAATGCCAGGTGGCGATGTCGCCGGCAATCTTGCGGTTCAGTTCTTCAGGAAACGGCGAGTTGATGTTGTGGCTGCGCAATCCTGCTTCGACATGAGCGACGGGGATACGCTTGTAGAAGGCAGCAAGAGCCGCGGCCATTGCCGTGGTGGTGTCGCCCTGTACCATGACGATATCGGGCTTCGCCTTGTCCAACACCTCGGCCATGCCCAGGAGCACGCGCGAGGTCACATCGAACAGCGACTGGCCGGGTTGCATGATGTTGAGATCGTGGTGCACAGGCAAGCCGGTCAGCTCGACAACCTGGTCGACCATTTCACGATGCTGGGCGGTTATGCATATTTCGGTGATGAAGCCTGGATGAGCGAGGGCGGCACGCGCCACTGGAAAGCATTTGAGTGCCTCCGGCCTAGTGCCGAACACGATCAGCAGTTTCTGCCTGGATGGCAGTTTTGGACGTGAAAGGACGTTCATCGCTGATCCTGGTCGCCTGCAGCCTTCGGGACATGCCGACTATTGCCCGCAAGAGTCATAATAGCGCCGGAAAGCGCCTTCGTGATCTCAATTCTTAATATATGATTAACAACCAAGGCCGCGTTCTCCCGGTTTAACTCTTGTGAAAGGTTGGGCTGACAAGTAGTCTATGGCAGTAGTCTTGAAAAAGAATATATTGGATTGACTAATATTTTAATCATCGGCCACGCCGACCCATCCCGGCGCTGGGAAAATGAGCTTCTGGCGCGGTTGAGTGCGGCTGGACATGCGGTTTCGAGTTGCCGCGCGCCGACGCCTGAACCCAATGCGCGCACGATGGATAATGTGCTGGCGCTCGAGGGCCGGCGCTTCGGCCCCTCACTGGCAAGCCGTTCCCGGCCGTTGCCGTCCGGCGACACCGGCCCAGTCGATCTTATAGTCGATCTCACGGCTACCGCCGCACGACGCGGCACGCCTGTCCTGACGCTCGAATTTTGCGGCCAAAGCAGCTTTGCCGCAGGCATGACCGAGATGCTGGCGAGCGGGCGGCTGCCCGAACTCACCGCGCGCCTCGACGGCGTTGCCGTCGCCAGGGCGCGGCCGATGATCAGCGACCGGTTGTGGCTGTCCCGAACCAGCAACGACCTGCTCGCCGGCGCCATCTCCCTGATTGCCCAATGTGTCGCCCGCTTTTCCGCGGGCAAACTTGCGCCGATTGCCGAGAGCCCGGCGCCGCCCCTGCAGAAAGGCGGATTTATCGGGCACTATCTGCCCTTTTTCGGCAGGGGGTTAGTCGACCGCGCCGTGCAAAAACTGCGACGTGGTCGGCGTCCCTTCTATTGGCAGGTTGCTTATCGGCTGATCGACGGTCCAGGCGTCGCCGAAACCGGACTGCTGGATGGTAAGCCCTTCACCGTGCTTGCCGATGACGGGCAGCGCTTCTACGCCGATCCGTTCGTTCTCGAGCGCGACGGCCGTCATTTTCTGTTTGTCGAGGAGTTTCCCTACTCCACCGGCCGCGGGGTGATTTCCGTCGCTGAACTTGGCACCGACGGCACTTTCGGCGTACCGAAAGTGGTGCTGGAGGAAGCGCATCATCTGTCATATCCGCAGGTGTTCGCTCACTCCGGCGAGATTTTCATGATCCCTGAAAGCGCTACGGCGCGAGAACTGGTGCTCTACCGTGCCGTGCAGTTTCCGGATCGCTGGGTACGCGATACGGTGCTGATGACGGACAGGGATTTCAACGACGCCACGCTGCTCGAATCCGACGGCCGTTTCTGGCTGTTGGGGACGGGGCGGTTCGGTTACGGCAGCGCGTCCGACACGATGGCCGTCTATTCCGCCCCGGCGCTGCGTGGGCCGTGGGCTGCGCACGCGCTCAATCCCGTCGCCGTCGATCACTCGGCCACTCGGCCGGGCGGCGCTTTCATCCGCCAGGGCGACGCTTTGCTACTGCCCGTGCAAAACGGGTCTAGAGCCTATGGCGGCGGCCTGGGATTGATGCGGTTGGATCGCCTTGACGACTTCGATGTCCTGTTTGCACCGCCCCACCCGATCGGCCCAGGACCGGCATGGGCGCGGGCGGGCATCCACACGCTCAATCGCGCAGGCAATGTCGAGGTTGTGGATAGCGCCGGCTGATGCGTCTGGAGCCTGCGCTTATCCAAGCCGATCCAGTTTCGGCTCGGATGCGACAGCGGTCGAAGACGTGCTCTTCGGCTGGTTTCTATACGGCACGTTTCTATAGGCAAGCAGCAACACCACGATAGTCGTAATATCCGGCGCTTTTGACGAGAGCGCGTTGTTCGACAGCGCAGCAAGCAGGAAGGTCATGGTGCCGATCCATGCCGGCAGCGGCGCCGCGCGCAGCAGCCGAAAAATGAACCAGAATACCAGCACTATGAAGAGCACAGCTATCGGCAAGCCGAAGAGCATGGTGATGACCACCGGAGCGCTCTCGATATAGGGCAGATGCAGCTTCTCTTTGACGATCGCCAGGAGGTCGTCGACGTTCATGCCAAACAGGATGTCTTTCCAGCTAACAAGTCCGAATATCTGGTAGATCGTCACCCGCGCCATGAAATTCTCGTCAAAGATCGTGTTGCCGAATCGATTCAGCAGCCCGCCCGAAAATAGTATGGCCACCAGCACTGCGCCGCTCACCAGGGCGAACAGCAGCACGACGGACTTGGCCTGCCGCTGGTGCTTGAGAGTCAGGCGCGGCCAAGGCACGAACAGCAGCAGAATGAGGGTTTCTCCCGCAGCGAGCATCAGGGCGGCGCGGGCGCCTGACGCAGCACAACCGACGAGCAACACGAGAATCGATGCCACCCGCACCCATATGCGCCAGCGCGTCAGCGGCACGAATCCGATGGCTGTGGCGCAGAGCGCGCCTAGCGCCAGCGGGTGCGCCGATAGGCCAATTGGCCTGAACTGCAGTTCGTTGAGACCGTAAGGCATAAATCGATGTTGAGTCACCGCTTCGATCGTGCCGAGCACAGCGCTGAGGATCACCATTCCAAGCACGACGTCGCCCAACGCCCGCCGCACTTCCGCGTTCAAGGCCAGCATCAACAGGCCTGCGGCGCCGGCCACCAGATAAGAATCGATGATGAACCCGGAGGAGCCCGCACGGCCGGTGACGAACAGATAGGGCACCAGCGCGAACATCAGCACCGAAAAGCGAATCAACGCTTTGAATATCCCAATTTCGTCGCCCTGCAGCAGAAACGGTCGGCTGAAAAGAACGACGGCAAGGACCAGGAAGATCGCATAGGTGCCGAAATGCAGCTTCTCGTAGAACGAGCCCCCCTGGGCCGTATAGTCGACGACCATGTTCATCACCTGCGGCGACACCGTAAAGCGAAGCAGGAGCGCGAAGGCGGCGCATAGGAAAAACAGCAGCGACAGCGCGTTCTCACGGCGCGCTCGACTGGGCAACAATCGTTCCGATGCGGCAGCGGGATAGCTCATGGCCCATCCAGGTGAAGGTATTCAAACAGCATTCCGGGCAACGAGACCCCTTCAACGTCCGCCGGACGGACAGCGAGAGCGGTAAAATGGGCCAACTTGGAAAATAAGATGTTAACGATGTTTCTGTAGAGCAGGCCAAGCGTAATGATTTAACAAGGGTTGTCACCATGTCTGCCGGTTCCGGCACACCCCCTATCTCCGCGACGGCTTCCAATAACAGTGCATTCGAGCGTATCGCCAATGCACGGCGCAGGGCATTGCTGCAACAGCATGGCCCAGTCGCGGGGCTAAGCTCCGCGCCGGTGACGCCGCAACCTCCAGAGCCTGTCGCAACGGTGACCCTGGACAAGATCGGCGATTTCCTTGAGCTCGATTTTCGGCGTCTGTTCGTCTGGCTGCGGGCCGGCCTCGCCCTGGCCTTCATGCTGGCGGTAGTCGGCGGCATTGTCGGCGGCGCCTATGCATTGCTGAGCAAGCAGCGTTACACCGTCACGACCGAGGTCCTCATCAACCCATCCAATTTGCAGGTTGTGGAAAACGACCTCTACTCGCAACCGGGCCAGGTCGATAGCCAGTTGCTCAGCACGCGCAGCAAGCAGCGCATCCTGACCTCGGGCAACGTGCTTTCCCGTGTGGTGGACGAACTGAATCTGACTCACGATCCGGAGTTTTTCGATCCGGACCGGAGCACATCCTCGTCCGGCGCTGTGGCGAAGCCCGACCCGAGGCTCATCGCCTTGAAGAACCTGGCGGACCGGGTAGACGCCATCGCGGATCCGACCTCGTTTGTCACAACCCTCTCGGTATCTGCGGAAACCACCGCCAAGGCGATCCTGATCTCGCAGGCCATAGTCAAAAACTTCCAGGAAGAACTGGCTAAGGCCGAAGCTGCCGGCGCCAGCCGTGCCGCGGCTGCCCTTGACAGCCGGCTTGGCCAACTCAAGAGCGACGTGCAGGCAGCCGAAGAGAAGGTCGAGAGCTACAGGCGCAGCCACAACCTGTCGTCCAGCAATGGCCAGCTCGTCAGTTCGCAGACGCTGACGCAGCTCAATGGCGAAATCGTCGATGCGCAATCGCGTGTCATCGCCGCGCAGGCAAGCTACGACGCCCTGGTTGCCTCCGGTATCAACGGGGCCAATCCCGACCCCACGGTTTCGGAAGCGCTCGCTGCGCTGCGCGACAGGTCAAACAGCCTGCGGCAGCAGATCGACTCACAGTCGATGACCTTCGGTCCGCGCCACCCGACGATTGTCAGGCTCAGGACGGAACTCGAGACCGTCAACTCGCAACTCCGGGCCGAGTTCTCCCGCACCGTCGGCACGGCAAAGGCCAGCCTGGACAAGGCCCGGGCCTCGTTGGCTTCTCTCAACGCCAGGATGAACGATCTGAAGGGCAATGTATTCACCGACAGCGAATCCGAAGTCGCCCTGCGTGAACTTGAACGCGATGCCGCGTCGAAGAGAGCGGTCTATGAGAGCTTCCTGTCACGTGCGCGCCAAATCAGCGAGCGCGAGCAGATCGACACCACAAACGTACAGGTGATTTCGACCGCAGTGCCCCCGCCCGCACGCTCATGGCCCCCGCGCACTGCCCTGGTGGCAGGCGCCGGAGCGTTCGCAGGCTTTGCCCTGGGGATGCTGCTGGCCATCGGCATGGGCATCATCCGCGACATGCGCCGGCCGCCGAACCGATCAGGCGTTGCCGCCAGCCGAGCCTGAAGCAAGGCATGGTGAAGCGCATCGTTTTCCACATCGCCAGCCTGAGGGGCGGCGGCGCCGAACGTGTTTTCGTCCTGATGGCAAATGAACTGGCATCGCGTGGCCACGAGGTCACGCTTTTTACCTGGAACGCGGAAGGCCCTAACGCCGCGCTGCGTTCCGCTGCCGTGCATCTGGTCGACTTCGGCCTTCCCTTGCGCGGCGAGGGTTACGCCAAGTCGGCGACGCTGAAAGGCATCGTGCGAAGCGCAAATTTGTTCCGCCGCCTTGATCCTGATGCGGTCTATAGCGCCCCGGAATTCGCCAATCTGGTGATGGCGCTGTCACTCATGTTGGCCAGAAGCCGGGCAAAATTCTTTCCAAGCTTCCATGCCGCGGCCTCGCTGCCTGCCAGCGGCCTCGGCGCCAGGCTGGCGATCTGGCTTTCCGCGCTGGTTGCAGCGCGCGCAACCAAGGCCATCGCCGTTTCGGCGGGTGTCGGCCGTGACATCATCGCCCGAGGCTTCCCCGAATCGAAGGTTGTCGTCATCAATAACCCGCTGCCGCCAGCTGTAGCACCGCAGAGGAATTCCTATGCCTGGCAGGCAGCGTTGGCGGCGATGGGCGATGGCCCGGTCATCGCCACCGCGGGACGCCTGGTGCCGGTCAAGGACCACCGGACTTTGCTGCGGGCCTTCGCTGCCCTGCGCGCCGGCCGCCCTGCCCGGCTTGTCATCTTCGGCGAAGGTCCGCTGGCTGCCGAATTGCACGCCTGTGCCGAGCAGATCGGCATTGGCCAGGACGTACTCTTTGCCGGCTACGTCAACGATCCCGCGGCTTGCTATGCCGCAGCCGATCTGTTCGTCCTTACATCCACGAGCGAAGGCTTTGGCAACGTCTTGGTCGAGGCCATGGCCGCCGGTGTCCCCGTAATCTCCACCGATGCTCCGCACGGCCCGCGCGAAATACTCGGTGACGGCCGCTTCGGCACCTTGGTGCCGGTCGGTGACGCCGCGGCCCTGGCGAAGGCGATGGCCGAGACGCTGGACCACCCCACCCCTGCTGCCGTGCTGAAAAACAGGGCGGTGGATTTCACAGTCGACAAGATTGGCAATCAATACGAAGCGTTGCTCTAGTCGTTACGCACTGGCAGCAAATCGGCGTTGGATGCGGTCGACGTAGTCGGGCTTTGATTGCGATAATCTCTTCACGGGCTGGGGCGCAACGAATTCATCGTGAGACGTTTCCTCGTTCCTTGAGTTGTTGGGCAAGGAAATCCTTGACCGAATCGAGAACCGCGTCCCGTTCATGAGATATGCCTGGCAGCAAATCGAAGCGCACGCGCGCCCCCGCCTCCTCGAACGATCGACACAATGCCACGAGGCGTTCCGGCCGTGTTCGCCCGGCATCGTTGGCGCCTGGCATCCAATGGGTGCTGCCTTGGACATGAGTGATTTCCCAAGTCTCCAGGTCAGCGCCGCCGACGATCATCTGGAAAGGCACTTTTGCCAGCGCTGCGGCATCGAAGGTGATGCCGAACTTCTCCGGCAGATCGCGAATGCCCACCCACCAGTCATGCGTCGGATCGAGCAAGGTCACCGAACCTGGCGCGCCGATTGAGGCCGCCCAGAGCCTGTCGGGATGCAGGATAGCAAAACGATGCGTGAAATGTCCGCCGCCGGAAAATCCGAACATGGCAAAGCGGCTCCAATCCTGACTGTATTTGGCGCTGACCTCCTCAACCATGGCGAGCAGCACCTGATCGTAGCGTATGTTGCCCTCGAGCAAATATTTGTACCCGCTGCGGGCATCATCCCCGAGAACGCCGATTGGAAACAGCGGACACAAAACGGCGCAGCCGTTCCAGCGTCCGAACTCGGAAAACGCGTCGCGGAATCCAAGAAAAGAGGTGCGGCCGGTGCCATGGACAGCGACCATCAGATCGACTTTGGCCCCTTCCCCAACCGCGGGAGGCACATACAGGCAATAGTGAAAGCGCGGGTCTGATTTGGAAGCAAAGATGGCGGTCGCGCCAAGGTCATAGGCAGCGCGACCGCGATCCGCGACAGGTCCCCTGGCAACGCTTGTCAAATCGATAACTCCTTAATAGGCCCGGCGTTCCGGCAACAATATACCGGTCGGCCGACCTCGTGAACTGGAGGCGCCTCCAGGCAGCCGCGAGGAGGACCTCGTCGTGCACCGGAAGCAGGGCGCCGGCGGGACGATCAGGGACAAAAAGAATGCCTCCGCCAACGCCTCGGAAAGCCGCCATTAACTTTTCGTTAACCATGCCGGGCTAGCCTTAACCAATCAGTAAGGACTCGCCTCTGTGACCTGCGTCGCTCCCATTCAAAACAAGTCCATACGCTTTCGAGCGCGCTCGTTTGTAGCCTTCACCCTCACCCCTGAGGCCCCGCTAGGGGAATGGCTGCAAAGCCTCGATCACTGGACCGAAAACTCTCCCGGCTTCTTTGCCGGCCGCCCGGTCGTGCTCGATCTGAATATACTCAAGCCCGAGGTGGGCGAGATGCGGGATCTGGTCTTACAACTCGCGGAGCGCGGGATTCGCATCTACGCGATCGAGGCCGATGGCAATGTAGCTCTCGATGCCGATCTGCCGCCGCTCCTCGTTGGCGCCAAGGAGGCCACCGCCGACGCGCTTTACGTGCAGCCGGACCCGAAGGCCGCAGCTGAGGCCAAGACGGAAGAGCCGCAGGCGCCGAACTCATTGATGATCAAGGCACCGATCCGCTCCGGCCAGTCGATCTTTCATCCCGATGGCGATGTGGTCATTGTCGGCTCCGTCAGTTCCGGTTCCGAGATCATCGCCGGAGGATCGATCCACGTCTACGGCACGCTGCGTGGACGTGCGTTCGCCGGCGCCACGGGAAATTCCGCGGCTCGCATCTTTTGCCGGAAAAACGAAGCCGAACTTCTGGCGGTGGACGGCTGGTACCGCACTGCCGAGGAGATGGACGCCTCCTCGCGAGGAAGGCCGGTACAGGCCTTTCTCGAGGACGGCGCACTTTGCGTCGCACCGCTCAACTAACAACATTGGAGGCACAAATATGGGCAAGGTAGTGGTTGTCACATCCGGCAAAGGGGGTGTCGGCAAGACGACCTCGACGGCCGCTCTCGGCGCCGCGGTCGCGAAAACCGGCAAGCGGGTGGCTCTCGTCGATTTCGACGTCGGCCTGCGCAACCTCGATCTGATCATGGGCGCCGAGCGGCGCGTTGTTTTCGATATCGTCAACGTCATTCAGGGAACCGCCAAGCTTTCGCAGGCGCTGATCCGTGACAAGCGGCTCGAAACGCTGTTCCTGCTGCCGGCCTCGCAAACGCGCGACAAGGATGCTCTCACCGAGGAAGGCGTCGCCGACGTCATCGACAAGCTGCGCTCCGTTTTCGACTACGTCTTCTGCGACAGTCCGGCCGGCATAGAGCGGGGCGCGCAACTTGCCATGCGCTTTGCCGACGAGGCGGTAATCGTCACCAACCCGGAAGTGAGCTCGGTCCGAGATTCCGATCGCATCATCGGCCTGCTCGACTCTAGAACGATGAAAGCCGAGCAAGGTGAATCGATTGTCAAACACGTCCTCGTCACGCGCTACGATGCTGCGCGCGCTGCCCGCGGCGAGATGCTGAGCATCGATGACGTGCTCGAGATCCTGTCGACGCCCTTGCTGGGAATAATTCCCGAGAGCCAGGACGTGCTGCGCGCATCCAATGTGGGCGCGCCGGTTACGCTCAGCGAAAACACTAACCCCGCCGCACGCGCCTATATCGACGCGGCAAGAAGACTCGAGGGCGAGGACCTGCCGGTCATTCTGCCTTTCGAGCGGAGGGGCCTCCTCGACCGGCTGTTGGGAAGGAGGGCAGCATGAACCTGCTCGATATCTTCAAGCGCCGCGGCAGCGCGCCGGTGGCGCGCGAGCGCTTGCAACTGCTGTTGGCTTACGAGCGTCGAAGCCGCAACCAGCCCGATCTCGTCTCGGTGTTGCGCGAGGAGATCATGGCGGTGATCGCCCGGCATGTTCAGGTCGACCAGGATTTCCTGCAGGTGAGCATGGATCACGGCGAAACGACGTCGAGATTGGAGATCGACATCCAGATCCCCAACAAGGTCGCAATGCCCATAGCCGCGGCGTTCTAGAGCGGAATGCATTTGGATCGAATCGGGCATTCCGCTCTATCTGTTTGTTTCAGCCGCATTTGTGCGACGCCAAGTGGTTCCACTTGGCTGCAAAATGCTTAGCGGAATCCTCCAGTCAGGGCTTGCGTCGGCTGCTGCCGAGGTTGCGGCGCCGTGGTTGGCGTGTTTGACCCGGTCGCCACCGGCAAGTCGCGCAATTCGAGGACAATAATCACTGCCTCACTAAAAACCCGCGGCCGTTTCCAGCCGCGGGGTGCCTTGGGAGGGCCTTTCGAAACCGGTGGTCAGATGTTGGCGAGCAATTCGTTGACGCGGCTTTCCATGTCGGCAAGGGCGGTGTCGATGTCCTTCTGGCCACTGATTGCTGCACTCATCTCTTCGCCGATAATGTCCTGGATCGCAAACTGACGCTGTACGGCGGACGGCAGCGGCTTGCCGAGATCAGCGACCGCAGAGATCGTGTTGCGATGCGGCAGGGCCTTGAAGGCGTCCGAGGTGATGACGGCCTTATAGGCCGGCAGGTGACCGGTGCGCGACCATTCGAAGTCGTTGTCGGCGAAGAACTTCAGGAATTTACCGATGGCCGCGATCTGTTCGGGCGTGCGGTCTTTCTGCGAAACGGCCCAGGTGTGGCCGTCGGCATACTGCGCGTGGGCGCCGCCAAACAGCTGCGGATACGGATAGACCGCATAGCCGCCCTTGTTGAGCGCCGTACCCTTGGTCTCGGACTGCGCGTTGTAATCGCCGACCACCCAGGTGCCGTTAAGGTGGACGCCACCCTCGCCGGCAAGGAAGGCGTTGATCGACCCGCCATAATCGAGATCCTTGGTGGTGTAGCCCTTCTCGAAGATCGCCTTGTACATCTCGATGACCTTCTTGGCTTCCGGCGTATTCAACTTCACATGCTTCGGATCGGCGAAGAAATCGGAATCCTGCTGGAAAAGATAGGTATAGAGGTTGCGTGTGTAGAGTGCAGTCTCATTGGTCAGGTTCTGGACGAAATAAGGCTTGCCCGTCTTCTGCTTGAACTGTTCGGCCTGGGCGAGCAGTTCCTCGGCCGACTTTGGAAAAATCGGCGTGCCGTCGGCATTGACCAGGCCGGCTTGTTTGAAAAGATCCATGTTGACGTGATAGAGCATCGTCCAGCTGTCGATCGGCAGGCCATAGACCTTGCCGTCTTTGGTGGCGCCATTGCGTGCCGCGTCGGTGAAGGCGTCGGGTGTCACGCCGACCGACTTCAAGAGATCGTCGAGCGGCATCAACAGGCCCTTCGACTGATAATCCGACAGTACGGATTCATGGATCGTGACGATGTCCGGAGCGTCGCCTGAAGCGAACTGCGCGGTCAGCTGATCATAGCCGGGCCATTCCACGGTGGTGACGTTGACATGGACATCGGGATTGTCGGCGTTGAACTTGTTGATTAGCGAGGTGATGATGCCGCATTCGCCAACGGCCTTGGTGGCATCGGTGTTGGTGCCGAAATCGGCATCGCAGGCGCCGAAAAAGCGCTGCACGCTCAGCTCCGTGGCCGCGAAGCTTGGACTTGCGAGCATCATTGCGCCCGCAGAGACTGCGGCAAACAGTATTTTCTTCAGTTTCATATCAGTTCCTCCTACTGAGTTTCCGCCGCTCCACCCTGGATTGGCTTTCGTGCTTCAATTGCTGCGCATTCCCCCCGGCCGTCAGGCAATCTTCGTTATCTCACCGCAGCGCCGGAGACTGCCGTGACGATGTATTTCTGGAAGAACAGGTAGACGATCAGGATCGGTGCACCGGCGAACACCGCCTGCGCCATCAGGAAGCCGATGCCTTCGGACTGGGCGAAGTTGGTCTGGGTCGAGGCCATGCCGACCGTCAGCGTGAACATGTCCTTCCTCGTCGCCGAAATCAGCGGCCAGAAGTAGTCATTCCAGGCGCCGAGAAAGGTGAAGATGCCGAGCGTCGCCTGCGCAGGCAGCGTGAGCGGCAGAAGCACCTTCCAGAAAATTCTGAGCCGGCTGGCGTTATCGAGCATGGCGGCTTCGTCCAGCTCCTTCGGGATGGCCTTGAAATACTGGGTCATCAGGAAGACACCGAACGGAGCCGAAAGGCCCGGCAGAATGAGCCCTTGATAGGTGTTGTGGAACTTCAGCATGCTGAAGATCTGGTGACGGGCGACAAGCACGGCCTGTTCCGGGACCGCCAGACCGAACAGAACGATCACGAACAGCGCGTCTCGGCCGGGGAAATTCAGCCGTGCAAAACCGTAGCCCGCGAGCGACGACAGGATCAACGTGCCGAGCGTCAATCCGCCCGAGACGATGATGCTGTTGCGCACCCAGATGAACACGGACGAGGTGCCGACGGTGTTGATGTAGTTCTTCAGCGTATAGGGTGCGTGAAACACCGAGTTCGGATCGGCCATCAGCTCCGTATTGTCCTTGAGTGATAGACCGACGACCCACAGAACCGGCGCGATCATGACGATCGAAAGCAGGATGACCAGGGCCAATAACAAATGGTCGCCAAATGCCCGGCCCTTGATGGAAGCTGCTGGGGCGCTCATGCCTGGTCTCCCCTGCTGCGTGTCACCAGGTACTGGGCCATGGCCGCGACCAGGATGAGGATGAACAGGATTTCCGATGCGGCGGCGCCCAGGCCGAGATCCCAGCGACGGAATGCGGTATCGTAGATATAGAGCACGATCGGCTTGGTCAGATTGTTCGGACCGCCGCGCGTCATTAGCCAGGCCTGGCCGAACAGCTGGAATTGCAGCACGATCTGGATGATGATCACCAGGATGAAGGTCCGCTTGATCGACGGCAGCGTGATCGACCGCAGCGTTTGCCAGCGATTGGCATTGTCCAGCGCTGCCGCCTCGTAAATGTCCTGCGGGATCTGCTGGAGTGCTGAGAGAAAGAGCATCATCGGCAGGCCGATGCACCACCAGATGGTGGCAATGGCGATGCCGACCATCGCCAAGCTGGGATCGGAAATGAAGGCCGGAGCCGTTGCGCC
The DNA here is from genome assembly GCF_040319155.1 of Mesorhizobium sp. M0954. Classification (NCBI taxonomy): domain Bacteria; kingdom Pseudomonadati; phylum Pseudomonadota; class Alphaproteobacteria; order Hyphomicrobiales; family Phyllobacteriaceae; genus Mesorhizobium; species Mesorhizobium sp. M0954. The sequence goes on along the minus strand of NZ_JAMYNR010000004.1, from coordinate 58,013 downwards.
GAACCATCCGTAAATCGTCGACAACAGCCCGACATTCGGAATGAAGACGATGCGCCAGATCAGCGTGACGATGGTGACCGATAGCACCGACGAGGAAAAGAACAGCGTCCGCAAAACCGCGGCAACGCGCGTGCGGCGGTTGAGGCAAAGCGCCAGGAAAAGGCCGATCAGCGCCAGCGTCGGCACCGTCAGAAGCACGAAATAGAAGGTGTTCCAGATCGATTGCAGGAAGACCTTGTCGTGATACAGCCTGGCGTAATTGCCGAGACCGACAAAATTTCCGGACGAGAACGTGTCGGCCTTGTGGAAACTCAGCCACATCCCCCAGAGCAGCGGGAAGAGCAGCAGCGTGGTGAAGAAGAACAAGAATGGCGCAACGAAAATGACGTTTCGCCATTGCGGCGCATAGATGTCGGCGGTAGGGGCTCTGACGCCGACAGCAAGTGTCGCGGTCGGGGACATCGCCAGCCGGTCAGCCATCTCAGGCCTCCCTCGCATGCCAGGCGCGGCCGGTCTCGTTGAACAGATGCGATTTCTGGCCGTCAAAGGCGAGCCCGATTCTGTCGCCGACGGCGACGCGGCTGTTGCCGGCATCCGAGCCGACGATCTGCTGGCCATCGCCCAGCCGCGCGTAGATCAGGGTGCGTTCGCCGAGCCGCTCGAGCACATCGACCACGCCGCCGGCATTGCCCTGTCCGGCGGCAACGATGCGCACGTCTTCAGAACGGATGCCGAAAGTGTACTTGCCATCGGTCAGTTGGCTGGAGGCGATCTTGGTCTGCACCGAGACGCCGTCCGCAAACCTGGCCGTGGCGTTCTCGCCGGATCTGTCAAGCGTCGCATCGACGAAGTTCATCGCCGGCGCGCCGACGAAACCCGCGACGAATTTGGTCGCCGGGCGTTCGTAGATCTCCATCGGGGTACCGATCTGGTCGATCTTGCGATTGTTCATGACGACGATGCGGTCGGCCAGCGTCATTGCCTCGACCTGGTCATGGGTGACGAAGATCATCGTCGATTGCAGCCGCTGGTGAAGCTGGGCAAGCTCGATGCGGGTGCGGGTGCGCAACGCCGCATCGAGATTGGAAAGCGGCTCGTCGAACAGAAAGGCCTTCGGCTCCTTGACGATCGCACGGCCGATGGCGACGCGCTGGCGCTGACCACCGGAGAGCTGGCCCGGCTTGCGATCGAGCAGATGCGGCATTTCGAGGATGCGGGCGGCTTCGTTGATGCGCGCCTCGATGACCTTGCCTGGAACGCCGATATTCGCAAGCCCGAAGGCCATGTTGTCGCGCACCGTCATGTGCGGATAAAGCGCATAGGACTGGAACACCATGGCAATGCCGCGCTTGCCCGGTGGCAGATGATCGATGCGCTCGTTGTTGATGGCAATCTCGCCGCTATCGACAGCTTCGAGCCCGGCAATCATTCGAAGAAGCGTCGATTTTCCGCAGCCGGACGGGCCCAGGAACACGATGAATTCGCGTGCCCTTATGGAGAGCGACAGATGATCCAGCACCGTCATGGCACCGAACTGCTTGCTCACGTTCCTGATCTCGATATCGGCCGTCACGTCGACGCTCCTCCTCAGCGTTTGCGCTTTCTCGATGATCCGCCTGAACTCAGAGCCTCAGGCGTATGACCTGGTAGGAATAGGGCGGCAGTGACAGGCTCAGCTTGCCGCTGGCGAGCGAGGCGCCCTCGCCCTTCCTGGGGCCGACATTGCCAGGGTTTTCGGCCGAATTGACGGCTTTCAGATCGGCGTGTGCCATCACCTGGTGATCGACGATCTCCGCCGCGCCGAAGCCGGTGAGGTCGACCACTGTTTCGATTGCCTCGCTCGAATGGCGGTTGACCGCGAAGAAGGTGACGTGGCCGGTTTGCCTGTCGTGCACGCCGGCAACATCGACATAAGCGACATCGCCCGCAACGCTGGATTTGTAGGTCGGGCTTTCCACCTTGAGATCCAGCGCATTGCCGCGACCATAGTTAGAAGCAAACAGATAGGGATAAAAAATCGTCTGCCGCCATGCCGGGCCATTCGGAACGGTCATGATCGGCGCGATGACATTGACCAGTTGTGCCAGGCAGGCGATCTTGACGACATCGGAACGGCGGATGAAGGTGTTGAGGATCAGGCCGACCTGCAGCACATCCTCGAAATTATAGATGTCTTCGAGCAACGGCGGGGCGAACGGCCAGCCGTTGCTGCCGCCGAGTATCTTCCTGTCCTGCTCCTTGGAATGGTACCAGACGTTCCATTCGTCGAACGAGATGTAGACCTGCTTGTTGGAGCGCTTCTTGGCCTTGATATACTCGATGACGCCGGCGACCGAGACAATGTAGTCGTCGAGCTTTTCGCTCATGGCGAGATAGTTCGGAGCGTCGTTGGCTTCGTTGTCGAAATACATGTGCAGCGAGATGTAGTCGACCTCGTTGTAGGTATGGTCGAGAACCGTCGCTTCCCATTCAGGGTAGGTCGGCATCTTGGCATTCGAAGAGCCGCAGACCACCAGCTCAAGTGAGTTGGAGAAGGCACGCATGGCCTTGGCCGTCTCATGCGCCAGCCGGCCATACTCGTCCGCGGTCTTGTGGCCGATCTGCCAGGGGCCATCCATTTCATTGCCGAGGCACCAGAGCTTGACGTCGAACGGCTCCTTGCGGCCGTTGGCGATGCGCTTGTCGCTCCATTTGCTGCCGCCGGGATGGTTGGCGTACTCCAGCAGGTTGCGGGCTTCATCGAGGCCGCGCGAGCCGAGATTGACGGCAAGCATCATCTCGGTGTTGGCGGAGGTGCACCAATCGGCAAATTCATGCAGGCCGACTTCGTTGCTTTCCGACGTGTGCCACGCGAGGTCGAGGCGCACTGGACGCTGTTCCTTGGGGCCAATGCCGTCTTCCCAATTGTAGGCCGAGACGAAATTGCCGCCGGGGTAGCGGACGATCGGAACATTGAGTTCCCTGACGAGATCGATGACGTCCTGACGCATGCCGTTGGCATCCGCTGTCGGATGGCCGGGCTCATAGATGCCAGTGTAAACTGCCCGCCCCAGATGCTCGATGAAGGATCCGTAGAGCCTCGGATCGATTTCCGAGACAACATAGTGCGGATGAGCCGTAACGGCTGCCTTCATGCATTCCTCCCATCGATATCACAAACGATGATTTAAATCATCTTGCCCGATATCAAAGAGGAATTGGCAGCCCTTCGTCAAGCCAAAATAGCCAAATGTAGGACAATTAGACGAACGCTTTGGAACAGCAGAAAGCCAGATAGTTGAAATTGCTGCGTTATCTTCAGAACCCGGTTTCATGATATCAACCAGTTTTGATCCTGAGCAGGATGTCCTGATCGTAATTTCCAAAGCCCTTGCCGAAAATATTGATCCCGCCGGGGCGCTTGGCGTCGTCCTTGACGCCGATACGGACGCGGATTGAATGATGGCTCTTCAGATCGAGTGCGGCGAGCCCGGTTTCGGACATCCTGAGGCCGTCGACATAGGTGCCGTCATTGGCAATTCGCCAGTTCTTCAGCTTACCGTATTGCGAGCCCTTGAGCTTCCACCAGGAGGGCGTGAAGACGCCGCGCTTGTCGCCGAAATCCCCCGGCGACGTCCAGGTGCCGACATCGACGCCATTGATCGTCAGCGTGATGTCCGAGGGCCAATCGGCGCTGGTGCCCGGCACTTCCGAAGACAGTTCTATCGCAACTTCGAGTCCGGTGATTTCGGCATTGGCGAGCTTGGCATTGTTGGGGAACTGGTATTCGACAAAACCGCGCGTGAACCATAGCAGACCGGCTTTCATGCGGTCCGGATCGAGGAAAGTGTTCGGCACATCGAGTAGACCGATGATGCCGTCCGGCGAACAAAGGCCGCAGGGCGCGGTAACCTCGAAGCCGGTATAAAGCCCGATCGGCATCGACACTTCGATCGCGTCGTTCTTGACCGCACGATATTCGCTCTTGAACACGACGAGCACTTCTTCCGCCGTCGGATAACAGATTTTCTGACTGCCTTTCTTCGCTTTCAGGTTCTCGGTGCGGATCAGCCCCGCATCCTCCAGCACCTGGATGTTGGTCGAGACGGTCGACTGCGGAAGCGACAGCACGGCGGCGATTTCGTTGACATTCATCGGCCCCTTCTCATGCAGCAGTTTCAGCATCGAGATCCGCGCCGAGGAGGCAAGCCCCTTGAGCACGGCAATGCCTTCCTCAGGTTCAATCACCAGAAAATTGCGACTCATGAAATTGCCCGGCCCATGTAAAATCCATATCCGAAATTACCCTGTATATCGGGATACCTGATTTAATCAATGTGCAGGCGGAACGCCGGGCAATTTGTTGAATCCGGCAGGGCGAGGGTCGCGCGGGGCCCTGCACAGAATTTGTGCAGGAGCCATATGCAGAGTGGACACCTGAACGCCGATCGCCCAATCTAGTCCGGAGCCGAGCCCGGTGATGGCGGCTTGCACATAAAGCGGTTGGACGGGTCGTGACCAAAGGGTGGAAATTATACGATCAGCGACTGGCCTGGGTCCTCGTCGCGCCTGTGCTTTTACTGCTTACCCTGCTTCTGCTGCTGCCGATCGCGATGATGACGGTCTACACGTTTTTCACCTTCGTCACCGCGGGGGTGGAGTCGGCGGTGCTGACCTTCGACAACTGGAAGGAATTCCTCACCGACAGCTACTATCACGGTTTTCTTTGGAAGACCGTTCGCGTCGGCGCCATCACCGCTGTGATCTGCGCGATCCTTGGCTATTTTCCCGCCTATTTCATCTGGGCCACGACCTTCAGGCACAAATGGCTGTTGTTGCTGCTGCTCATCGTGCCGTTCTGGATCAGCTTCACCATCCGGACATTCTCGTGGATCCATATTCTCGGCGAACAGGGGCTGATCAACGTCGTGCTCATCAGGCTGGGGATTATCAACGAGCCGTTGCCGATGCTCTACACCGAGGGCGCCGTCATCATGGGGCTGCTGCATTTTCTGCTGCCCTATATGATCCTGAACGTCTATGTCAGCCTGGAAAGCATCGACCGCACGCTGATCGCCGCCGCCCGCTCGATGGGCTGTACCAGCGCGCAGGCGTTTCGCGAAGTGACCCTGCCGCTATCGATGCCCGGGCTGGGCGCCGGGCTGCTGCTCTGCTTCGTGCTGGCGGCCGGCTCCTATGTGACGCCGCAGCTGCTCGGTGGCAGCCGCGATGCGCTGTTCGGCAACTTGATCTACGACACCATCATGGGGCAGCTCAATTGGCCGATGGGCGCCACGCTTTCCATCGTCCTGTTCGTCCTGCTCGGCGCGGCCGCGGCCGCCTATAGCCGCTATATGGGCCTATCGCAGATCATGAAGGGCCTCAGTGCATGAGAGCGGACCATCCCGATCGCGAAGGCAGATGGGTGTGGCGGCTGACCGGCGCGATCACGGTGTGCGTCTACGTCTTCATGTTTGCGCCGATCCTCGCCACGGTCGTGCTTTCCTTCAATGCCTCGATGTTCGGCGGCTTTCCCCTCACCGGCTTCAGCCTGCGATGGTACGAAAAGCTGCTCACCAACGAGCCGGTTCTCGACGCCTTCCGGACATCGATGTGGATTGCCCTGGTGACGGCAACGGTGACGACGCTGCTCGGCATCATGGCGGCATTGGCGCTGGTGCGCTTCGAGTTCCGTGGCAAGCAGGCGATCAACACGCTTGTCATTCTTCCCGCGCTGGTCCCCGAAACGATACTCGGCGTCGGCCTGCTGGTCATGATCAAAGCCGTCGACCAGCCGCGCAGCATGACGCTGCTGGTGCTCGGCCACATTATGCTCACGCTCCCCTACGTGGTGCTGATCGTCCAGGCGCGCATGGTCGGCATAAAACGTTCCTATGAGGAGGCGGCGCTTTCGCTCGGGGCGCCGCGCGTGTCGACATTCCGCGAAATCACGCTGCCGCTGCTCATTCCCGCAGTGCTTGCCAGTGTTCTGCTCGCTTTCACCATTTCGTTCGACAACACCTCGGCCAGCCTGTTCTGGCGGCCGGCCGGCGTCGAGACCATGCCGACGCAAATCCTTTCGATGCTGAAGATCTCGATCAGCCCTGAGGTGAACGCGCTCGGAACCGTCATGATCCTTTTGACGGTCGGCATTCCCTTGGCAGGCGGGCTCATCCTGCAAAGCCTCACCTGGTTCAAGGCAGGCAAGTGAAAATGAAAATGGGAGAATGGAAATGAAACTGACAACCACCAAACGACTGGAACGGCTCAACGAACGCTATGCCAATGGCGACATCAGCCGGCGATCATTCCTGACGCTGACGGCCGCCGCTGCTGCCGCCACCGGGCTTTCCATGCCCTGGATGGGACGGGCGCTGGCCGCGGTTTCGGAAGTGCGCTTCGACGGATGGGGCGGCGTGGTGCAGGAGGCGATCGATAAGTACGCGTTCCAGCCTTATACCGCCAAGTCCAAGGTCAAGGTCGTCCAGGGCACCTTTGGCGACGAGAACGAGATCATCACCAAGATCAAGACGTCGAAACCAGGCGACTTCCAGATCGTCCATTCTTCCGGCGTCAACTACTACATCAAATACGTCAATGGCGGTTTCAATTCGGAGATCAACGAGGCAAACATTCCGAACATGGCGAATGTCCTGACCGCCATGATCGAGCCGTTCCGCAAGATCACGCCGAAGCTGTCGGCAGTGCCATATGATTACGGCACCACCGGCATCGCCTACAACAACAAGGTCATCTCGCCGGAGGAAGCCAAGGAAAAGGGCGCCAACCTGCTTACCGACAAGAAATATGCCGGCAAGATCGGCGGCTACGCCGATATGACGACGCGCGTCTGGTATGCGGCGCTGCAGACGAAACAGGACCCCAACAACATCCAGGACATGGACGTCGTCTGGGCCAAGGTTCGCGAGACCCGCGATCTGGCCAAGAAATTCTGGAGTTCCGGCGCGGAACTGATGGACCTCCTGTCGCGCAACGAGATCGTCGTCACCGACGCCTGGTCAGGACGTGTCGCCGCCCTGCAGCAGCAGGGCCAGCCGATCGGCTATCTCGACCCTGCCGGCTCATACGCGTGGATGGAGGACATGCTGGTGCTCAAGGGTTCGCCGATGGCCGAATGCGAGGAACTGATCAACTTCATGCTGGATCCTGCCACCTCGATCGCCGTCGCCGAGGGCCAGAACTATCCGCCATCGCTTGACCCCACCAAGGTGAAGCTGACCGACAAGATCGCGGCGCTTCCGGCCTTCGACCCGACTGGATCGATGAAATCGCTGACCTTCGCCGATCCGCTCTACTGGGCGAAGAACGAAGACGCCTGGACCAAGCAATGGGACAGGGTGTCGAAAGGTGCATGACGACAACAGCCACGACCAGCAGCCCCGGCCGGCTTCGGCCGGGGCTGATGGCGACCCGCTCGCCCAGAGCGAGCGGCAGCCGATAGGAAAGCCTGCGGTCGAGTTTCGCGACATCGATATTTTCTACGGCAAGTTCGCCGCTGTGCGCGATTTTTCACTGGCAATCCGCAAAGGTAGTTTCGTCACCTTGCTGGGGCCGTCCGGGTGCGGCAAAACGACGATCCTGCGCTCGATCGCGGGCCTGGTCGACCTCTCCAGTGGCCAGATCTCGATCGGCGGAAAGCGGGTCGACGACATCCCGATCTATAAGCGCAACATTGGTCTGGTGTTCCAGAACTACGCGCTCTTTCCGCACAAGAACGTCTTCGACAACGTCGCATTCGGCCTGAAATACCGGAACGTGCCGAAACCGGAAATCGTGCGCCGGGTCAAGAAGGCGCTGGATATGGTGCGGCTGCCCGGCAGTGAGACAAAGCTGCCGTCGCAGCTCTCGGGCGGCCAGCAGCAACGCATCGCACTGGCCCGCGCCATCGTCTTCGAGCCGGAAGTGCTGCTGCTGGACGAGCCCTTGTCGGCGCTCGACGCCAATATGCGCGAGGACATGCGCGTCGAGATCAAGAAAATCCAGAGGGAGACGGGCATCACCGCTATCTTCGTGACGCACGACCAGGAAGAAGCCTTGTCGATGTCCGACCACATCGTCGTGATGAACGCCGGCCTGATCGAGCAGATCGGCTCCCCCGCGCAGGTCTATGACCAGCCGGCCACCGCATTCGTCGCCAATTTCCTGGGCAAGGCCAACATGCTGCCCGGCAGCGTGACAGTGATGGACGGCAAGATGGCGACGATCGCGCTGGCCACCGGCCATGTCGTAAAGGCGGCCGCGCCGAAGGCGCTCGCGACCGGCAGCGCGGTCACCGTCGTCGTTCGCCCGCAGAAGCTTACCGTCGGTACCGCCGGTGCTGCCAACAGGCTGGCGGGACGGATCGTCTCGACCTCCTATCTCGGCGGCAATGCGGTCTACGAGATCGACATCGGCGCCGGCACGCTGGTGCGCGCCAACACGTTGATCGACGGACAGCCGCTGCGCGAAGGCGAAACGGTCGATGTCTGCTTCGACCCGCTGGGTTGCGTACTTCTCGACGCGCAAGGTGTACGCATCGCCTAGCGAGGCGGCGCTGACCCGTTCAGTCTTTCGCGTCACCCTTTGGCCCGAGAAATCGCGCATAGATCTCACCGACAATACCGCGCCGGAAAACCAGCACGCAGACCATGAAGGTCAGGCCCGTGGCGATGGTCACTGGAAAATTCGAGGTGGCGAGCGTGTTCTCCAGGCCGACGACCAGACTGGCGCCGATGATCGGCCCGACCATGGTGCCGATGCCGCCGAGGAGCGTCATCAGGATCACCTCGCCGGACATCTGCCAGGTGACGTCGGTGAGTGTGGCAAACTGGAAAACGATCGCCTTGAGCGCGCCGGCCAGCCCGGCCAATGTTGCCGACATGACGAAAGCCGCCAGCTTGTAGTTGGCGACGGAATAGCCAAGCGAAATGGCCCGGCTCTCGTTTTCCCGGATGGAACGCAGGATCATGCCGAAAGGCGAGTTGATGATGCGCCAGATGGCGAACACGCCGATCAGGAAGACCGCCAGCACGAAATAATAGATGTTCATCGAGACGTTCAGGTCGAGCATTCCAAGCAGCCTGCCGCGCGGCACGCCCTGGATGCCGTCCTCACCTCCGGTGAACGGCGCCTGCACGCAGAAGAAGAAGAACATCTGCGACAGCGCCAGCGTGATCATGGCGAAATAGATGCCTTGCCGGCGGATGGCAAAGAAGCCCATCACAAGGCCGAGCAGCGCGGCACCCAGGACACCGAGCAGGATGCCCGCTTCCGGTGGCCAGCCCCAGACCTTGACCGCGTATGCGGTGAAATAGGCCGCCCCGCCGAAGAATGTCGCATGGCCGAAGGACAACAGCCCGGTGTAGCCGAGCAGAAGGTTGAACGCGCAGGCAAACAGCGCAAAGCACAGCATCTTCATCAGGAAGATCGGATAGACGAAGAAAGGCGCCACCAGCAGCGCCAGGATGCCGAGCCCGACCAGCGCCCATTCAAGCCGTGCCGAATTCTTGGCACGCGTCTCGCGAAGTGTCAGTTCGGCCATCTCAGGCATCCCTTCCGAACAGGCCGGCTGGCCGGACCAGAAGCACGATTGCCATGATGACGAAGACCACCAGATTGGAGGCTTCGGGATAGAAGACCTTGGTCAGGCCTTCGGCGAGGCCAAGCATGTAACCGGTGACGATCGCCCCGAGGATCGATCCCATGCCGCCGACCACGACGACGGCGAAGACGACGATGATGAGGTCAGATCCCATCAGCGGGCTCACCTGATAGATCGGCGCGGCGAGAACCCCTGCAAGTCCGGCAAGAGCGGCGCCGAGGCCGTAGGTGAGGGTCAGCAGCAACGGCACGTTGACGCCGAAAGCCTGCACCAGGCCGGGGTTCTCCGTCGCCGCGCGCAGATAGGAGCCCAGCCTGGTCTTCTCGATCAGCGCCCAGGTGCCGAAACAGACGATCATCGAGGCGACCACCACCCAGCCGCGATAATTGGGCAGGAACATGAAGCCGAGATTGGTTCCCCCGGAGAGCAGCGGCGGCACGGAATAAGGACTTCCCGATACGCCATAGTAGTAACGGAACACCCCTTCGAGCACGAGCGCGAGGCCAAAGGTGAAAAGCAGCCCGTAAAGCGGGTCGATGCCGTAAAGCCTCGACAGCGCCAGGCGCTCGACCACGACGCCGAAGCCGCCGACGATCAGCGGCGACAGGATCAGAGCCGGCCAGTAGCCGATGCCGAACCGGGTGAGAAGCAGGTACCCGACGAAGGCGCCGAGCATATAGAGCGCGCCGTGGGCAAAATTGATGACGCGCAACAGGCCGAATATGACAGCCAGGCCCAGGCTCAACATTGCGTAGAACGAGCCGTTGATGAGGCCGACCAGCAATTGGCCGAGGAATGCCTGAACGGGTATCCCGAAGATCATCGTCATGGCGCCATCATACACCCAGCACTTCATGCAGCAGCGTCATGCGATCCGGCAGTTCGCCGACCGGAAAGCCCGCCACGACCTTGCCGTGCTCCATCAGGTAGAAACGGTCGGTGACGCGGCTGGCAAAGCGGAAATTCTGCTCGACCAGCAGGATCGTCATGCCGCGCTTTTTCATCGTCGCCAGCAGATCGCCGATGCGCTGCACAATGACCGGAGCCAGGCCCTCGGTCGGCTCATCGAGAAGCAGCATTTTCACGCCGGTTCTGAGCATGCGCGCGATCGCCAGCATCTGCTGCTCGCCGCCCGACAGCCTGGTGCCCGGGCTGTTGCGGCGCTCCTTCAGATTGGGGAAAAGATCGAATATTTCCTGCACGCTCATGCCGCCCTCGGCGACGATCGGCGGCAGAACCAGATTCTCGTCCACGGTCAGCGTCGCAAAGATGCCGCGTTCCTCCGGCACCAGGCCGATGCCTTGATGCGCGGTCCGGTGCAATGGCAGGCGCATCAGATCCTTGCCGTCGAAAAAAATCTGGCCGGTCCGCTGGCGGATCAGCCCGATAATGGCGCGCAATGTCGTAGTCTTGCCGACGCCGTTGCGGCCCAGCAACGTCACAGTTTCACCTGGAAAGACCTCAAGATCGACGCCGTGCAGCGCATGGCTCTCGCCATACCAGGCGTTGAGGCCGCGGACTGCGAGAAGCGGCGCGGCGTCACTCATCGGCGGTGCCCATATAGGCGATCCTCACCCGCTCGTCGCGGCTGACCGTGGAGTAGTCGCCGGCGGCAAGGATTTCGCCGCGCTGCATGACGGTTATCCAGTCGCAAAGATCGGCTACAACAGTCAGATTGTGCTCGACCATCAGCACCGCACGCTCCCTGGCGACCGAGCGGATGATGTCGGAAACCGTGCGCACATCCTCGTGCCCCATGCCGGCCATCGGCTCGTCGAGCAGCAGCACTTTCGGGTCGAGCGCCAGCGTCGTGGCGATCTCGAGCACGCGTTTCCTGCCATAGGAGAGATCGGCGGCGGGCCTGTTCTTGGCATCGTCGAGGCCGACCGACCGCAAAAGCTCCTCGGCGCGCGGCGTCAATCGATCGAGCGCAGACAGCGAGCGCCAGAACTGAACGCTGAGCCCGCCCGGCCGCTGCAGCGCAACACGCACATTGTCGAGCACGCTGAGATGTGGAAACACCGCCGAGATCTGGAACGAGCGCACCAGGCCCATCCGCGCGACCTTGGCCGGCGAGGTGCGGGTGATGTCGTGGCCGAGCAGTTCGATCCTGCCGCTGGTCGGCGGCAGGAACTTGGTGAGCAGGTTGAAGACGGTGGTCTTGCCGGCGCCGTTGGGTCCGATCAGCGCGTGGATGTTGCCGTGGTAGAGGTCGAGATCGACATTCCTGACCGCAACAAAGCCGGCGAAGTCACGCCGCAGGCCGCGGGCGGAAAGCACCACCCGCGGCCGATCCGGTTCAGGCGGCGCCATCGGTCCGCCAATCACTCGCCTGCCATGGGACAGCCGCTCTCCTTGGGGCTCAGAAACGCCTCGTTACCGGGGATCGTAGCGAGCGGTTTGTAATAGTCCCACTCCTTGGTGCTCTCGCTCGGCGACTTGACCTGATAAAGATACATGTCATGAACCATGTTGCCGTCGGCCCGCACTTTGCCGTTTGCCGTAAAGACATCGTTCACCGGCATCGCATGCAATTCCTTTGCGACCGCCTCGGTTCCATCGGTGCCGGCTTTGTCGATCGCCTTCAAATACTGGGTCACCGCTGAATAGGTGGCGGCCTGGATCATATTCGGCATGCGGTTGGTGCGCTTGAAGAAGCGCTGGGCGAACTCGCGACTCTTGTCGTCGCGATCCCAGTAGAAACCTTCGGTCAGCACCACGCCTTGCGCCGCCTCGAGACCGAGCCCATGCACCTCGGCCAGCGTGAACAGAAGTGCTGCAAGCCGCTGACCACCCTGCACGATACCGAATTCGGCCGCTTGCTTGATCGAGTTGGAGGTGTCGAGGCCGGCATTCGCCAGGCCGATAACCTTGGCGCCCGACGATTGCGCCTGCAGCAGGAAGGATGAATAGTCGGTCGAGCCGAGCGGGTAACGCACCTCGCCAACCACCTTGCCGCCATGGCTCTCGACGAACTTTGCGGTCTGCTCCTTCAGCGAATAGCCGAATGCATAATCGACTGTGACGAAGAACCAGCTGTCGCCGCCTTGCTGGACGAGAGCGCCACCAGTCCCCACTGCCTGCGAATGCGTGTCGTAGGCCCAGTGGAAGCCATAGGGCGAGCACTGTTTACCGGTTAGCTCGGTGGTCGCGGCGCCGGTGACGATGTCAATTTTTTTCTTTTCCTTGGAAATTCCCTGGACGGCGAGCGCCACCGAGGAGGTGGTCAGTTCCATGATGGAATCGACCTGTTCGGTGTCATACCACTGCCGCGCAATGTTGGAGGCGATGTCCGGCTTGTTCTGGTGGTCGGCGCTGACGATCTCGATCGGCGAGCCTTGTACCTTGCCGCCGAAATCCTCGACCGCCATCTTGGCGGCCTCGACCGACCACTTGCCGCCGAAATCGGCATAGACGCCCGACTGGTCGTTGAGAATGCCGATCTTGATCTTGCCGTCGGAAATCTCGGCGGCTGCGGCAGGCATCGCGGTCGCTGCAAGAAGCGCGGCCGAGACCAGGTACGATATCTTCATTGGTGACTTCCTCCCTTATGGTCGACAACCGAGCAACATGTCGGCGGCAGCCTGCTGCAGCACGAAGAGTGGCCTCCCACATTCCGTCCTCGCCGGCGCAAAATCACGCAGCGCTGTACGGCCGCCGTCCTTCAAATCGTAGCATCGCTCGGCAACGCGAGAACAGTTACTTTAGTATTAGGCATCCGCGATGCCCGGCCGCCGAAGCGCAACATAGCGCCGGATCGTGCGGCGTCCAGATCGGCCTCTATTCTCGCCGAAGCAATGATTACGGCTGACGGTCCGGATATCGTTGAACGAGAATTCCCTCGTCAACCGCCGGCTGGATGATGGCAAGCAACCAGGCGGCCCTCGCCAATGCTTTGGAGAAGCGGGCGCTCGCTGCGGCAGATCGGGGTGGCAGCTGGGCAACGGGTGTGGAACCGGCACCCCGAGGGTGGGTTCATCGGGCTGGGCAGATCACCCTTGAGCACCAGCCGGCCGCGCCGCGCCCGGTCGATGCTGGGTATCGGCACGGCGGAACGCAGCGCCGCGGTGTAATGATGTCTGGGCGCCGCAAAGACCTCGTCGGTCGGCCCGCTCTCCACGATTGACCCCAGATACATCACCGCCACACGGCTCGAGATTTGACGCACCACGGAAAGATCGTGGGCGATGAACACATAGGTCAAGTTGAACTCCTCGCGCAGGTCGGCGAGCAGATTGACGATCTGCGCCTGGATCGACACGTCGAGCGCCGAGACCGGCTCGTCGGCCACGATCAGCCGTGGCCGCAGCGCCAGCGCGCGGGCGATGCCGATACGCTGGCGCTGGCCGCCGGAGAATTCGTGCGGGTAGCGCGATGCGTGCTGGGGCGACAAGTCGACCCGGCGCAGGAGCTCGGCCACGCGGTCCGCCATTTCCGATGCCGAGAGGCGTTCATGGATGCGGAACGGATCGGCCAGCAGATCGCCGACCCGCCGGCGCGGATTGAGCGAAGCGCTGGGATCCTGAAAGACCATCTGCATCTGCCGCCGCAACGGACGAAGCTGGCGCTGGGAGGCGTCGCTGATGTCGCGGCCCTCGAATTCCAGCGACCCCGAGCTGATTTCGGTCAGACGCACCAGACACCGGCCAAGCGTGGATTTGCCGCAACCGGACTCGCCGACGATGCCGAGGGTCTCCCCGGGCCAGATGTCTAGCGACACCGTATCAACCGCATGCACGGTCCGGCGCTGCGCCGGGAAGATCGAGCGGCCGACGCTATAGCGCTTCGACAGGTCGCCGGCACGAAGCAGCGGACGTTCGCGTGGCATGGCATTCATCGTTGCATCTCCACCACGCCGCCAGGCCTCTGGGCAGCGAATTGTCTGCGCGTAGGCTCCGGCAACAGGCACGCGGCGCGATGGCTCTCGCCTTGCATGATCGGCAGTTGAACCAGACAGGCGTCGTGGCGAAAGGCGCAGCGGGGGCTGAAGGCGCAGCCTTTCGGCAGGTTGGAGAGCGACGGCGGAATTCCCGGAATGGCAGCGAGCCGGGCTGGACGTGGTCCCTCCATCGGCGGGATCGAGCCGAACAAGCCCCATGTGTAGGGATGCAGCGGCGCCCGGAACACGCTGCTCTTGCCGCCCTCCTCGACAAAGCGTCCGCCATACATAACCAGTACCCGGTCCGCGACTTCGGCGACGACGCCAAGATCATGCGTGACCAGGATCACAGCGGAACCGAACTGGTCGCGCAATCGTCCGATCAGTTCGAGGATCTGCGCCTGCACGGTAACATCGAGGGCTGTAGTCGGTTCATCCGCGACGAGCAGCGCCGGGTTGCACGAGAGCGCCATGGCAATCACCGCGCGCTGGCGCATACCGCCGGAAAGCTGGTGCGGGTAGCTGTCGATGACCCGATCCGGATTTGCGATGCCGACGGCATCCAGCAATTGCACGGCCCTCGCCCGTGCCGCTTTCGCCGACACCTTTTCATGCGCGCGGACCTGCTCGCCGATCTGGTTGCCGATCGTATGCACCGGGGTGAGCGCAGACATCGGATCCTGGAAGATCATCGCGATTTGGCGGCCGCGGATGGCATCGAGCGCACGCCGCTTGAGCCCGATCAGCTCCTGTCCCATGAAACGGATGGAACCGGAGACGATAGCGTTGGGGCTGTCGATCAACCCCATAATGGCGAGCAAGGTCTGGCTTTTGCCCGAACCGGATTCGCCGACCACACCGACGATCTCGCGCTGCTCGACGGAGAACGAAACACCTCCCACCGCCCGCACCAGGCCTTCGTCGCTGCGGAAGGAGACAGTGAGGTCCTTGACCACCAGAAGGGGAGCATCAGCCGACATTGCGCGCCCTCGGGTCGATTATGACGAAGACGACGTCGACGACGAAGTTTGCCATCACCACGAAGAAGGCGGCGTAAATCACCGTGGCCAGGATCATCGGCAGATCGAGGGTCTGCAGCGCCTCATACGTCAGTTTTCCGACACCCTGCAATCCGAAGACCACTTCGGTCAACAGCGCGCCGCCGCCGACCAAGGCACCGAAATCGAGGCCGAACATGGTGACGAATGCGACCAAAGAGGTCCTGAGGCCATGATGCAGCAGCACCCGGCGTTCGCCGATCCCCTTGGCCCGGGCGGTGCGGATGAAATCCTCCTGCATCATTTCGATCAGGCTTGCCCGCAGCACCCGGCCGTAGAGGCCGACATAAAGGGTTGCCAGCGTGAACCACGGAATGACGAGCGCCTTGAACCAGCCCCAGGGATTCTCGGTCAGGGGGATGTAGCCGAGCGGAGGAACCCAGGAAAACAGCCAGTTGTCGTGCCAGCGGCTTTGCGTCAGCAGGTTGGCGACCTCGCCCAGCCAGAAGACCGGGATCGACACACCTACCAGGCTCAGGATCATCAGCGCGCGATCAATGAATGTACCGCGCGTTGCGCCTGCGATCACACCGACGATCAATCCGCCGAGCACCCACAGCACTGCCGCGCCGCCGACCAGCGACAGCGTCACGGGAATGGCGCTTATCACGGTCGGAATGACGCGCTGCCCGCGATTGACGAAGGAGGTGAGATCGCGGCTGACGAAAAGCCGGTTCATCATCAGCCCATATTGCACCGGCAATGGCCGGTCGAGACCGAAATCGTGGCGCACCTGGATCAGCGTCTCTTGCGAAGCATTGCGGCCAGCAATGCGCGCCGATGGATCAGCGCCAGGCGTCGCAAAGAAGATCAGGAAAGCGACGACGCTGATACCGAACATAACCAGCACCATCTGGCCAAGCCGGAAGCCGAGCGCGGCAACCACTAGACGCCCCTCGGCGAGGATTTCGGATCGAGCGCGTCGCGCACGCCGTCGCCCAGAATGTTTAGAGCCAGCACCGTGATCACAATGGCTAGCCCCGGCGCCAGTGCCACGACCGGCCGCGAATAGAGCAGGCCCTGGCCGTCCTGGATGATCGTGCCCCAGCTGGCATCCGGCGGCTGCACGCCGATCGACAGGAACGACAGCGAGGATTCCGTCATCATGTTGAGCGCCAGGATCAACGGCACGAAAACGATGATGCGGGTCACCACATTGGGCATGATGTCGCGCAAAAGGATGCGCCAGGGCGATGCGCCAAGGCCGATCGCAGCGGTGACGAATTCGGCATGCATTAAGGTCAGGACATGGCCGCGGATCGGCCGCGCCACATAGGGCACATAGACGATGCCGATGATGAAGACCGGTAGCCACAGGCTGCCGGAGCGGATTTCGAACGGACCGATCTGGATACTCTGCGCAATCAGCACGATCGACAATGAAATTGCCAACAGGAAAATCGGAAAAGCCCAGAGCACGTCGAGAATGCGCGACAGGCCGATGTCGACGATGCCGCCGAAGAAGCCGGAAACGACCCCAAGGAATGTCGCGAGGACAAGGCACAGCACGGCTGCAGCACCCGAGATCAACAGCGAATCCCGTCCGCCGTAAAGCAGCCGCGCCGCGACGTCACGGCCCTGGTTGTCGGCACCCAGCATATAGGGTCCGATGCGCGAGGTCGGCCCGACCGGCGTCATGCCGAGGCCAAGGCCTTCGGTGGAGGGCTGCAGCACCGGCTGGGTCACCCCATCGACGACGATCTCGCCATTGAGATTGGTCACAAATGGATCGGTGCCGGAGACGTATCGCGCATAAAGCGGCGCCGCGAGCGAGGCGATCACGATGACGACGAGCACGGCGAAGGCAGATATTGCCGAACGATCGCCTTTCAGCTTGCGCCAAGCGGTGCGCCACGGGCCATCGGTGGCCCGGCGAACCGGGATGGCAGGCTGATCCGCAATGACATTGACCATGAACAGGATTGCCTGGGAAAAATCGCGGCCTGGAAGATGCGCTGATCCGCCGGAAAAGGAAATGCGACGGAGAGCCAGCGGCACTCCGTTGCATTGGCTCCGGTCGGCTATTCCACCCAGGACTGGCTGACAATCCAGTAGAATTGCGGGCTGAAGGTGAAGTTCTTCAGCCTGGAAGAGATCATATCGACGCGCTTTGGCGTGAACAGGACAGCGACCGGAGCCTTGTCCGTCACAGCCTTGTCGATGGCGGTCCAGAGTGTCGCGCCCTTGGCCGGATCGGCGATGGTGGCTGCCTCTGCCTCATCCATCGATGCGTCGATCGACTTGTCGCAGAACCCCGAAATATTGACCGAGGCGTCGGAGCCCGGCGTAAACGAGGCACAGCTGAACAAGACCTGCAGGAAATTCGATGGCGCCGGGTAGTCCTGGAACCATTGCGAGATCGAAATCTGCACCTTGTTATTGGTGTTCTGGATGTAGGTGAACTGTATGTTCTGCGAGATCGGCTTGACCGACGTCTTGTAGCCAAGCTGGTTGAGCACATCCTGCAGGTAGACGCCGATCGCTTTGGAAACCGTGGTGTCCTCGGTGATGATCGTCACCTCCTGACCTGCGGTTCCCGATTCAGCGACCAATTGCTTGGCCTTGTCCATATCCGGTGCTGACCACTTCTCGCCTGGATTGGCGGTGAACGGGCAATAGGCCGCAAATGACGGGAAGCCCGGTGGCAGGATCTGGCAGGCCGGCTGCGCCAGATTGCTGCCGCCGAACAGCTTGACGATCGCGGCGCGGTCGATCGCGAAGTTCACTGCCTGGCGAACGCGGATGTCGTTGAACGGCGCCAGATTGGTGTTCATCGGCGCGTACCACATCGCTGTCAGCGGATGAACCGTGACCTGCTTGGCATATTTGGTGCCGAGTTCAGCGAGACGGTCGGACGGCGGCGGGTCGAACATCCAGTCCGCCTGGCCGTTCTCGACAGCGGTCACCGCCGCCTCGTCGGTTAGGCCGAATTCGTAGTCGATCTCGTCCGGATATCCGGCCGGCTGCGCTTCCTTGCTCCATTCCTTGAAATGAGGGTTGCGCACAATCTTCATCAGCTTGTTGGGATCGTAGCTGGCGATCATGTAGGGTCCGGTGCCCGGGATCGGATCGGTGCCGGCGTCCTTCGGCGGCGCGCTCGCCGGCAGGATCGACGCATGCGGAACAGCCAGCTTCTGCAGGAACTCGGCATCCGGCTGGACCAGATTGAAGGTAATGTTTCCGGCGGCGTCGTCGACTGACAGGCCACCTTCGAGGGTACACGTCGCAGGCGTCTTCAAGCACGCATCCGCGCCGACGATGCCTTTGTAGAAGGTCCCGGCCGTCGGCCCGCTGATCTTGAAGATGCGTTGGAACGAAGCCACCACGTCCTTCGTGGTGACATCCGAGCCATCCGCGAATTTGATGCCCTTGCGCAGCTTGAAGACGTAGGTCTTGCCGCCGTTCTCGACCTGCGGGAGGCTTTCCGCCAGGTCCGCGACGACTTCGAAACCGGTCTTGTCCCCGGCCTTCTTGTAGGTCACCAGGCCATCGTAGAGGACATAATTGATCTGGAAATACTGCAGCGTGTAGTTGATGTGCGGATCGGCGGTGCCTGCCGCGGCATTGGCCAGCAGTCGGAGTGTGCCGCCTGGCTTGCCCTCGGTGGCCAGGGCACTGTTTGCCGGCGACATCATGGACACGCCGAGCAGAGCCAGGCAGGGCATCAACGCTGCAAATGCTTTTTGGGGTCGCATATTTGTTCCCTCATGGAGGCGTCTCGGCTTTTGCCGCGCTGAGCCCGGTCGATCGACCATTGCGCGGCTGAAACAGTCTGGGTTTGCGAACGGTGTCCGCTACTTGGCCCAATCGCAAAAGACTACGGCGAGCGAAGCCGGACGGGATAGCTATTAAGATAGATAGGGTCGGACAGGCTTATCCCCGCCTATTTGTTGAGCAGCCGGCCGACATGGCTATTTGACAAGCAATCATCAGCGGGTAAGCTTGCCCGATGCAAAGCCTTCCAGGCGATCTAGAGAGCCGGTTCCAAACCGGAATGAGCATCGACGCTGCCATGGCGGTGGCAACGGAGGTGCTGGAGCCTATCGGTTTCACCGCATTCATCTACGACTATACGCCCGTGCCGGTCAGTCACAAGGGCGAGCTTATCACGCCCTCGTTGATGGCTCTGCGCAACGTGCCGCGCGACATGCAGGATCTCTGGTGCAAGGGCGGATATTATCAGCTTGACCCGGTGCAGGAGGCCGCGCTCACCGTATCGAGACCGTTTCTCTGGTCGCACAGCGGCGTTCAGAGCACCGTCATGCAGCGCGTGCTCCAGTCCAAGCACGATCCTGTGGTCAGCTATTTGCTTGACACCAGGATGACCTGCGGCGTCACCGTACCCATTCGCCTTGCCGGCGGCGATCTCGCCACCTTCACTGCGATCCGTGCCGATCCGGAGGCCGGGTTCGAGCTCGAAGCCAGACCCTTGATCGCCGAGATCGGAGATCTGGGTCATCTGCTGCATGACTCCGCCTACGCCGGTTTCGACGCCGGAATCCGCACCTGCCAACATGTCCATCTGACGTCGCGCGAACGTCAGTGCCTGCGCCTGGCCGCTGCCGGACTGACGGCCAAGCAGGTTGCGCGTGAGATTGGCCGCGCGGTGCCTACCGCAACGCTGCACCTCAACGCGGCGACGCGAAAGCTTGGCGCGCGCAACCGCTTCCATGCCATCGCGCTCGCCGCCCATTACCGGCTGCTCGAACCGGAGCATTGAGGCTCGCGACCTGCGGGCGATCGGCCTTGCCTCGGGCGAACCCATAACCGGCGAACCTATAAATAGTGCTAGCTGTAAATGCGCTGGGCCGCTTAGTACCGTCGGCCGCAAACAAGGCTTGGGAGGGGTGCACCAAAGTGGCTCCTGCCGCGCCATGATGCGGAGCTTGGACTGTGACGGCACATGCGATCACCGAAGGATTTAGCGACTACAAGGGCTATCGCACCTGGTACCGTGTGACCGGGGACATCGGGTCGGGCAAGGTGCCCCTGGTCGTCGCTCATGGTGGACCGGGCTGCACCCACGACTATGTGGACTCATTCAAGGAGCTTGCCGGAACCGGGCGAGCCGTCATCCACTACGATCAGATCGGCAACGGCAAATCGACCCATCTGCCGGACAAGGGCGGCGACTTCTGGACCGTCGATTTCTTCCTGGGCGAACTCGATGCGTTGCTCGCCCATCTCAGCATTGCCGGCCATTATGCCCTGCTCGGCCAGTCCTGGGGCGGCATACTCTCGGCCGAGCACGCCGTGCGCCGCCCTGAGGGGCTGAAGGCATTGATCCTGGCCAATTCGCTGGCCTCGATGGCGCTGTGGGTGGAAGGAGCCCGGCAATTGCGCGCCGAGTTGCCAGCCGATGTGCAAAGTGCGCTCGACCGGCACGAAGCGGCGGGAACCACCGATCAGCCCGAATATGTTGCGGCGACGAAGGCTTTCTACGACCGTCATGTCTGTCGCGTCGTTCCGATGCCGCCAGAGGTCGCCCGGACATTTGCGGCAATCGAGGAAGATCCGACCGTCTATCACACCATGAACGGTCCGAATGAGTTCCACGTCATCGGCACGATGCGGAACTGGACCATCGTTGACCGCCTGCATCGGATCGAGGCGCCGACCCTGGTTTTCCGCGGCTTCTACGACGAAGCGACCGAGGCCTGCGTCCAGCCCTTTCTGGATCTTATCCCGTGCGTTGAAGGCCTGGTCTTCCCGAATTCCAGCCACATGCCGCATGTGGAGGAAAAGCACGACTGCCTCAGCGCCGTCGGGCGCTTCCTGGCCAAATACGATTGACGTTCCAGCACCAGGCCATCTGTTCCAACGGATCGTCGACACGACGCAGTCGTCGTGAGGCAGGTTCAGAAAACCTCGAACCGTCCCATTTCTCCGCCGACGCACATTGCTATGCCTCGGTGATGGCGACGCCACGCTATGTGGATGTCTCGCAAAGGCCTGCAGGGTCGTCCGATGAGGCCAAATCACGGGCAGAATGCCAGATCACGGACAGCATAAAGGAGCCCATTCGAGCGCCTTTTCCATTGCCCGCGGAGGCGAAGGCCTAACGTTGCGGCGCAGATTGGCATGTCGCCGGCATGGCCGCAATCAGCCTGCCATCCCCTGAACTGGCATCCCGTCGCTGAAAAACCTGACGGATACGGAGGACCAAGTTGCCGGTGGGTACGGAAAGTATCGGACCCAAAGTTTCGCCAAGCAGTTGCAACCGAATTCATTAGCCGGCGTTAAAGTGCGGGTGATCTAGCGGGGCATGGGGAGGCTTTCATGCAGACGTATCTCGTCGAGCGTATGGACGGCGACGATGTTATCTCGGTGCGCGTTGTCAACGCGCCGAGTCCGTTCAGAGCCGCAGCTATGATGACGGGCGGGCGTATTACCTTCCGAACGTGGGAAAAGGATTGGATCCGCGTGACCGACGAAAATCGGGGACAGATCTATGCCTATTGTTTCGTCCCCGGCAGCTATTCCGACACCGAAACATCGGCGGTATCGTCCGGAAGAACCACCGAATAGGCAATATGCCTGAATAGCGGCAATTCCATCTTCGACCCCACCTTGGTCTTCGAGCCCGCCTTGGCATGTGTCCGTGTCATGCGCACCACAACAGCCAGCGAGCCCGGCATGATTGGCTCTGCCGGCGGCTTGCGAAACAGGCGAAGTGACTAACCAAGCGTCATTGAGCGAAGATCGGGGCATCATCAGAATGATCGATGAAAAGATTGGGGCGGGGGGCGATAAGTGACCCTAATCTTAGCGTAGGCAACTCATGTCTTCGGCATATTTGGGATCAGAAGTCGCGGATCAGGATCTAGCGGTGGATTGTCAGACAACGACCTCGGATAATTGGTCAAGTGTCCCACAATACGCACTGGATCAGGGTGGTCCCGTACTGCGCCCATTTCAAAGATTGGGCGTCGATTTTACCAACATTGCGGCCTTCGATCACCTGAGAAATGTCGTCCGCCAGTACCCCGACAAGCTTGCAATCAGCGACGGCGCCAATCGTCTGACCTATTCCCAGCTCCTCCGGTCAGTCGAGACGCTGTCCCACCAGATCGCGGCGGCCGTCCCAGACGGACAGGCGATAGGGATTCTTCAGGCCAACTCGGCCTGGTATCCCATTGCCATGCTGGCAAGCATGACGGCTGGGCGGCCTTCGGTGCCACTCAACGCGCGAGATCCTAGCTCGCGTATCCTTGAAATCGTGGCCGGGGCGCGGCTCTCGGCTGTCCTGGGCGAGGGCAATGTCCGACCCGATGGTTTGCCTCACCTGGTCAATTGGATCGATGTGTCGACCAGTGCGGCCTCGCAGGCTGGGCAAGTGCCTCGTTCTTATTCCGTCTCGGTCGATGCGCCCGCCATCGTGCTTTATACGTCAGGGAGTACGGGCCGGCCCAAAGGCATCGTTAACAGCCAGCGCAGCTTGCTGTGCCGGGTCCAGCAATATGTCGATGCGTGCCACATCAACTCGGATGACGTTTTCCTGCCATTGACCGGACCGGCCACAATCGCCGGGTGCCGGGAGATTCTTGCTGCTCTTCTCACCGGCGCCACCTTGCATCTGGTCGAAGTCGAAGCGGTCGGCTTGCGCGCCGTTCAACGCCTGGTGCGATCCGAAGACGTGACAATCACCTATCTGGTGCCGGCACTGCTTCGCGCGCTTATGGCAGACGGACCTGCAGAAGCGTTCCATTCACTCAGAGTCGCCCGGATCGGTGGCGAGAAGGTGCCCTGGACCGACATCGCCCTGCTGCGCAAGGCCGTCTCCGATACGTGCCTTATCCAGATCGGTTATTCGTCAACCGAGACCACCGGCTCGCAATGGTTCCTGCCGCGAGACTGGCCAGAGCATGGAGATTCGGTTCCAGTTGGCTGGCTGCTGCCTGGAATCGCCTTCGCAATTGTCGACGAAGCGGGCCGCCGCGTTCAACCGGGCCGCAGCGGAGAGCTTCTGACCAGGAGCCCGTATGTCCTGCTTGGCCATTGGGAGGAGGGGGCGGTTGTGCCGGCAACATCAGACCCGCACGATCCAGGCCTTCGGATTTTCGCGACAGGTGACCTCGTTCGACTTGATGATCAAGGCCTACTGCACATCGTCGGTCGCAAGGGGCGCCAGGTAAAAATCAACGGTCGACGCGTCGAGCCAGCCGAACTCGAACGGGTGCTGCGTTGTGCACCCTCTGTCGCGGATGCCGTGGCAATCGTCACGGCCGCGAATGAGCTTGTCGCCTTTGCTATTCCTCGGCGCTCGGCCGAAGCGACCTTTTCGGACGAGCTTCGCCAGCTTGTCAGGACCAATCTGCCGCCGCCGCTGCGTCCCTTGCGGTTGCACACGATCGCCGAGATTCCGCGTCTGCCGAGCGGCAAAGTCGACATCACGACACTTGCAGAGATGGATCTTTCAGCCAGAGAGACAGCGGCGACCGCGCGTCCGCTCGAGCCGCAAGGCAAGCTGACCGCGCAGCAGGTCGTCCAGCGGGCATGGACCAGCATTCTCAATACGCGCGTAGCGGCAGGACGCTGGGATGACGCCGGAGGAGATTCGCTAAAGCTGCTGCACTGCGTCATGGAAATCGAAAGCGCCATCGGGCAGGAACTCGGCCTTGAGGCCTTCACCGTCGGGATGAGCCTGGAGCAAATGATCAAGGCGGTCGTGTCCGCCCAGGCAGGCGATCAAAGCGCGCGCGCCCAGAAGCACGACCCTCCCATTCTTTTTCTGTTCCCCGGGTCCGTCGGCTATGGCCCGAGCCTTGCTGCCTTTGCAGCAGCGATGGGCAAGGTGACCCGTGTTGCCCCGATCAGGTATCCGGCCCTGGCTATGATACTGCGCGGACAAGACAGCCTCGCCGATATGGCCGACGCCGCCGTCGACCAGATCCGCCGCGCCCAACCCTCGGGCCATGTACGACTTCTCGGCCATTCGCTCGGCGGCGCTGTTGCCTTCGAAGTTGCGGCGCGGCTGCTGGCAGCGGGGCGAACCGTAAAGTTCCTCGGCATCCTCGACACCAGCCTCGTCGGGGAGCGAAGCGCCCGCTGGGAGACGTTTACGCGCACAGTCAATCGAATCCGAACCAACCGCGTGTCCGCTTACCGGATGGCTTGCCGCGCCCTCGCGAAAGTTGCCGTGGCAATGAAGCGCGAGGCACAACTGGTCCAGTTTCTCGACCGCTTCGCTCAAGGACAGTTCAACGCGACGAGCTTTAGAACCAAACTAGAACTGCAAGAGGTTTTGCGCGCGCAAGCCTTCTTCCAGTGGGTGGCCGAGCCAAAGCCGGCTCTGCCGATCACAGGCACCCTGTTCCGCTGTGCTCGACCCGGAATGCCTCTGGCAATCGGCTGGGATAACGTCTTCGCCCATCTGGACGTGATTCCGATCGTCGGCAGCCACATCGATCTGGTTGTAGAGCCTCACCTTACCACCAATCGTCCCCTTATCGAGAAAGCGGTGGCGAAAACCTATTCGCCAATCGAGTCTCGCAAACTGGAGTACAAGCCATCGACCTGATCTCATCATTCGGCAAAGACGCCCTGGTGCTCGACGCTGGCGCGGAAGTCGATCGCATCGTCCAGATCTTGCGCCAGCAGGTCCTTGGCACGCTGCGACGTCGAGGCGTGGTTGTCGGCCTCTCAGGCGGCATCGACAGCTCCGTCGTTGCGGCGTTGTGTGTTCGCGCCTTTGGGAAAGGCAAGGTCCTCGGGATATTCATGCCGGAGCGCCATTCCTCCGGCGACTCACTGAGGCTCGGCCGCATTGTCGCCGCACACCTTGGTATCGAAACGATCCTGGAGGATATAACGCCGGCCCTGGAAGCGACCGGCGCCTATAGACGGCAGACCGAAGCAATCCAGACCGTCGTTCCCGAATATGGGGACGGCTGGAAATGCAAGCTGGTGCTCGCCTCGGTTCTCGAGAGCAACGGTCTCAACATCACGCGCCTCACGGTTCAGGACCCCGAGGGCAGGACCGACACAGTGCGCCTGCCGTCGGCAGCCTATCTGCAGATCGTCGCTGCAACCAACTACAAGCAGCGCCTGCGCAAGATGACCGAATACTACCATGCCGACCGCCTCAACTACGCGGTAGCGGGCACGCCGAACCGCCTGGAGTACGACCAGGGCTTCTTCGTCAAGCAGGGCGACGGAATTGCCGACCTGATGCCAATCGTCCACCTCTACAAGACCCAGGTCTACCAATTGGCCGAATATCTTGGGGTGGACGAAGAGGTCCGGCGCAGACCGCCCACCACGGACACCTTCTCGATGGCGCAGAGTCAGGAGGAGTTCTACTTCGCGCTTCCTTATTATCTGATGGATCTGTGCCTCTACGGCTTGAACCATGGGATCGCCGACGAAGACGTCGCTGAGGCAACCAGCCTCACGGTGATGCAGGTCCAGAAGGTTTTCAAGGATATCGACAGCAAGCGGCGCGCCGCACGTTATCTTCACGCGCGGCCGTTGGTGTCCTCTTCAATGGGCGAGGGCTAGGCGATGTGCGGCATCGCCGGAATT
The DNA here is from genome assembly GCF_040319155.1 of Mesorhizobium sp. M0954. Taxonomy (NCBI): domain Bacteria; kingdom Pseudomonadati; phylum Pseudomonadota; class Alphaproteobacteria; order Hyphomicrobiales; family Phyllobacteriaceae; genus Mesorhizobium; species Mesorhizobium sp. M0954. The sequence continues at coordinate 31,972 of NZ_JAMYNR010000004.1, read as the reverse complement.
GTGTCGCTGAGCGCCGCAGCGGCGCCCCCTTCCCGGGATGCGCTGATACGCATGGCGGGGGCGCTGGCGCATCGCGGCCCGGACGAACGCGGCCTTTACCGGGACAGACGTGCGGGATTGGCGCATGCCCGCCTGTCCGTCATCGATCTCGCAAGCGGCCAGCAGCCACTCGCCGGCGCGGGCGACACAATGTGGATCGTCTTCAACGGCGAAATCTTCAATTACGTCGAGCTGCGACAAGATCTGGTTGCGCTCGGTTATTGCTTCCGCACACGCAGCGACACCGAGGTCATCGTCCATGCCTATCATGCGTGGGGCGAGGCCGCCTTCGAGCGAATGAATGGGCAGTGGGCAGTCGCCATCTGGGACTCCGTGGCAGCTCGTCTCGTCTTGTCTCGGGATCGGTTCGGCATTTGCCCGCTGCACTTTTGCGAGCATGGCGGGCGGCTTTACTTCGCCAGCGAGGTGAAGGCCATTTTCGCGGCCGATGCGGATATACCCCGCGCCTTCGATCCAGCCGGCATCGATCAGACTTTCACACTCTGGACTGTCGCGCCGCCACAAGGCGTGTTTGGAGGAGTAAGCGAACTCACGCCGGGGCATATCCGCATTTATGACAGCGGCGTCGTCCGGGAGCGGGCTTTTTGGAAGCCTGACTATCCAGAGGTTGACGGACCCGGCGATGATGAATTCACCGGCTCGCTTGATGACGCGGTGGAGGAAGTGCGCAGCGCCCTGGACGCCGCGACGGCGCTCAGGATAGTACGCGCCGACGTGCCGGTCGGCTGCTATTTGTCCGGCGGGCTCGACAGCTCGCTGGTCGCCACGCTGGGGAGACGCTTCGCGGGCGAGCGCTTCCAGACTTTCTCGCTGCGTTTTGCCGACGCCGAGTATGATGAGACGCATTTCCAGCGCCTGGTTGCCGGCGTGGCCGGCAGTGACCATCATGAGGTGGTTGTTTCGCGCAGCGATATCGCTGGCATCTTCCCTGAGGTGATCTACCACACCGAGCGGCCAATCCTCAGGACCGCGCCGGCGCCGCTGTTCCTGCTCTCGAGACTGGTGCGCCAGCATGGCATCAAGGTCGTGCTGACCGGCGAAGGGGCCGACGAAATGTTCGCCGGCTACGATTTGTTCCGCGAAGGCAAGGTCCGCCGCTTCTGGGGACGCCAGCCCGCCTCGACGCGACGCTCGCGGCTGCTGGAGCGCCTCTATCCCTATCTCAGCCGCTCGCCGGTACAGCAGCAGGCGATGGCACGCCAGTTCTTCGGGCGCGACATCCACGCCTGTGACGCGCCTGGTTTTGCGCATGGCACGCGCTGGCGAACCACAAGCGCCATCAAGCGGCTGTTTTCGGCAGACATGCGCGCCCAAACGGAGCGCCATAACGCCGTGTCCGAGCTGCTTGCCCGCCTGCCGCCGGAGTTTTCGCGATGGGGCTCTCTTGCGCAGGACCAATATATCGAGATTCAGACGCTGATGTCGGGATACCTGCTTTCCTCACAAGGGGACAGAATGCTGATGGCTCATTCCGTCGAGGGGCGCTTCCCGTTCCTCGATCATGAACTCGTGAGACTCGCGAATTCGCTTCCGGCCGCCTACAAGCTGCGCGTGCTCGATGAAAAGCATGTGCTGAAGCGCGTAGCGCAACCGATCGTGCCGTCGGAAATCGTCACCCGCAAGAAGCAGCCTTACCGGGCTCCCAACGCGCTTTGCTTTGTCGCAGATGGCGCTCCGGCCTACATTCGCGAAGCACTTTCGGAGGCGGCGCTGCGCGAAGCGAACGTCTTCGATCCCAAGTCGGTTACCCGGCTCTTGAGCAAGTGCCAGGCCAGCGCCGGCGGCGGCGACCTGTCCAACTCCGACAATATGGCGCTGGTCGGAGTGCTGTCGACGCAGCTTCTCCATCGGCAATTTATCGCGAGCCGTCCAAGTGGGGCCCGCACGCTCAAGCTCAGCATCGATATCGACCGCGAACACCGCGAAGAGGTGCTCGCATGATGCATGGCGCCGTACCGCTCCTGCACGACTATCTCACCCACTCTGCCAGCCGGCTCGGCGAGAAGGTGGCCCTGGTGTGCGGCAATCAACGCGTCACTTATGGCGATCTCGATATGCGTTCGAACGCCATAGCGCACCATTTGACCGATGCCGGAATTGCGCGTGGCGATCGCGTGGTGGTCTTCGCCGACAACACTGTCGAGGCCGTCATTGCGTTCTGGGCGGTGCTAAAGGCCAACGCCGTGGTGTGCATCGTCAATCCGCTCACCAAAAGCGACAAGCTTGATTATCTGCTCAACGATTGCCGCCCGACGGCACTGATCACCGACAAACACCTGCACTCGATTTTCAGGGAGCCGGCGCGGAATTGCCCATCGTTGCGCCGCATGATCGTCTCCGGGCCGATCGAACACAGCGACCTGCAAGAATTGCCGCATGCTGTGCGCTGGGACGCTGCGGTCGCGGCAGCCGGCAGCACGCCGCCCTGGCGCCGCTGCATCGACATCGATCTCGCTGCGATCATTTATACGTCCGGCTCGACGGGCGAGCCCAAGGGCGTGATGCTGACGCATCGAAACATGATCGCCGCGTGCGCCTCGATTTCCTCATACCTGGCGCTTGCCGAAGACGAGGTGATCCTCAATGTCCTGCCGCTCGCCTTCGACTACGGTCTTTACCAGATGATCATGGCATTCGGCGCGGGCGCCCGGCTGGTGCTTGAGCGCTCATTCGCCTTCCCGGCGCAGATCCTTGGGCTGATCAAGCAAGAAAGGGTGACGGGTTTTCCCGGCGTACCGACCATCTTCGCCGCACTCGGGGAGCTCAGGTCTCTCAGGGATCAGGATTTTTCGAGTATTCGCTACGTCACGAACACTGCGGCCGCCCTGCCGCTCAAGCACATTCTCCTGCTGCAAGAGCTGTTTTCTGGCGCCCGCATCTATTCGATGTACGGCCTTACCGAATGCAAGCGCTGCACCTACCTGCCGCCGGAGGATCTGGAGCGAAAGCCGTCGAGCGTCGGGATCGCCATCCCCAATACGGAAATGTGGATTGTCGACGAGCATGACAGGCGGGTCGGCCCCGGCATCGTTGGTCAGCTCGTCATCCGCGGAGCGACGGTGATGAAGGGCTATTGGGGCAAACCGGAGGCGACAGCCAGGAAGCTCAAGCCCGGCCCGCTGCCGGGTGAGCAGGTCCTATACACCGGCGACTACTGCCGGATGGACGCCGAGGGCTACCTCTACTTCGTCGGTCGCGGCGACGAGATCATAAAATCGCGCGGAGAGAAGATAGCGCCGAAGGAGGTAGAAAACGTGTTGATGAACATTGCGGGCGTACGGGAAGCCGCGGTCATCGGCGTTCCGGACGAACTGCTCGGGCAAGCAGTGAAGGCATTTGTCGTGATGGAGCAGGGAAGCATGATCGGTGAAAAGCAGTTGCAGAAAGAGTGCCAGAGACGGCTGGAAAACTTCATGGTTCCGAAGTCCATCGTCATCGTACCCAGTCTGCCGATGACCGACACGGGTAAGCTCAAAAAAACGGCCCTGTCATGAGTCGGTACCAGGGCGAAGTTGATCAGCATTCATCTTTTGTACCGGAGGCGAAATAAATGTTATCTACCAAGGATAGAACCGATACCTGCAGCGAACAAATTCGCGCTTTCCTGGCCTCGAATTTCTATATAGCCGATCCCGAGAGCCTGGAGAGCGACACCTCGCTCCTCGACCAGGGCATCGTGGACTCGACGGGTGTGCTCGAGGTTATCGGCTTCATCGAGGAGACCTTCGGCATCACGGTCGAAGACAGCGAGCTGCTGCCGGAGAATCTCGATTCCATCGAGGGAATTGCGCAATACGTCATGCGCAAGAGAAACTGACGCAAGAGAAACTGATTTCCGAAATCTCGCGCAACTCTGTTTCAGCTTCCCGGCCGTTTCTAGCCGCGACAGCGCGTCTACCTGCCGCGGCTGCGATGCTTACGCCTGCGCCCTCGTATGTCCCACAACCACCCTGACCTCACCGGCCTGGTTGGTGACTGCCCGGATACTCTCATAGGCCTTGGAACGCTCGAGCAAACTCATGACCTGCCGGTCCTGGCCAAGCCCCACTTCGAAAAGCAGGATGCCTCCGCGCCGCAAATAGCGCGGCGCCTCCTTGAGCACCCGCATGTGGATGCTCAGGCCGTAGGGGCCGGCTGCGAATGCTTCACGCGGCTCGAGCTCGACCAGATGCGAACGGTCGCCCTCGAGCCGTTTTTCCGAAATGTAGGGCGGGTTGCAAACGATCACGTCGATAGTGCCGTCGAGCTCCAAGCCTGAGAAGGCGCTGAACAAGTCGCCCTGAAGCACCGTTACCCGGTCCTCGATTTTAAGATGGGTGACGTTGCGGCGCGCGACCTCCACGCATCCGTCGGTAAGATCGCTTGCCCACACGCGCGCGGTGGGAGCGTGGTGCGCGATGGCGCACGCCAGATTGCCCGCCCCACAGCACATGTCGACAACGCGAGGCACCGGCAGGTTCAGTTGGCTCAGGACATCGAGAGCGGCCTTGCCGAGCAGTTCCGTTTCCGGCCGAGGAACAAGCGCACCGGGCGAGACCAGCAACTGCAATCCCATGAAGGTGCTGCGCCCCCTGCCGTAGGCATCGGCAACATTGATCTCTTCGCTCACGACACTCGCCTCCCCGATTTAGCCGGCGTTGGTGGCCGACGTACCGATGAAGTGTATCTCAAAACCGTTTAACTCTCGATCGACAAAATCAAAACCCATCCGTCGCCAGACGCTTTGAAGCCTTGATGCTACAAAGATGATCATAAGCTTCTGCCGGGTGTCATGATTAGGAATATCTCCTTACCTGACCCGGTTATCCCCAGCCTGGCGAGCCAGTTGCCGAATTCTCAGCCTGGCGTCACGATTTTGCTACATTTTAATCAAAGAAGGCACGTATGTAAGCAATTCGTAATGTTCAGCAGCGGGGCGGGGCTGCTGCTTCCCGGAAGGTTAAAGTTTGTCCCTCATCGAAAGAATCGACGAGATTGCGCGGCAATTTCGCGTCAACGAGCGCACATCATGAAGTCGACCAAAGGGCGCTCGCTCGATCTCCGCTCCGCAATGTTCGGCTGTGTGCACGGCCTCGTCGGCGTAGGCGTTTTCTCGGCATTGATAAATATCCTCGCCTTGACCGGCTCCGTCTACATGCTCCAGGTCTATGACCGCGTGCTGCCTTCGCAGAGCGTGCCGACTCTTATCGGATTTACAGTCGGGATGCTGGGACTTTACGCGGCCTATGGGCTCCTCGATTTCGTGAGGCTTCGCCTGTTGGTCCGCATCGGCAGCCGCCTGCATAGAAATCTGCAGCAAAAAGCGTTCGCAGCCTCGCTTTCCCTGCCCCTCGTCGCCGGGCCGGATGCGAACCGGGTACACCCGCTTCGTGATCTGGACCAGCTACGTGGCTTTCTTTCCGGGCTCGGGCCGACAGTCTTGTTCGACGCTCCCTGGATACCATTTTATATGGTGGTCATCTATCTGCTGCACCCCGCGCTTGGCGTGCTGGCAACGCTCGGCGCATGTGCCGTTGTGTTTTTGACGGTGGTTGCCGAGATCATCGGCCGCAAACCAGCGGCTCGTGCATCTGAGACACTCGTAGCGCAGCGGCTTCTGGCCGACTCCGGCCGCCGCAACGCAGAGGTTGTTCAGGCGATGGGCCTTTCCGCCCCGCTTAGCCGGCGCTGGAACGAGGTCAGTCATCTTTATCTGAAGAACCAGGAACGGCTCTCCGACGTCGTCGGCGCAGCAAGCTCACTGTCGAAGACGCTCCGAATGGCCCTGCAATCATGTGTGCTGGGGCTTGGTGCCTACCTTGTGATCGGCGGCGAGGCCTCGCCCGGCGTGATCATTGCATCGTCCATATTGCTGGGCCGCTCGCTGGCACCGGTCGATGTGGCGATCGCAAACTGGAGAGGGTTTCTGGCAACCCGCAAAAGCTATTCCGAGCTGGCGGCAGCCCTGGATGCTTTTGATAGCCAGCAAGAGCCAATGGAACTGCCCGGCCCGAAGGCTGAGCTTGCGGTCGAGGAATTGACCGTCGCGCCACCAAGCCTGCAGAAGCCCACCATCTTCAATGTAAGCTTCCGCTTGGCGAGAGGCGCAGGGTTGGCGGTCGTCGGCCCGAGCGGCTCCGGCAAGACCACGCTCGTGCGCGCTTTGGTCGGCGCATGGAAGCCGCTTCGTGGCACGGTAAGATTGGACGGCGCCTCGCTCGATCAGTGGAACTCAGAACTGCTCGGCATTCATATTGGCTACCTGCCGCAGGACGTTGAGCTGTTCGACGGGACGATCGCCGACAACATTTCGAGGTTCGGCGGTAAAAGCGACGCAAAAGGCGTGCTGGCAGCTGCCAAGGCTGCGGGCGTGGACAAGATGATCATGCGTCTTCCGCAGGGTTTTCAAACACGCATCGGAGAAGGCGGCGCGACCCTTTCGGCTGGGCAGAGGCAGCTCGTCGGGCTTGCCAGGGCACTTTACGGCGATCCATTCCTCGTCGTTCTTGACGAACCAAATTCCAATCTGGATGCAGACGGTGATGCTGCTTTGGCCGGCGCAATCCTGGCAGTGCGTCGGCGCGGCGGTATCGTGATCGTCGTTGCGCATCGCCCCTCCGCTCTCGTCAACATCGATCAGGTACTCGTCCTGTCGAACGGGATGCTCCATTCGTTCGGCTCGCGCGAAGACGTTCTGGCAAATGTGGTCCGGCCCTTCCCGCGCCCGGACAAGCCAAACATTGTCGTTCCGCTGCAGCACGGTGCAAGCGGGCATGCGTGAGGTATTGCTTAGTGTCTAACGTGACCATGTCGTCATATGCTGCGGTTGGCGGCGAAGGCCCGCCGACCGGGCAGAAGCCGCAACCGGATGGGATTCGAGCCAATCTACCCTGGGGTACTCTGGTCCGGAGCCTAGCAGCACATTGTCGTTCCGCCGCACAAGGGTGCAGCCGGGCATATGCGAGGTATCGCTCTGCTGTTGCCGTGTCATACGTCGCAGCCGGTGGCGAAGGCCGTTCGTTGGAGACGAAGCCAGAGCCGGATGGCATCCGGGCCAATCTGCTCTTGGGCCTGGCAACCAGCTTGCTGTTGATCTTTGGCGGAGGGCTCTGGTTGGGATTGACCAAGATTGCCGGCGCGGTGATTGCGCCCGCAACCGTGGTGGTCGAAAGCAACATTAAAAAAGTCCAGCATCAAACCGGCGGCACCATCGGCGGAATCTTCGCTCAGGACGGCGATCATGTGAAGGCCGGCGATGTGTTGGTCAGGCTGGACAACACATTGACCCGAGCAAACCTGCAGATAGTCACCGAGGACCTCAATCGCGCCACCATTCGTCTGGCCCGACTGGAGGCCGAGCGCCAGGGTCTGCCGGAAATGCAGACCCCGCCCGACCTTCGCGCTCAAATGGGCGACCCGCAAGTGGCGGCACTTGTCAGTGGCGAGCGTGCCTTGTTTGAAAGCCGTGCTGCGGCGCTGGCTGGCCAGAAGGCACAATTACAAAGCCGCGCGAAGCAGCTGGAACGTCAGATCGATGGCCTCAAATCGCAGCAGTCTGCAACGGACGAGTCTCTGGATCTGCTGACCAAGAACCTTGCGGATGTCGAATCTCTCTACGCAAAGAAGTTGGTGTCCAAGGAGAGGTTGAGCAATGTCAGCCTGGACAAGACCCGGGCTCGCGGCGAATCGGGACGCCTTGTCGCAGCGATAGCAGAGGTCCAAGCTCACATCAGTGAAACGGACCTGCAGGTGCTTCAGCTCGACGAACAAATGCGGAGCGACGTGACCAACGAACTTCGCGAAACGGAAGCCAAGCAGACCGAGCTCAGTGAGCGCAAGGTGGTGGCCGAAGACGAACTCAGCAGGACAGACATTCGTGCCCCGCAATCGGGCACAGTACAAGAATCCTCGGTCCATACCGTAGGAGGCGTGATTGGCGCGGGAGAGGTGCTCATGATGATTGTGCCCGATTCCGACAACCTTGTCGTCGACGCTTCCATTCCTCCGTCGCGTATCGACGAGATTCATCCCGGACAGCAGGTGTCGATCCGCTTTCCAGCGTTCGACGCCGGCACCACACCTGCTTGCGAAGGCTCGGTCAAGCGCGTCTCAGCGGATCTGATCAAGGATCAGCAACGCCAGCTTTCCTTTTTTTCGGCGCGTATCGACGTCGAGAATGAAGCGACGTGCCTGACAGGAGAGAAAATCCTCAAACCGGGCATGCCCGCCGAAGTCCACATAAGAACCGACGAGCGCAGTGTCTGGTCCTACTTGATGAAGCCCCTCACCGACCAGTTTTCCAGAGCTTTCAGGCAGTAAAGCGGTTGCCACACTCAACCGACAGTGCGGCGGCCGATTGGATCGGGGCGCAGCCGATCTATCGGGTCGCCGCATTTTCGAGAGCGCTGCTGAATCTGACCTCGATCGTGTCTCCCGGCATGACCTCGGTGTCTTCTTGGGCAAGCTGTTTTCGCCATTCTTCGCCGACCTTGCGAATGATCGTGACCTCGGCCTGGATCGTTTCGCCGGCAACCGGCAACGGCAGAGCGGCCGCTCCCGTGGGCTGCAACTTCTGGCTGGCGGCGCGAAGTCTTGCGCCAACGTCGGCAAGACGCACGTTGGTATCCTTCAACTCAGTCAGCAGACCCATTCTTCTTTGGTTGACATTGCGTTCGTGCTGTCTGGTAAAATCGTCCTGCTGACGTCGTGCTCTCATAAGCTCAACCGACGTTTCGAGTGCCCGGCTGGAAGAAAGAACCAAAGCGCGCCGGACATCGGCAAGCCGGGTATTGGTTAGATTTCCGGACTCAAACGCTTTCCTTACGCGCGCCAGCTCGTCTTCGTCCGCCTTCACTCCATCCGCTTCGGCCTGCTCGCGCTTGAGCAGGGTCTCGGTTTGTGCAGCAGCATCCTTGCCACTTTTTTCGAGAAAGCCCTGCTCTTGCCGGAAGTTGTCCAACGAGAGCTTCAGCCCTTCCGCTTCAGCCTGCGCGATCGCCGACGCAAAACTTGCCGGCAAGGGAGATCCTTGTGGTGGCTGCATGTCGAAAGTCGGTTTGTCCTGAAGTTCGGCGCGGATGCGGGCGCTATGAAAATAATCTCTCGTATATTCCCCCCAAAGCGACTCGTAATCGCGCCGCAGATCCACCGGATCCGGGCCAACCTGGTTTGCCCGGGACCGCAAAAGGCTGAAACCGCCTGACACGGCAATCGCCTGCCGCACGGTCATCAGCGGGCGGTAGGCCTGCTGTCCGGGAGTGAGCACGTCGCCGGTCACATAGATCGGCCTGTACTCCGCAACCACGGCGGTCACGTCTGTCGGCTTGATGACGATCATTTGCTCCCGCCCATCAGGCAGACGCTGGTGGAATATCTTGGTCGGCAAGATCGTCTGCATGCGCGTTTGCAGTTCAGCCGGAGTTAAGCCCCCCACCGAAACCATCCCGACTTCGGGAAGCGCGATCGTGCCGTCCATCTGGACCACCGCACGTTGCGTTCGCTCCGGGATGGAGGCAATTCCAATCTCGACGGTGTCGCCGGCAGAAAGTCGATAGGCGACCCGCGGTTCCGCTGCAGCAGCCGTATTCATGGCAGCCAGCATACCGAACACGACAAGAAGCATTCGATCAACGAGGACCATTGGCGGCAATCTCCTTCTGGTTCGACCGCGGCTCTTCCGGCCAATCGAGACGGGTGACGAATTCGTAGACCGGCCCGCCAGGCACGCCCCAGTTGCTCGACCAGATTACCTGTGAGCCGTCGGGGGATGGCGAGGCATGGGTCTCGCTCCAGTAATCGGACGGGACGTTGTGAGTTTGCGTGACGCGTCGAACCTCCCCGCTGCCGTCGAGGCGAAGCGCGATCACCTCTCGCGCATATGGCGCCCAGTCGGGATTGGCAGATATCTCTTCCGGCTTGCCGCCATAGCTTACGAACACCCAACCGCGCCTGTCCAATGCCCGCAGGGATGCATGCTCGGCTTCGCCAAACTTCATAAGTGAGGTGACCTTTCCGTCGGCCAGCCTCCTTTTGATGACGTGATATTTGTCAGGGTCGGACTTGCTGATGCCCACGAAAACTTCGCTGCCATCTTTATCCACCGTCATATCGCCATGGCCGGGGCGATGATGGTCAGTCCACCTCTGCCGCAACGTCCCGTCGACGGAGAAAATAGCCCGCTGCTCTGTGTCCTCGTTCACATTCTGAAAGCACAGGATGTTCGCACCGAGCGGGGAGATCGAGCAGGCGCTGACGGTTCCGGCAAGCTGAGCAAGATCGATGTCCGGAAATTTCCGGCGCTGCTTGAGATCATAGGCAAATACAACCATCGCGCCATCCCCACGGATTGCGCGCACTGCTATGCGATCGCCGTCACGGCTGGGATTGCCTTTGGACGGCCCGAACTGAAGATCACGATAATTCGGTGAAACGAACAGGACGTCTTCGCGATTGGTCCGCGGCGCCCAGGTCGAAATTTTCCGGTCCTGAACGCAGATCATCAGATCGGCATTTTGCGGATGCCATTCGCATTCAGCCGATCGAGCACGACGGAAGAGCGGGACATAGGTCTGCCCGTCGAAAAAGCACATGCCATTGCAGCCGTTGGTGATGACGAGGAGAGTCTGGTCCGAATTCCAGGCCTGGGCGCTGGAATAACGGTGGCTGCAGAATTTTTTCTCGCATACGACTCCATTCCCAAGGGCCCCAGGCTTGGTAATGCGCATGAAAATTGTCCCGAAGGCTGGGTCGGTCGCGGGTTGGAGATAATCGGGCAAGTCCATCGTCACTGGCGCAACAAATTGTCTCGACGCGCTGCTTTGCCGACTGCCTGCCACGGTCAAATCCAACGACAAGGCAGCCGCAATCAACAGAGCCAATCCTCCCGGGCGAAAGCTCATGTCATGTAGCCCATCTCGTGTCGCACCCGGCCTTCGCTGAGGCGCCCTTGCCACCATCCGATGGTCCGCTCCAGGCCTTCGCGCAGGCTGGTCTGGGCACGCCATCCAGTCTTGCTTTCGAGGAGCGAAGAATCGGCCAGCAAGGCACGCACCTCGGAATTCTGCGGCCGCAGGCGGCGCTCGTCCCGGTGGATTGGTTTCTTGCAGCCACTCAACTCGATCACCAGATCCAATATGTCCGAGATCGTCACGGCGCGCTGGCTTCCGGCATTGTAGGCATGGCCAAATTCGAGCTCGGCGGAACCTGCGGTCAAAAACGCCGCCGCGGTGTCTTCCACGAAAGTAAGATCGCGGATCGGGCTTGTGTCTCCCACCATGATCGCCGGGCATTTCTTGTCGAGAGCCTGGCGTATAATGGTCGGTACTATGGCCCGCTCACTCTGGCGCGGGCCGTACGTATTGAAGGGCCGCATGATAACCACAGGGATGTCGAACGATCTGGCGTAGGACTCCGCCATCATGTCCGCGCCGATCTTGGATGCCGAATATGGTGACTGTCCCTGCAACGGGTGCGATTCGCTGATAGGCATTGTCAGCGCGGTGCCATAAACCTCGCTTGTCGAGGTGTGCACCACACGCTCCGTATCCCATTGGCGCGCCGCTTCGAGGACGTTGACCGTGCCCAGGATGTTCGTCTCTACATAGGACTGGGCCGCGGCGTACGAATATGGGATAGCTATCAGTGCGGCGAGATGAAACACGACCGCCTGGCCACGCACGATCCGGTTAAGGAAGGCGCTGTCACGAACATCGCCGCGGATGAGGTTCAACTGGCTTCGAATGGTGTCCGGCAAATCGTCCAGCCAGCCGTGGCTGTCGAAGGAATTGTAGAGAGCCAGCGCAGTGACGTCCGCGCCGCTACGGACGAGTGCTTCGGTGAGATGCGACCCGATGAATCCGTCGGCACCGGTAACCAGAACTTTCCTGCCCTTGTATGCCATGACCCAAGCGTTCCCCCTATGACGTGAGGCACTGACTTTGCAAATCCACGAGAGCGCGGGTTTTCCACCTGCTCTCAAGTTCCGATCGGCGACGGCGAAACCACGCCAAGCACCGCCAGCAAGCCGCGCACCATCCACACAACATCGGAGCCGATCGTGCGCTGCGGATAATAGGAAAGGTCGAGCCTGGCTTTGGCAGGAAACAGAACCTGGCGATAGAACAGTAGCGGGTCCATCGATCGCGGATAGAAACGGGCTTCATGCCGGAAGAGAACCTGGGCTGGACCCAGCAAGCCTGGCTTGTATTGTAAAATGTCTTCGAAGCCCCCGCGAAAACAATCGGCGAAGGCAAGGCTCTCCGGGCGTGGCCCGATGATTGCCATCTCGCCTCTGAAGACGTTCCAAAGCTGTGGCAGTTCGTCGAACTTGGTGACCGCGAGGAACCGTCCTATCGGCGTCATGCGGCTGTCATCGGCCATGGTCAGAGCCAAGCCACCGGGATCACATTGCACGCTGAACTTGCGAAACTTGTACATGCGGAATGGGCGAGCACCGGCCCCGACGCGGGTCTGTGTGAAGAAGATGGGCCGACCGCCTTCCAGCAGCAGCGCCACGGCAATCAGCAGCATCAGCGGGCCAAAGACGATCGCCGCGGCTGCAGCAATGACGAGATCGATTGCTCGTCTCGCAGACCCATGGGCGGCGCTCGAGCCGTTAGGCCTGTGAATGGCTAGGTCCAGGGCATTCATGCGGCCGTTCCTGTCTGAGCGCAGTTATTGACCGCCGCGGCAAGAGCGACCACCACCGTTTCGACCAAAGGTGCGGTGATCTGCGGATGCAGCGGTACAGTCAGTTCGCGCTGGGCGAAATCTTCAGTGCGCGGTAAGTGAGTACCGGGAATGAGCTCACGATAGAGCGTCATCTGGTGCACCGGCGGGTAGTGGATAGTGGTTTGTATCCCTTGCCCGCGCAGTGCGTCGATGACGTCTTGCCTGTCGGCGTAACGTGGCAAAAGGATAGGCATGATGTGGTAGGCCGACGTCCGCGGCTCGTGGAACGGGATGGTCACGGCTGGGCAATGCTTCGCTATGAGACGACGATACAGCATGACCAGGATACGCCTGATCTCATTCCACTCTTGCAGATTTTGCAGCTGGACCAGTCCGATCGCAGCCCGCAATTCATCCATGCGATAGTTGAATCCGAGCATGGTGACATCATACTGAGGGGTGCGGCTGTTCAGCCTTTGACGTGTCCCGGTGGTCATCCCATGTCCACGCGCCTGGCGGATTGTCTCGAGCAGACCGGCATCCCTGGCGATCACAGCCCCGCCTTCCGCCGTGGTCATGTTCTTGTTGCCGTAGAAGCTGAAGGCGGCCGCGGCACCAAATGTCCCCACCTCCTTCAAGCCCGGCGCATGCGCGGCGTCCTCGACGATGTGTAGCCCCCGGGCACGGGCGAACCTCTGCCATTGTTCCCGATCGGCGAGGTAGCCGGCGAAATGAACGAGAATGATTGCCTTGGTGCGGGCCGTGCATTTCGCTTCGGCTTCCACGATCGACATCAGCGGCACGTCGGCTGACTCGATGTCGACGAAAACCGGCGTCGCACCGACATAGAGGACCGCATTTGCGGTCGCCACGAACGTCAAGGATGGCACCAGCACCTCGTCGCCCGGTCCGATGCCAAGTGCGTGCAAAATGAGATGAAGCGCTGCGGTGCAAGAACTGACCGCGACGCAATCCTCCGCATCATGAACGTCGGCAAAAGCTTGTTCGAAGGCTCGTACCTGCTCCCCCATGGTCAGCCAGCCGCTGTCGATGACCCTGGTCAAAGCAGTCTTCTCCGGCACACCCAAGATCGGGGCACTGACCAAGAGCATCACAACCTCCTAGACTGATAACTGTGGGAACCGGGCTCGTGACTTCATCATCATCATGCAGCCGTCGCAGTGACCTCGATCGAGGCCGACTGGTCTTCCCAGGAAATGGTCTGTGCGTTCTGAAAATCGTCGACGCGCCCGATATCGAGCCAGAGACCCTCATGCTTGTACACGTGCACGGTTGTGCCGTTCTGCATCATCTGCAGCATCAGGTCGTCGAACCCAAAGGGTATGCCGGATGGGATAAACTGCAGAACATCCGGGTTCATGCAGTAAATTCCCATGCTGACCAGATGCGAAAGCGTCGGCTTCTCGCGAAAGACCTGCACGGTATTGTCGACTTCGTCGATGACGCCGAAATCCATCTTGATCAGGCGACAGGCTGTTGCGATTGTCACTGGATCGGTGTGCTTACGGTGCGCTGCTACAAATCGACTGAGGCTTAGATCCGTGAGGACATCGCCATTGAGAACGATGAATGGCTCCGTCAGTTCATCCCTGATCAAAGACAGTGGCCCGATGGTGCCAAGCGGCTCCATCTCCTGCGTATATCGAATTTTCAGGTTCCACTGCGAGCCATCTCCACACACGGTGCGGATCAAGTGGCCGAGATACCCGGTTGTAATATAAACTTCCTGAATGCCGTTGCGTCGCAACCATTTCAGAAGCATCTCGAGAACCGGCCGTGCGCCGATCGGCATGAGCGGCTTCGGCAAGACCGAAGTGAAGGGGCGGAGGCGTGTTCCCATTCCTCCACATTGAATAACCGCTTTCATCCTGGTCCTCCCTTGTTCATTCGGCCTGAACGCCATCGTCACGGGCCGGCTATCCTGCCCTGGTCAGCACCCGGGAAACGCGTTCTTGTCCCCTCAGAAGAACCGGTGAGATTTCCCGTAGAAGACCGGTGAGATTACTCCACTGTCCCCTGATCCGGACATTGCATCTGGATGGTATGTGGCCGTCAGGGTGGATGTCGTCGTGCATTCGAATGGTAACAATTCAGCCGTTTTGCTGTTCTATATCTTTAGGCCTATAGCACTGCTGAACGACCGGCCGGTCTGTCAGCTGTCCAAAAGGTCAGAACGTATGTTCGACGACGTTCGGCGGGTTTCGCTCACAAGGGGCAAAAAAAGAGGAGCGTTTCCCGTCATTTAAGATTATATTAGAAATCTGGCGTTTGCGGTGTTGGGGGTGCCGCAGCGTCGGCTGGATGAATCGACGAGTGGATGGCCACGATTTTCAGGCCATTACCGTTCAATCCATTCAGATAGGCGTTGGGGTAGTTCAATGTATCGAATCGTCATCGCCGACGATCACGGCTTGTATCGTCGCGGCTTGCGATTGGCACTGACCGCAGGCATTCCAGGTGTGGAGATCTTTGAAGCGTCCTGTTTCGACGCGGTGCTCAGTTTGCTGGCGGAGCAGTCGTTCGTGGATCTTGCGATCCTGGATCTGAATATGCCGGGCCTGTTCAATCAAGAAGTGCTCGGCGGGATCCTGTCTGCCTATCCGGACACGCGATTTGCGATCGTTTCCGGAAACGATTCACGCTCGGAAATACTCACAGCTCTGTCGATCGGGCTTCACGGCTACATCGTAAAATCGCAGACGGACGAAGAGGTTGTTTTGGCCGTCAATGAAATCCTCTCCGGCCGCATCTATGTTCCTGCACTTCTGTCACGCCCGGGAGCGACGCAAACAACCCACGCGCATACCCATTCCGACGACAAAGGCCCACAGAGGCGTACCGCTGGCGTCAACCTTGGCAGGCTGACTTCGAGGCAAAAGGAAGTCCTCAAGCTGATGGCGGAAGGCTATTCAAACAAGGAAATTGCGCGCGATCTGGAAATCGCGGAGGCGACCACGAAAATCCACGCTGCTGCGGTTCTGCGTGAATTGGGGGTACGCAATCGGACCGAGGCTGCCGTTATGCTGAAGACTTGGCTTTCGAGACATGCCAGCTAGAGCGCCGCGCGTCCTTTTGGACGTGCAAACGGCGTCGCAAGACTCCTCATGCATTTTACTGCATATCCCAAAGCCGCGGCGCAGCTTTGGGCCGACGACATTCTTGGAAGGAACCCTGCGCATCTCAAAGGCCGCTCAGCGCGACCCGCCTTTAGATATCTGCTTTCCGATTGGAGCACTGCACTACAATCCGATTTCCTTGCGTGACAGCCGCAGCGAATACCGTAACCCTTGGTCCGATATTTCCAGCCTGGGAGAGTGACCGACAAGCGGCGCTCCATCCACTCCGATTATCATGGAACCGAAGCCATGACGGACTACGCTCGAGGTCCGCCGCCGCCCCGATTCCACCCACTCGAACCCGATCTCGCTGCCTGTGTCTTCAGGTGCGAACGTCCAGCTTACGTCGATCCGGCCTTTTGGATCGCCAAGCGCTCCATACTTCATGGAATTGGTGGCAAGCTCGTGAACGATCATCGCAAAACTCTCGGCGGCGCCTCCCGACATCGTCACGGAAGGACCGCCGACCGATATGGCGCGTGTTCCCATATATGGTTGCAATTCTTGAGCAACGAGATCGTTTAGCGTCCCCGATACGCTGCCGTTGCGTGAAAGAAGCAGATGGGTTGCCTCAAGCGCGCGTATCCGGTCGATCAGCATTTCCTTGTATTTGGCAACATTGTTTCCAGGAGCATCGACCATTTTCACGAGCGCAGTGATCACCGCGAAAACGTTGCCGAACCTGTGGCGTTGTTCGAGCATAATGCGCTCCCGCTTCTTTGCCGCGGCGCGCAGCAGCGTGGTTTGTCGTCTCTCGCTCAGGTCGGCGGCCACTCCAAGCCGCTGTCCACCATCATCATGTCTTTCCTCCCTTCCGCGCAGCGCAACCCAGCGGATATGTCCGTCCGGTCGGCGGACGCGTATCTCGACATCGTAATTCGTGACCGATGGTGCGGCCTTTCTCGATGCCGCCAGCTTCGGCCAGTCCGCCGGATGAACGACAGCTGACAGCTCCTCCAAACTGCGGCTATTGGCCTGGGCCAGGCCGAGAATGTCCCAGAACGTGTCCGAGCCCGTGACTATCCCGTCTTTAAGGTCTATGCGCCACGTGGCCAAGCGTCCAGCAGACAGAGCGAGGTCCAGCCATTCCTTCTGGGCCCGAAGCGCTTCGTGAACAGCGCGTCGTTCCGAAATATCGTCGACCACCACGAAGATGCTCTCCGAGAGGCCACCCTCGGGCACGGACGAAGAAAGCGTTAGCCTGGCCCAGAATGCCGTACCGTCCTTTCGTGACAGACGCACCTCCGAAACGAACGAAGAAATGTCATTGCCCAGCCTCGCCAGCAATTGCGCCAAGGTATCCCGGTCGTTCGGATGGGCGAGCGTATCAAGCTGTAATTGGGCAAGCTCCTCCTCCCTGTACCCGGTCATCTCACAAAGGCGTCTGTTGGACTGCAGCAACTCACCTTTCTTGTTGGTGTTCGCGAATCCCATGGCAGCACGTTCGAAGGCCCAACGATAGCGGCTTTCGGTCGCCTCGACGGCAGCGAGCCTGGCCTCCGCGACTTCCAGCAACTCACGCAAGTCCTGCCGCAGACGATGGAAGGTCATGGCAATCACGCCACCCGAAACCAGAAGCAGGATTGCGCGTGCCCAGTCTCCACTTGAAATCTGATCGTGTCCTCGTGCCCACAGCCCGACAGCAACCATCAGAATGGTCGCAGCGAGCGCAGGTACGCGGTCTTCGAGATAAGCGATAATAATAATAGCCGGAATAAATTCCAGAAAACTTGCGCCTTGCCCAATATAGGCTGACGATTTTATTTCAAATATCAGTGTGGCAGCTAACACCGATGCAGACGCAATATGAGTTAGCAATCTGCCCGACGGGTTCGAATTCGACCTGCGCGACTGCGAGCTCATGGACACAGACTACAACCTTCTGACTAGCCCGTCGAGACTAGAGCAAAAAACGTACAGCTTAGTACCACTGCCGGATTGCCATACCGCTATCATAGCGCGCATTTTATCGGACGCAGCGGGGCCTAAGAGCTGCCTTAGAACTGTCGGATCATATTAAGTTTTCAAGGTGATGATGAACGTATTATCCGTCAGCGCATAGAAGACTATAATCCAGCTACACATAGAAGACTACATGAATCCCGAATACTTATTTCGGGCGTGTGAAACTTTGGGTTAGGGGTAGAAAATGAATCTGATCGATAGACAGGTCGATGCTTCTTCGAACAATCGGTATATTGTTACGAGGACCAAGTATGATTTTGAAGCGCGGAATACGCGGCCCTCTTCTGGTCACCTTCCCGATCGCGCATCGGATCCATTGGGCGCAAGGTTCGGCGAACCAAAAGGCCGCAGTCTGGAATCCATAACCGGCGTGCTTGATCGCATTGGCTGTGGCTATCTCGTGTTGAATCGCGAAAGAAAAGTAGTCGAGTGGAACGCAGCCGCCCAAACCACGCTTGAGCGCCAGGGCGAAGCGGCCGACACGGCGAGCGGACTTACGGCCGCCCTAAGGCGGCTGATCGCGAATGTTCCGGGCCAATTCCTGCCGGGCTCATTGTCTTGGGTGGTGATCCGCAGCAGGGGCGACCGACCGGTGATACTGAACGAGAACGGCGTTATAGCTCCCGACGGAACGAGCATTGTGGCGCTGCTGGATCGCGACAACAGGTCGGGGCCAAATCCTCGGACGCTGCAAAGAATGTTTGGCTTGACGAGCGCAGAAACGCACCTCGCCTTGCGCTTGGCCCAGGGCGACGCACCTTTGGAGATCGCTCGCAGCTGGCGTCTCAGCCGCACCACGATCCGTTCCCAGCTTGCCTCGCTGTTCGCCAAGACCGAAACAAAACGCCAGGCGGAACTGGTGGCCCTTCTTGGGCGTATTTCGGTCCTGCCGTAAGGGCCGCGCAGTTGTTGGGGTCTAGTTGGCGGCATCCACATGCGACGGGGCTTGGTCGACCGGTGCTGGAGGCCGTTCCAACCAGCTTGGCAGGTCACGTTGCGCAGCGCATGGCCGGCGCCTGCTCACCTGTGCCGAACGCCGACGCCCCGGCACATAACATCCCGGCACAATTGGCCGGGATCTCGGAATAGGCAATTCGACACTGTCGAGTGACGTCGAAGGGGCAAAAAATTGGATCATGATTTAAACGGTGGTTCCGTTCTTTCTGCGGAAAATATGGAAACCGCCCGATCCCGGTCAGACCGCGCCGTGAAGGAACTCGCCCCGATAGGACCGATCGTCGTCACCGGTGCTGCAGGCTTCATTGGTTTTCACGTCGCCTTGCGGCTTTTGCGTCTGGGTGTCGAAGTCATCGGCGTCGACAATTTCACCCCCTACTACGATCCACGACTCAAGGAAGCGCGGTTTGCACGTCTCTGTGCCGAGCCGGGCTTCACTTCGATGCGAATTGATCTGGCGGATGCCGCCCGCGTTCAGTTGCTGTTTTCAGAATTTCGCCCCTCACACTTTGTCCATCTCGCGGCTCAGGCCGGCGTGCGTCATTCACTTGCTGACCCGCATTGCTATGTGCAATCGAACATAGTGGCGTTTCTCAACGTCCTTGAGGGCTGCCGGCATTTCGGCGTTAGTCATCTCGTCTACGCTTCGTCGAGCTCCGTCTACGGCTCAAATCGAACCACACCGTTTTCTGAGCATCACGGCGCAGACCATCCTGTCAGTCTGTACGCCGCAACCAAGCGTTCAAACGAATTCATGGCGCATTCATACAGTCATTTATTCTGCTTGCCCGTGACCGGACTGCGCTTCTTCACCGTTTATGGCCCCTGGGGCAGGCCCGACATGGCAGTCTACATGTTCACGCGTTTGATTATCGAGGGGAAACCAATCGAAGTAGCCAATGCCGGCCGCGTGTGGCGAGACTTCACCTATATCGACGACGTCGCTGAGGGGGTGGTTCGAGCACTCGCTGCACCGCCGCGACCCGACCCGGGTTGGGATTTTCTTACCGCAGATCCCGCCACAAGTTCTGCACCGTACCGCGTCTATAATATTGGCAACGACCGGCCGGAGGAGATTAACCGGCTGATTTCGCTCATCGAGACCGCCCTTGGCTGCCGGGCGATTCGCGTGGAAGTGCCTCTACCACCGGGCGACGTTCTGGAGACTCGCGCCGACGTGAGTGATCTTCGTAACGCTGTCGGCTTCGCCCCGGCGACAACGCTCGAGGACGGAGTGCAACGCTTTGTCGAATGGTACCGGGACTTTCATGGAACGAACATCGCAGCCAGCACACAGCAACAAACGTTAATGCATGTGTAAGCCCACCGTGTAATCCGCGCCTTGTCGGAGCGACGAATCCACGCGTCGGCCATCCTTGTCGCGGCTGCTGGTCTGGTCAAAAGATCCAGTTGGTACCGCATAACGTGACGACGACATTCCCGAGCATCGATGCCCGCGCGATCCCCGCAGAAATCAGTTCATCGCGGGCAAGTCCAACGAGCGGTCTCAATTTCAGAGCTGCAGTTGTGCCCCGCCCGGAGCACAAAGAATTCGCTACATCGCCGCTCCGCCGAACGATGTCATTCAGATGGATGATGGTGACGTTCAGGCCCCATCGTAAGCTCCGGTCAACCGCATTTTGCCTCCTCGGAATCGCGAGCTCATGTCCCAAAGCTACTTTCTGAGATCCAGGACGGTTCCTACGGTCGAGAAAATAATCACCCGTGTTCCTCCAAGCCCGATCGGCAGTATTCTGCGCGCGGCAGGAGGCGTTTCGGCCATGGCGATTGCCGGTCAGTTGACTCTCGTCGCCGCTATTCCCGTTTTGGCCCGGCTCTATTCCCCGGCAGATTTCGGGATCTTCACGATTTATCTTTCGATCGTAAACATCCTCGGCGCGATCGCAGCACTGCGTTTCGAGGCCTCTCTCTATGGTGTCAAGGACAATGCGCGGGCGTATGTGACTGTTAAGCTCATTCTCCTGGCTGTGTCGGTGACGAGTGTCCTCGCCTTTGCGGCAGGACTGCTGTGGGCGAGCATCGCTCCAGCGCGGGTCGGCCACCTCGCCTGGCTCGTTCCACTTGGGATGGCGGGCGCAGGTCTCGTCGAAGCCATGAACTGCTGGAGCCTGCGCGCAGGCCTGCTACGAGACTTCGCCCTCGGCCGGCTGATCTTGCCGGCGACCATGGCCCTGCTGCAATTGATTTTTGGGCTCGCCCATTTCGGAGGTGAGTCGATGGTACATGCCCATATCCTGAGCCAATTCATTTTTATCGGACTCCTCGGCTCTCGGATTCTGAGCTGGAAGGACTTACACGGCGTCGCCCGAGCGCCGTGGCGTACCGTCTTTGCCGTCGCCAGGCGAGAATACAAGTTTCCGTTATTTGACATTCCCTCAGCTCTCGCGAGTTTCGCCATTATCAATCTTCCCGCAATACTTGTTGGTTCGCTGTTTGGCGCCGCTTTTGC
Source organism: Mesorhizobium sp. M0954 (assembly GCF_040319155.1). NCBI lineage: Bacteria > Pseudomonadati > Pseudomonadota > Alphaproteobacteria > Hyphomicrobiales > Phyllobacteriaceae > Mesorhizobium > Mesorhizobium sp. M0954. Next base: position 10,735 of record NZ_JAMYNR010000004.1, on the reverse strand, counting down.
GGGTTACCTGGGAGTGGCAGCGCGGCTGGTGACTGCGCCGGTCACGCTGATCGCCACCCCGCTCAGCAATGTTTTTGTCTCCGAGGCGAACAAAAACAGTGATCGCAGACATCTGCTCGGCACCGCACGCGGCCTCTTGATGCTTTCAGCCTGCCTCACTGCATTGCCAATATTGGCGCTTGGCCTGGCTGCGCCATATATTGTCGTCCCCCTGCTGGGCCCGCCCTGGGTTCCCGCCGCAGACATTATGACCGCGCTGGCGTTCATGGGGGCTGCGCAGGCGTTGGCGACGCCGCTTCAAGATGTCCCAGCTCTCCTGCGCCGGCAGGAGCTACGGCTTCTCGTCGACGGCGCGCGGACGGCGCTGGTGTTTGGTCCGCTTCTTGCCGGTGCTGAGGCAGGTTGGGAACCACTCAAGGTCATTTATCTGATGGCGGCCGGCGGCGGCGTCGGGTTTGCACTGAAAACGGCGGCCTCTCTGTATATTTTGAGCCATGCCATTAAACCAGCGGGAGCTGCCATACCAAAACAAGGTCATCATCTCGAGGGAAAAGCACCATGAAACAATCGCAGCTTGATCAGCTCCAAACGACCGCTGTGGTTGACCAACATCATCGCGCTGATGCTTCGCGACTGCGCCCTTTCATTTCAGTTGCAATCCCAACCTTTCGCCGACCGGACACGATCCGCCGGGCAATGGATAGCATTCTGAGTCAGAATTTTTCCAGTTGGGAGTTGGTCGTCAGCGACGACGAGGGCCGGGACGGACCGACCTGGGCAATCGTGGCCGAGTATGCGCGGACCGAGCCTCGCATCCGAATTGTCGAAAACTGCCGGGGCCGCGGTCAGGTAGAGAATACCAACAATGCCATGCTCGCTTGCGCCGGAAAATGGATCAAGCTGCTCCATGACGATGACTGGCTCGCCCCGGGCGCACTCAAGACCTTTGCCGAGGTTTCCACCAAGCATCCCTCAGCTGCATTCATGACCTGTGCAGCCAATATAATTGAGGACGATCGGATGAAATTCCGATTGCCACCGCAGGGGCGGCAACGAATTTCCGTCTACTCAAGCCAGCAATGCCTGACGGACCTCTATCTGGTCCGCACGACGCGGAGCCTTGGGATCATCCCATCGACGCTTTTGATCAACCGCGACGTCATTCACGCGGGTTGCCTGATGCGCGCCCATAATTCAATCCCAGCTGGAGTCGACCAGCTGTTCTTTGTCGATCTGGCCTGCCACGGAGACATGGTCGCGATAAACGATGGCTTGATCTTCTACGACGCGACGAACCACCCGAGCATCACTACAACCAAGAGTTTCGATGAGGTCGATCAGGTAACGCTTGCCGTCAAAGAGCTTAACTGGAACCTCATCGAGGATCGTAAACATCTTCCCTGCCCTGAGACTCTGTTACGGGCGCTGCGGGTTGCTCGTCTTCCCAGCAGATTCCACCAGCAACCCTGGCGGGCGACGATCCGAGATGCGATGCAAATTCTTCGCCCGTCAGTTATGAAAATAGCGAGCCAGCACATTCTTACTTACGTGTTCGCGATCCGCCCGAGACTGGGTCGATTGCGTAGCCTGAGACGATTTAGCTTCTGAGCATGGCGGCATCGTCGAGCGCGACGGCGGGCGGGCTGGGGCGCATCATATACCGTCGAAGGCGGCTTTCCTTCGGTCTGGCCTTTAGGGGTAAGCGAGATGACCATTTGTCCGGCGTGTGCCAGTGTATCAACCGCGAAATTGTTCGAAGTGACAGCAGATGAGGCCTCTCGACATTTCATCAATCCGCGTCAGGACCCCGACCGCTCTCGAAAATTAACAAGCCACCTGTCGGATCTCTGGGGCAGCAACACATGCGATATCCGCAAATGCGCAGATTGCGGATTCGGTTTTGCAGATCCCTTCGTCGCTGGCGGCGTTGAATTTTATAACTTAGCCTGGGCGTACCCTTCCTATCCGACCATGAAATGGGAATATTCAAGGACTATCGAAGAGCTCGCGGGCCTGAAGACTGGCGGAAAAACTGCCCTCGAAGTGGGGTCTGGGTTCGGATATTTTCTCGATCGCATCAAGAATAAATTCTTCCATGTTTCCGACATCTCTGCGGTCGACTACAACGAAACGGCGAGGTCTGTACTGGCGTCGAAAGGCTTTAAGACCTATTCAGGCGATTTTCGGATGGACAGCTTCGATTCTATGAAAGAGTCCTTCGACTTTATTTTCATGTTTCAAGTCTTCGAGCATATGGACCAAGTGGACGACGTTTTTGCTCGATTGAAATATCTTCTGAAGGCGCAAGGATCTGCCTTTATCGCCGTGCCAAATGAAAACAGAACTTACTACATGGAGTCCCATGGCTCGCTCATAGACATGCCACCAAACCACATCGGCCGATGGACGAAAGAAGCCTTCGATGCCATATGTCAGCGGCACGGCTTGCAATTGAGCAAGTGCGAGCGGGAGCCGTTCAATCTCGCCAAATTCCTGAAACAAGACATCGTCCACAGCTTTTTCCGAAAGGGAGAGAAACCAGGTAGCGTGAGTGAGTTCGTGCGCGCCCTGCCGCGAAGCAAAGCGCAACGGATTGCGCAAGGTTTGACTGCCCTTGCGATTTCACCATCGCGGTTGCCGGCATGGGCATACGCGGTCAGGAATGCATCGACGATGGGGGGGAGCGCACTCTGGGCAAAGATCGACAAAGTCTCGTCACCTGCGCTACGGATTCATCGCCAAGCCAAGCAGCGATGAGCGGGTCCGCGTGAAGGGTGATTTCGACACCACTAGGCGCGCGGTGAACGCCAAGCAGACGAAGGACGGCGTCAGGCGCGTTGCCTCAGATGGGGTCCGGAATTCATGAATGCCCGTCCGGCGGCTCCTGGCCGTAGGTTCCGTTGTGACACTTCGGACCCACGCTCCGGATGGATCTCTCCGCGACAACCCCAGCTACTGCCGGATGGCCCGCGCCCAGCAGCCGATCGGCGCAGCGCCTAGCGCGGTGATTTTCAACCAAGCGGGAAGTGCGCAACAACAAGAGCCGCGCTCGTCATGTCCTCTCCAGCAAGAGGTCAGCGCTGTCCCCGAACCGGTAACCAGCGTGCTTCCTGAGATTAACCTTCGTGAGAACGCTTGCGACGGGGACCGAAGCTGGTGCATCGCCCGCAAGCAGGTCCAGAACGCCTCGCGCGATGCTGCGTCGCGTTTTCGCCCAGCGAACGGCGAAAAGAACCACGTCACCCCAGCCTGTCAGGAGCCTGGCCTCTGGTCCCTCAAGCCCCAGCGGTCCATTTATGATGACGACCCGATAGATCGAGTGCAGTTCATCTTTGAAAGGGGAGCCGTCGACACTGGACAGCAAGGGCAGCAGATCCTCCGACGGTGCGAGCGCCATGAAGTCGATCCCGATCGCCGACATTCCTGCTATCGCATCGTGCAGTGCACAACGGTCACTCACATAGTCTCCGAAAAAATTGTGCGGCTTACGTGCGCTGAATTCCTTCACAAACTCGCCCGTAAGGCGGTGGTCCGTGCGGTCCAGATCAATGAAGAGTACTCGCCCTCCAAGTCTGGTGGCCGCCAAGGCCATGCTCCATGCGAGCTCGGTCTTGCCATCATCCTCACCGCAGGATGTTATCAAGATTATGTTCGAGTAATCCCTTGCCTGTTGGGGCGCCGCGGCGACAAGCAGGGACGTCACGGCGCGGCTGTATCTGCACCCCTGCTGGCCTGAAACCAGCTGCTGCAGTCGCTTCGCGTGCGTTGTGGGAGCCTGGGGTATTAGCCCGAGGCACGGAACCTTGAGCGCTGCTTCAGCTTCGGCCTCTCCGCGCAAAGTGCGATCGAAGCGTTGGCGGACAAGTATGAAAATCCCTCCAATCAGGCCAAACACGACCATGCCAGGCGGAATAAGAAAAATTGGCGAAAGAGTCGTTGGATTGGTAGGGGGCCACGCCGCTGAGAGAAGCCTGACTCCGGGGGATGGACTTGCAATACGCCGCATCAAGTCCTGTTGCCGGGTCAAAAGGTCGTTGTAGCGCTGCGTCAGGATGCTGACCTGCGGCTCGAGAGCACGCAGTCCGGAAAGCCGGCCGGCTGTATCGGCCACAACCGCATCTAGGACATCCTTACGCTTTTGCAGCGCCGCAATCTGGGAGCGATAGATGTTTGCCTCAGCAGCGACGCGGGCGATTTCTTGTTCGATCTCACGATCGATCGCATTTGTGACATTCTCATCTGCCGTGCCGTTGGCCTGGCCTGCCAAGAGATCGGCCAGCAAGGGTGATCCGATGGCTTCGGCTACCGAGGCAACGGGCGCGCCCCCCTTTCGCAAGTCCTGAATGTGTTGGAGTCGGGATTCCGTTGCGGAGAGGTCCGCTTTCGACAAGGAAATTTGCTGAGTGAGTTCGGCTGTCTCCTTGGCAGCATTGTCCGCCGCACCTTGATCGACCGCGCCATGGCTCAACCGATATCTCTCCAGACGATCGGTCGCTTCTGCCAGACTGCTTTGTATAGTCGGCAGCCCGGAGACTATCGAGTCGAGTTCCAGCCTGTCCGACGCTTGGCTTTTCCTTGCCAGATCGCCAATATACACTTCGACGAACGTGTTGGCGATCAGAGCGGCTCGCGCCGGATCGTGATCGGTGAAGCCGACACTGATAACTCTCGATCGCAGCTCCTGGCCGATCCTCATACCTTCACGCAGCACCTTGAGTTCAGCCGCATCTGGCGCCGCCGGCGTGCTTCGCGGCCAAATTTTGGCCAGCAAATCGGCTGGAACCGAGCGCAAATTCAGCGGCTCGACGCCAACAGGCTTCGGAGGATGGTTTCCGGTTCGAGCACCAGCCTGTTTAGCACCATTGGCAGCATCCGTTTTGCGCAGCGCTGCCACTACGCTTCGCAGGTGGCTTTGCGATGAGAGCATGGTGATATGGTCGTCAATGCTGGAATCCAGCTGATCCTGAGCAGAGATCAAGCCGCCGGCAGGGGCTGCTCTACTAGGTGCGTCGACGATTACCTGCGTGGTGGCCTCGTATAGGGCAGGCCGTGCAAGCCCTCCAAGCGCGGCCAAGACACCGCCTGCGACGACCATGGCCAGGAGGAACCACTTTTTTCTTGAGAGGGTAACGAGGAGCTGATGGAGCGGGGTTTGCGTGTCCATCTGCTCACGTAACGGCCGTTTCATGCGCGGAGTGATTTCGCGCGCAGGCAAGTGCATTTCGGTAACGTGCGGAAGGTGGATGCGGCTAACTATGGACCCTTCCATCTTAATCTCCTGTAAGTTCGGGCACGCGAGAACCCGTTGCTGGCGGCGATGGCCGCCTTGCCTCGTTGTGCCAGGCCTGGAACATCAAAGCCGGCCACAATTCGCGAGAATGGTCGTGCCTGCCATCGACGTGACCGCGCCAGCACGCATCCACCTTCGCAAGGTCGAAAATTCCGTCTCCGGAGATGCGCATATCGGCGACAAGATCGTTTGCCCAACTGAGCAGCGGGCCCCTCAGCCAGACTGCTATAGGAACATCGAAACCTTGCTTTGGCCGCTCGATCAGTCGCTGCGGAACGTACCGGCGCAACAGCTGACGAAGGATCCACTTACCTTTGCCATTACGAACCTTGGTATTCGTCGGCAGGCGCCAGGCGAATTCGACAACCCGATGATCGAGTAGCGGGCACCGCCCCTCGAGGCTGTTGGCCATGCTGGCGCGGTCCAGCTTCACCAATATATCGCCGGGCAGGTAGCCGTCCATATCGTCATACAAAAGACGGGACAGCAGCCCATCAAGCCGGTGCTCGACGTGGATTGATGAGGGGGGCTGGTGCAGGCTGAGGTTCTCGGTCGACGATCTCGTCAGTCGCCGAAACAACTCGTCCTCATCGGCTGCAGCGAGTAGCTGAGCGAGGCGATCCAGCCGGTCGCCCCGCAGCGCATGCCGTGCACCCTCCGAAAGCGGCAGCTTCCCGACGAGATCGTGACGGGCTGCACGGGCCAGTAACCCAGTGCCTGCCGCGAGCGCCCGACGCAGTGCCGACGGCAGAGTATGCTGTCGTCGCAGGCGGGCAGCCATGAAGTGGCGGGCGTAGCCGGCGAAGCATTCGTCGCCACCGTCACCCGACAGAGCCACCGTAACGTGCCGGCGGGCGAGCCGCGCCACCAGCAGAGTTGGTATCTGCGATTCGTCAGCGAAAGGCTCGTCCCAGATCTGCGGCAATTCTGGAATGACTTCGCGCGCTACGGCAGCCGAAAGGTGGAGTTCGGTATGGTCGGTGCCCAGATGCCGCGCGACTTCCGCCGCGTGGGGAGCCTCATCGAACCCGCCCTCTCCGAAAGCGATCGTGAACGTGCGCACCGGCTTGTCCGATTGAGCCTGCATCAGGGCTACAACCGTCGAGCTGTCTATTCCGCCCGACAGGAAGGCCCCGAGCGGAACGTCAGCGATCATGCGCTCCCGAACGGCAAGTCGAAGCAGGCCATCCAGTTCAGTGGTAAGTTCTTCGTCACTGCCGACGACCTGCTCCGCCCGCCCTTTGGCGGCGGTTTCGGCTAGCGACCACCAGTATCGAATACGATGCGCTAGCGAGGCGGCACTTCGCGACGCGGCGAAGTCAGCGGCCGTCACCGACAGGACCGAACCCGGCGGTAATTTGAACACGCCTCGCCAGATGCAGCTGTCATCCGGTACCCATCCGTTCGAAAGCATCGCCGCGGCCGCATTGATATCGAGCTCCTGACAAAAACCTGGAAAACGGGTGATCGCCTTCAACTCAGAGGCAAAAACAAGCGCATCACGTGTTGAGGCGACATAAAGCGGCTTTTTGCCCATTCGGTCGCGGGCGAGATGGAGCGTCCTCGTCTTCAGATCCCATAGTCCTAGCGCGAACATTCCGGCGAAGCGTGTGAGTGCTTTTTCGAGGCCCCAATTCTCAATGGCGGCAAGCATGACCTCGGTATCGCTGGTGCCCCTGAAATGACTACCTGTACTTTCCAGCTCGCAGCGCAGATCGCGGAAATTGTATATTTCGCCGTTAAACGTAATGACGTATCTGCCGCTTTCGGAATGCATTGGCTGGCAGCCCGCCTCCGACAGATCAACAATGGCCAAACGCCTGTGACCGAAGGCAAGCCCGGCTTCGCTGTGTATCCAGAATGCCTCGCCATCCGGTCCGCGGTGACGAAGCGCGGCCGTCATTTGCTCTATTGCCTTGAGCGGCTTCGTGTCGGCTGAATCGGGGGCAAGAAGAATTCCGGCAATACCACACATGCCATTAACCCGGATTGTTGGAGATTGCAGAAACTGCTTTCGGAGCACCGGCGACAAGGCAGATGGTCAGCGCAAACCACACGATCGGGTGACGGATGATCAGGTGCGGCATTCCGAAAATAGCGATTGACACCACGAGCGCTAACAGCGCGTCGAGCTTCGCACGCCATACCGACACGATGGCGGCGCTGACGATCCAGACCAGCGCCAGAACCGCAATAAGTCCACCTTGAGTGTACAGGTCGAGGATCGTGTTGTGAGCCTCGAAGGGTCGTTCCAGAAATTGCGATTCGAACACTGATGGGCGCTCGAGATGCGGACCTGGACCAAGGCCCAACGACCCGGATTCCGCGCCCTTCTCTATTGCTTCGTCCCAGAGATGCACGCGGAGTGCGGCGGTTTCGGCAGTGGCCTCGCCGCCCTTGTCCTTGGTCAGGCCCTTGGCGAAGTTTTCGAGGACGCTCGCCTCCGTCACGGCGTAGGGGGTTATCGCGATCGCCAACGGAAGGATACCGACGAGCAACAGGAGGACGGCTTGCCGTGAAAAGCTGCCCCTGTTGCCACCGGTCTTGAGCCATGTCCTGATCCGCAGCCCGAGGAACGTCAGGCAGGTCAGGATACTGGTATACAAATAGGTATCGCTCTTTGTCAGCCTCCCGACATAGAAGGTTAGGAACAAGCTGGCGATCCCAAGAAACCTGCCCCATCGATTGCTGGTGGTGGTCGCAAGATGCAAGGCTAGCGGGCCAAAGATTGCGCAGTAGAGCGCGAGCTGATTTGGATTGTGCGACCAGCCGCGAAAGCGGTCCCAGTACCAGGGATCGACGCCAGCTCGGGGGATCCAGCCCCAGCCCTGTCCCAGCTGAATGGCAAGGGCCATATTCGCGATACCCACGACCCACCAGCCAGTACGACGGAGATGGCGGTCGGCGTCGGGTTCTGCAGCGGCAAGGCAGGTGACGCTGACCAACAGCAGGTAGGCCATCGTATCGTGCATCAGGCCCGTCAGGTATAGAACTGTGGTCAGATAGCCGACAACGGTGCCGACCCCCAGAGCCAGCGCCATGATCGTCCAGTAACTTGCAAGGAGTGTCAGCGCCGGCCTGGTCTCCAGGCGACCGCCGGCAAGGACGCGCGCGATCGACAGCATGATCCAAAGCACGAGGAACAGTTCGCCAATCCCCAAGGGCGACCCGGGAATGTCGAGTTGCTCCGCATAGGTCGTTGCGAGCCCGCAGGCCAGGATCGCGTCCCGGATCATCGGCGCACATCCAATCTACCGCTGACAGCATCGTCTCTAATTAAGACCGGATACGCCGGTCGGGCGAGGCCACCGTGGGATTTGGCGCCAAGGATATTTTCGTACAGATCGCAATACTGAGCGACCACCCGCGGCAGCGCGAACTGCTCACGGACGAGTTCGACAGAACGACCGCCCATGATTTTTCCGTGACTGCGGTCGGACAGGATGTCGACTATTCGAGATGCAAGGCCATCGGCGTCGTAGGGTTGGACTAGGTAGCCGTTCCATCCATCCTCGACCACCTCATTGCAGCCGGGCATCTTTGAGGCGACCATGGGCAATCCCGCCAGCCCTGCCTCGAGCAGGACGCGCGGGATTCCTTCTCGATATTGTGTGGGGAAGGCGAACACGTCGGCCATGCCAAGAAGGGCTGGAACATCGCGTCGTGGGCCTAGCGCGATGATATGAGGAGCGTGTCTATCGATTTCCGACTTGTCGAATGCAAATGGACCTTCGGACTCCCAAGGGCCGACAAGCACGAAACGCGCATTAGGCCTTTTAGAAAGGACGCGGGGGACTGCTTGGAGCAGCGTCGGGATGCCCTTCTGGCGGGTTAGCCGGCCCACAAAAATTACGATCTCTGCTGACTGGAGCCCGAGTTCCTGGCGCATTTTCGCCGCCGGCGGAGCAAGATGCCTCGCCATAGCGAACGCATCGACATCGATGCCAGAACTGCGGATCACTCTTCCGCTGCCAGGTTCAATCAATCGAAAGCGCTTGAAGAAAGCCTCATCGTCCCGATTCTGAAATACCGTCGCTGCCGTCCAGAAGGAGGCAAGCCATTGTAGTCCGCAAAAAATTGGACGTAAGGCCAGAGCACGCGGTTCCAACGATGAGAATGTCCAGCCCAGGCCGTTGATCGTGCGCACGACCGGGACCGTTCCGCGCACCGAAATGGGTGTCAGCAGGTTAGGCTTGGTATCGAAGCTTTGGACGATGTCAGGCCGAAGTTCCGCAAGCAATTTCCGAATCGCTCTTACAGCGGTCCACTCGCCAGTGCCGCTGGCAAATCGGTCGAAACCGTAGCGGCGATGCGGAATGCCATGCCGCAAAAACGCAGCCTCATCGCCGGTTGAAACTGCCGTGACCCGGAAGCCGCTTTCGCGCAGCGACATTAGGAACGGAATTCTCAGGGCGTGATCTTCGCCTCCCACACAAACGAGATGCGGATTCATCCCGAAGCTCCCGTCCGTGCGCCGTGTTCCGGTCGCGTGAAGTAACTGCCTTTCGCATCTGCTTTCATGGTTTTGCTTCGTTACTTCTGTGCGCGTGAAAGGATACGGTAGGAGGAGGCTTGCATACTGTCCTCGTCTGTTTGAATGAGGCAAACTGCATGGGGATCACGGCCTTACGGGTATCGCGAACCGCCTCGACGGCATCTGGTGGTGCATAGGAACGGGTACGGTGATGAATTGCGCCTCGAACTCTAGGGGTTCGGCCAAGCCGGACTTGCAACTGATAAGGCAACCGAAGAAAGCGCTTCCGACAGTCGTGCGTTGTACGGCTGCTCTACGCTGGGCGCGTCGGATTCCTAAGCTCCCGGTCCGGGTTCGCGCCTCAGCTTGTCCCGCTTGTGCTACCAGGCATGATAGTCGACCCCTCAGCCACAACTCCTGGCGCAACCTGCCTCCTTGCGACCAGCGGATAAGCCGATTCGGACCGTTCCGACGCCGGCGACCTGATCTGCCGACCGATTTCACGCGACGAACGCGCGGACACCTACGAATTATCCACAACTAATTGGTTGCGGGATTGAGACTGTGGAGGGGTCTGGCTCTTAGGTGAACGTCTGTCTGATCTCTCAATGCGCGGGTGAACAGTTAGATAGAAACATAATTTACAAGTTTATTTCAGCGATCTGCAAGATACGCTCTAGATATTTAACTATCTGTCTTTCAATCTAACCAGATGGGCTGGATAAAACACGGCCCTTTTGATGGGATCATATTCTTGTTACTTATTTATTATGTCCATGGAAGTTACTCCTTCCGTGCAGCATTCCTATTGGCGATCAACCATTCTATCAGAGCCTGCAGGTATGTGATTTGGCGCTAATATACACCCTCTAGTAGGCAGACATCCGCGGGGCGCTATCGAATCAAAATGAGGGATTATGGATGGCAACTCTGCACTATGCATCGGGTGGTTCTGCCACCGAAATCGCAAC